>JAZQWA010000025.1:0-31668 GCA_045632065.1 Eubacteriales bacterium | reverse complement strand
GGCACATACGCTATGAACTGGCCTATCGGCTGCGGACAGAAATTCAAGGGCGTGTACGACAGAGAGAAGAAAACTCTTCTTTCCTTTGGTGATTCTCACAGAGGACGTGACAGAATCAGAGGTATTGACCTTGATATTTCCGACACAGCAAAGCTTGACGAGCTTGTTGGTGAAAATCAGCGTATCGAGTTCTGCGACCAGATTGAGCTTCTTGAAGCGGCAGGCGGTGATTTCGATATTGAAAAGGTTCGCCACGGCAAGCTTTCACCCGTATTCTTCGGCTCTGCTCTTAACAACTTCGGCATTGAGCCTTTCCTTGAATACTTCCTTAAAATGACTACGTCTCCCCTTCCCAGAGTGGCAGAGGGAGAGGTTATTGACCCCTTCGACGAGAATTTCTCGGCATTCGTATTTAAGATTCAGGCGAATATGAACAAGGCGCACCGCGACCGTATCGCATTTATGCGTATATGCTCGGGTAAGTTCGAGCGTGGCAAGGACTACTATCACGTGCAGGGACAAAAGGCGTTCCGCCTTTCCCAGCCCCAGCAGATGATGGCGGCAGAGCGTGAGGTTATCGACGAGGCTTACGCAGGCGATATTATCGGTGTGTTCGACCCCGGCATTTTCTCAATCGGTGATACTGTTTGCGAGAAGGGCAAAAAGGTTAAATTTGAGGGTATTCCCACATTCGCTCCCGAGCATTTTGCTCTTGTTGAGCAGGTTGACTCCATGAAGCGTAAGCAGTTTGCCAAGGGTATGAACCAGATTGCACAAGAGGGTGCTATTCAGATATTCTTCGAGCCTAATTCGGGTCTTGAAAGAGTTATCGTTGGCGTTGTAGGCGTGCTTCAGTTTGAGGTTCTTGAGCACAGACTCAAGAACGAGTACGGCTGCGACCTGCGCAGAACCAATATGGAATACAGCCAGATTCGTTGGATAGAAAACGAGGGGCTTGACCCCAAAACCTTGAAGCTTTCCCACGATACAAAGTGGGTTCAGGACTTCAGAGGTAAGAATCTTCTTATCTTCACAAGCGAGTGGGCAATACGCTGGGTTCTCGAGGACAACCCCGAGCTTAAGCTGGCTGAATTCAGCAAAAACGACGAATAAGTAAACTAAAATTTACAAAATGGTGTAAAAATATGAGAATGAGAAAAAAGAAAAACTCCACCTCTCGCCTTGCAGTGTGCGAAAAATATCTGTTTAGGGCAGACGGAGTTATGACCGACCCAGCTGAGAAAATCGGTAAGGCAGGCGCGCCTGTATATCTTGAAATCGGTGCAGGAAAGGGTGGATTTGCCTGCGCTATGGCAGAGCGTCACAGCGAAGCCTGCTATTTCGCTATGGAGAGAGTTACCGACTGCGTTGTTATTGGCGCAGAGAGGGCTGCCTCGGGCGAATACGGAGAGCTTGATAATCTGAGATTCGTTATAGACACCGCGGACAACCTTGCTAAGATGTTCGCGCCCGGAAGCGTTGATGCCATATTCCTCAATTTCTCTGACCCCTGGTCGAAGAAGGGATATGCAAAGCGCAGACTTACACACAGACGTTACCTCGCGGTATATTTGAACCTGCTTCGTGACGGTGGTGTGCTTCGCTTTAAGACCGACAACGTAGGCCTCTTTGATTTCTCGCTTGAGGAAATCGAGGCAATTGGACTCACACCCGCTATCGTAACAAGAGACCTTCATTCGTCAGAGTGGAATGATGGCAATATCATGACCGAGTACGAGAAGAATTTCTCGGAGCAGGGTATGAAAATCAATATGCTTGAGCTCAGAAAGCCCGAGGGCTTTAAAATAGAAATTCCCGAGGAATTTTTCGCAGAAAGAAAATTCTGATTGTCTTAAAATCAATCGTAAGGAGGCCCAAATGGAGAATTACATAGACGACTCTCGTATCCATGAGGGTCACCGTGAGAGAATGCGTCGAAAGCTTCTGAAGCATGGACAGGATATTTTTGACACCTACGAGCTTCTTGAAATGCTTTTGTACCACGTAATTCCGTATAAGGACACTAACCCTGTTGCAAAAAGGCTTCTTTATGCCTTCGGCAGTCTTGACGGAGTTTTAAGGGCGAGCAAGGAGGCGCTTGTCGGTGTTTCGGGAATAGGCGAGCGAAGCGCGGAGTTCATTGTGGAGGTAGGGAAGCTCGGCTCAATTATCGGTGCGGAAATAGTACCCGAAAATGAAAATTGCTTCACAAATTACGAGTCGGTAGGTGAGTTTTTCGTTGACTTCTTTGCTGATGCCAAGGATAAGTGTGTTGGCGCAATGTTCCTTGACAGCAGTATGCGCCTGATTTGCGCTAAAATGCTTTATGACCTTGACTATGAGTCGGGAGGCGTAAAGGCGAAAAACTTTATTGATGAGGCGGTTAAGAATCGCGCAAGCGTTGTTATTACTGCTCACTGCCATCCATTCGGTCCCTTTTATCCGTCTGATGGAGACAGGGCTACCAACAATGCCGTTACCAATGCGCTGAATATTGCAGGGCTTGTTCACGCAGAGCACTACATAGTTTCAGGCCCTAACTATGCAGGCATAGGCTCGCTTAAAAACTTTACCACGAAGCTTTCGCAAATGCCCCACCTTACAGAATTTCTGAAGAGCAAAAATCACATCGAAAAAAATGAAAATATGGCTTCCGCAATAACCGAGGAAAGCCTTAACACCATAAATGTGCGTAAGAGCGCTTCTTACAATCTTCGCGATTACGATTATTTTGCTAATTTACTTAAGTTTGCGGTTGGCAGTAATGGCGAAGCAGCCGCAGCTCTTCTTTTGCCTAAATACCGAACTATTGAAAACGTATTTAACGCATCCGAGGCACATCTTATTTCGGATACCTCTGAAAAGTGCGCTTTTTATCTCAAAATACTTGCATACGTAACGTCAAGACGTCAGATTGAGGGCTTTTGCTTTGGTGAAAAGCACAACAAGGCGGAGATTGCAGATTATCTGAAGGCTTTGTTCCTCGGTCAATCGGTTGAAAAGACCTATCTTATCAGCTTCAGCGATAATGGCGCGGTAACAGGCTTCGATTTGCTTGGCGAGGGAACGGTTAATTCGTCGGAAATACTGCCGAGAAAGGCGCTCGAGACGGCAATCGGCCGTCGCGCTTCCTCTGTGGCGATATCACATAATCATCCCGGTGGCGTTCCAAATCCGTCCTCTGACGATTACAATTTAACCTCTACGCTTAGTTCTGTTTTTCTTACCTGCGATATAAGTCTTCGCGACCATTACGTAATTGCGGGTCAGCTTTGCGAAATAATTAACGCATCAGGAGATTAAAAATGCCGTTTTTGGGAACTATAGTTAACTTTTTGACGGTTTTTACATGCGGAATTCTGGGAATGCTTGTGAAAAAAGGGATTCCTGATAACATAAGAAAAATTCTTATGACTGCAATATCCGTCTGTGTAATTTACATTGGAATTGACGGCGCGCTTGAGGCTGCTCCGAGGGTTTCTGACGGAAGTCTTTTGTCCGACGGACTTATCAAGGTGCTTGTAATGATTGTGTCAATGACATTAGGCGGTTTAATCGGCGAGCTTATTGGCGTAGACAAGCAGATTAACCGACTCGGAGGATTTCTCGAGCAGAAATTTGATAAAAATGGCGAAAAAGGCAGCTTTGCCAAAGGATTTGTCAGCTGCTGTTTGCTGTTTTGCGTTGGCGCAATGACTGTGAACGGCGCGTTTGCAGATGCTATGGGAAAGCCTGATATTCTTATTGCAAAGGCGGTAATTGACGGCGTAGCCTGCTTCGTAATGGCATCAACGTTGGGTATCGGTTGCGTATTTTCGGCATTCTTCGTGCTGATTTATCAGGGACTTTTAACCCTTGTAGGCTTGTTCATAGTTGAAATTTTGCCTGCCGCATCCATATCATATATGTCGATGACGGGCTCGCTTATCATTATTCTGATTGGCACTAACGTGCTTGGTATAACTAACGTCAAGACGGCAAATCTGACTCCGGCTATCTTTATTCCTGCGTTTTTAGCGCCGATTCTGAGCCTGATTTTTGGTTAAAACAGAAAATCGTTTTTATCGAATTGTTACATTATTATTAAAAGAGCAGTGAGGGAAAAATCCTCGCTGCTTTTTGCTTTAATTTGGGGCAGAATAATTTTTTTTGAAAATTTTTTCCAAAACGCTTGACAAAACAGAAAATTATGATATAATATTAAAATGCATTATATTAGCATTTTTCTTTGGGGGGATTTCTGCCCTTTTTTCAGGGGAGACTCGTCATTTTTGACAAAAAACCTACGGAAAATTGCGCATTTTGCCTAAGATTGCAAAAAAACGCTTAAAAGCGAACTGACACAGAAAATTTTCAGGAATGGAGTGATTCTATTTATGATGCTTAAACCCCGTAAACTTGGCACCAATGTGAGAATGAGCTTTTCCAAGATTGAAGCCGCGACGGAAATGCCGAATCTTATCGAGGTGCAGAAGGACTCTTACGAGTGGTTCCTCAGAGAGGGATTAAACGAGGTTCTCCGTGACGTTTCACCTATCGTGGACTACACAGGAAACCTGTCCATTGAGTTTACCGACTATTCTATCGACCCCACCCCCAGATATCCCGTGGAGGAGTGTAAGGACAGATCGGTTACTTACGACGCTCACATGAAGGTAGGTGTTCGTCTTGTTAACAAGGCTACCGGTGAGCTTAAAACCGCCCAGATTTTCCTTGGCGATTTCCCCCTGATGACCGACAACGGCACGTTCGTTATCAACGGCGCCGAGAGAGTAATCGTTTCTCAGCTTGTTCGTTCTCCCGGAATGTACTACGCTGACGAGGTTGACAAGCAGGGTAAGCATAACTTTACCGCTACTGTAATTCCTTACAGAGGAGCTTGGCTTGAATATGAGACCGATGCGGCAGGCATATTCTACGTAAAGATTGACAAGAACCGCAAGATTCCGATTAGCGTGCTTATCCGCGCTCTTTGCCCCGTAGGCGAGGACAACGACGATGCGATTATCGCTATGTTCGGTAACGAGGAAGCGCTTAAGGCTACCATGATGAAGGACGAGTGCGCTGCTCTTGCAGAGGAGAACGGCACATCCTATCGTGACGAGGCGCTCAAGGAGATTTACAAGAAGCTTCGTCCCGGCGAGCCTCCCCACGTTGAATCGGCTGAAATACTTGTAAATAACATGTTCTTCGACCCCAAGAGATACGACCTTGCTCCTGTTGGACGCTATAAGTACAACAAAAAGGTTGCTCTTGCCAGAAGAATTGAGGGCTTCACCCTTGCAGAAACCGTAGTTAACCCCCTTACAGGTGAAATCGTTGCAGAGGCAGGCGCAGAGATTACCCGCGAGCTTGCAACCGCTATCGAGGACAGCCTTGTAAACGAGGTTATCGTTAAGACCGAGACCGAGAGAGAGGTTAAGGTGTTCGGTAACAATACCGTACGTCCTGAGCTTGTTCTTGGTTACGACCTTACCGACTGCGGCGTAAAGGCAGGCGAGAAGGTTAGATTCGGTATCCTCTCCGAGATTATCGCTGCGGCTGACGCAGAGGGCTTCACAGGTGAGGCTAAGGAAAGATACATCAAGAGACTTGTAGGCGAGCGCTTCACAGAGCTCTGCCCCAAGCACATCACCAAGGAAGATATTTTCGCTTCAATCAACTATCTTCTTTGTCTTACACACGGCATCGGCTCTACCGATGATATCGACCATCTTGGTAACAGACGTCTTCGCTGCGTAGGCGAGCTTCTTCAGAACCAGATGAGAATCGGTATGTCCAGAATGGACAAGAACATCAAGGAAAGAATGGCTACTCACGACGCAGACGACCTTCGTCCTGAGGCGCTTATCAATACACGTCCCGTTGCAACCGCAATCCGCGAGTTCTTCGGTTCTTCGCCCCTTTCTCAGTTCATGGACCAGAACAACCCGCTTGCAGAGCTTACTCACAAGCGTCGTCTTTCTGCTCTCGGTCCCGGCGGTCTTTCCAGAGACAGAGCGTCCTTCGAGGTGCGTGACGTACACTATACTCACTACGGCAGAATCTGTCCCGTAGAGACTCCCGAAGGTCCTAACATCGGTCTTATCTCCTACCTTGCGTCTTACGCAAAGATCAGCGATTACGGCTTCCTTAAGGCGCCTTACAGAATCGTTGACAAGAAGACCGGTCGCGTTACCGACGAGGTAGTTTACCTCACCGCTGACGAAGAGGATAACAACGTTGTTGCTCAGGCGAACGAGGCTGTTGACGAGAACGGTTACTTCACCAATAAGAAAGTAATCGCAAGACTTAACACCGAGTTCATCGAGGTTGAGCCCACCGACGTTGACCTTATGGACGCATGTCCTCAGATGGCAGTTTCTGTTGCTGCAGGCTGTATCCCCTTCCTTGAAAACGACGACAACACCCGTGCACTCATGGGTTCAAACATGCAGAAGCAGGCAGTGCCTCTTATGGTTACCGACTCTCCTATCGTTGCAACCGGTATGGAGTACAAGGCGGCGGTTGACTCCGGCGCAGTAGTGGTAGCTAAGGAGGGCGGTATCGTTGAACGCGCATCGGGCGCAGAGATTATCATTCTCTCCGACTCCGGCCGCAAGGATACTTATCACCTTATTAAGTTTAAGCGCTCTAACCAGGGCACTTGCGTAAACCAGCGTCCCATCGTTAACGAGGGAGATAGAGTTGAGGCAGGTCAGGTTATTGCAGACGGTCCCGCTACCCAGGGCGGTGAGATCTCTCTCGGTAAGAACGCTCTTATCGGCTTTATGACCTGGGAGGGTTACAACTACGAGGACGCGGTTCTCCTTAACGAGAAGCTCGTTCGCGAGGATATGTACACCTCTATTCATATTGAAAAGTTCACAAAGGAAGCACGTGACACCAAGCTTGGCGCACAGGAAATTACCCGTGAGGTTCCCAACGTTGGTGACGATGCTCTTAAGAATCTTGACCAGGACGGTATCATCAGAATCGGTACCGAGGTACGCCCCGGCGATATCCTTGTAGGTATGGTAACACCTAAGGGTGAGACCGAGCTTACTCCTGAGGAGAGACTCCTTCGTGCGATCTTCGGTGAGAAGGCGCGCGAGGTTAAGGACTCCTCGCTCAAGATGCGTCACGGCGAATACGGCGTAGTTGTTGACGTTAAGATTTATGACCGTACCAACTCCGACGAGCTTGCTCCCGGCGTAAACAAGGTTGTTCACGTTTACGTTGCGCAGAAGAGAAAGATTTCCGTTGGTGACAAGATGGCGGGCCGTCACGGTAACAAGGGTGTAGTTTCGAGAATTCTTCCTCCCGAGGATATGCCTTTCCTTGCAGACGGTACTCCTCTTGATATCGTTCTTAACCCGCTGGGCGTTCCTTCACGTATGAATATCGGTCAGGTGCTTGAAGTACACCTTGGTATCGCGTGCAGAAAGCTTGGCATCAAGATAATGACGCCCGTATTCGACGGTGCAAAGGAGACCGACATTCTCGAGCTTCTCCGCCGTGCGAAGTACACCCGTGACATCCGTCCTAACGAGTCGGTTCGCGGTAAGGCAGTATTTATGGAGGTTGTACGTGAGGACGGTCAGATGGACCTTCAGCGCGTAGATCAGTCTATAGTTGACGACGATGAGAAGCTTCGTAATCTTATGAAGACTCAGACTCTCAAGGTAATTGACGGTAAGGTTACTCTTTACGACGGACGTACCGGCGATCCCTTCGACAACCCCGTAACCGTAGGTATAATGTATTACCTTAAGCTTCACCACCTGGTTGACGATAAGATTCACGCTCGTTCAATCGGTTCCTACTCTATCGTAACACAGCAGCCTCTGGGCGGTAAAGCTCAGTTCGGTGGTCAGCGTTTCGGTGAGATGGAGGTTTGGGCTCTTGAGGCGTACGGCGCAGCTTACACTCTTCAGGAGATTCTTACCGTTAAGTCTGACGATATCGCAGGTAGAACAAAGACTTATGAGGCTATCGTTAAGGGTCAGAACATTCCTACTCCCGGCATTCCCGAGTCCTTTAAGGTTATGGTTAAGGAGCTTCAGGCTCTTTGCCTTGACATTCGCGTTCTTGATGAGAACGGCGAGGCAGTTGACATCTCCGGCGTGGTAGATGACGACGCTCCCGTATTCACCAATATCGAGGAGGTTGAGCGTTCTGTTGATGAGCAGAATGAGAAGACTGAGGGCGAGGACGATGAGTCCTTCGACGATGAGGATTTCGATGATGAAGAGTTCTTCTCCGATGAGGACGAGAGCTATGACGAATATGACGAAGGCGACGATTATGCCGCTGACGAGGAATAATTGAGCTACGGTAACGAGATGATTTCTCAGGTTCACGAGCCTTGAACGAAGGCTCGTGACACTACCGAAATTGAAACAGAAAGGTACAATTCAAACTATGGATAAGAATACGTTTGATTCTATAAAGATAGGTCTTGCGTCTCCCGAGCTGATCCGTTCGTGGTCACACGGTGAGGTAACCAAGGCCGAAACCATAAATTACCGTACTCTTAAAGCTGAGCGTGACGGTCTTTTCTGCGAACGCATCTTTGGTCCGACCAAGGACTGGGAGTGCCTTTGCGGAAAGTACAAGAGAGTTCGCTTCAAGGGCAAGGTATGTGAGAAGTGCGGCGTTGAGGTAACCACCAAGAAGGTTCGTCGTGAGCGTATGGGTAACATCGAGCTTGCAGCTCCCGTTTCTCACATCTGGTACTTCAAGGCGCTTCCTTCCAGAATGGGCGCGCTTCTTGATATGTCCACAAGACTTCTTGAGAGAGTTCTTTACTTCGCAAGATACGTTGTTATCGATCCCGGTAACACTCCTCTTGAGAAGAAGCAGCTTCTCACCGACGCTGAGTACAAGAGCGCAAGAGAGAAGTACGAGGACGACTTCAGGGCAGGTATGGGCGCTGAGGCTATTAAGGAGCTTCTCGCTGAAATCGACCTTGAGGCGCTTGCAAAGGAGCTTCGTGAGAAGCTTGCAGAGTCCTCCGGACCTAAAAAAGTTAAGATTATCAAGAGACTTGAAATCGTTGAGGCATTCAGAAAGAGTGGCAACCGTCCCGAGTGGATGATTCTTGAAACTATTCCCGTATTGCCTGCAGATATTCGTCCTATGGTACAGCTTGACGGCGGTAGATTTGCCGCTTCGGATATTAACGAGCTCTACCGTAGAGTTATTAACAGAAACAACCGCTTGAAGCACTTCCTTGAAATGCGCGCTCCTGAGATTATTATCAGGAACGAGAAGAGAATGCTTCAGGAGTTCGTTGACGCTCTTATCGATAACGGTAAGAGAGGTAAGGCTGTAACAGGCGCTTCCAACCGTCCTCTTAAGTCGCTTTCCGAGATTCTTCGTGGTAAGCAGGGACGTTTCCGTCAGAACCTTCTTGGTAAGCGTGTTGACTATTCCGGCCGTTCGGTTATCGTTGTAGGCCCTGAGCTTAAGATTTACCAGTGCGGTCTTCCCAAGGAGATGGCTCTCGAGCTCTTCAAGCCCTTCGTAATGAAGAGACTTATCGAGACTCAGAAGGCTAACTCTATCAGAGATGCAAAGAAAAAGGCTGATAAGGCAGCACCCGAGGTTTGGGACGCTCTTGAATACGTAATCAAGGAGCACCCCGTACTTCTTAACCGTGCGCCTACACTTCACCGTCTTTCCATTCAGGCGTTTGAGCCCGTTCTCGTAGAGGGTAGAGCAATCAAGCTTCATCCCCTCGTATGTCCTGCGTTCAACGCCGACTTCGACGGTGACCAGATGCCCGTTCACGTGCCTCTTTCCAGCGAGGCTCAGGCAGAGGCAAGATTCCTTATGCTCTCTGCAAACAACCTTTTGAAGCCTGTTTCCGGTAAGGCTGTAACCGTTCCTTCTCAGGATATGGTGCTTGGTTCTTACTACCTTACAATCGACCATCCCGGTGAGATTGGCGAGGGCAGAGTATTCCGTGATTTCAACGAGGTTGAGATGGCATACGAGAACAAGCATCTCGGTATGCACGCAGCTATTAAGGTAAGAGTTACCAAGGTTATCGACGGTGAGGAGAAGAGCGCTCTTATCGACGCTACCTACGGTAGACTTATCTTCAACCAGAGAATTCCTCAGGACCTCGGCTACGTTGATAGAAGCGTAGATCCCTTCGGCCTTGAGATCAACTTTGCAACCACATCCAAGAAGCTTAAGGAGATAGTTGACCTTACTATCAAGTATCACGGCTTCGCAGAGGCGGCAAAGGTTCTTGATGAAATCAAGTCTATGGGTTATAAGTACTCTACCAGAGGTTCGCTTTCCATCTCGGTTTACGATATGACTATCCCCTCCGAGAAGAAGGGACTTCTTGATGCAGCTTCCAAACAGGTTGACGAAATCAACGAGCTCTTTGCTTGGGGTGAACTTTCCGATGACGAGCGTTACAAGCAGGTTATCGACGTTTGGGATAAGACCACAAACGCAGTTACCGACGCTCTTATCGCAAACCTTGACAAATATAACTCTCTTAACATGATTGCAACCTCGGGAGCCCGTGGTTCTATCAAGCAGATGAGACAGCTTGCCGGTATGCGTGGACTTATGTTCGCAACCAACGGTAAGACTATCGAGATCCCCATTAAGTCTAACTTCCGTGAAGGTCTTACAATGCTTGAGTACTTCATGGGTGCAAAGGGTTCTCGTAAATCCCTTTCGGATACAGCGCTTCGTACCGCAGACTCGGGTTACCTTACCCGTCGTCTTGTTGACGTTTCTCAGGACGTTATCGTTCGTGAGGAGGACTGTGGCGCAAAGAGCGGTATCGTAGTTTCCGACATCGTTGCGGGACAGGTTGTTGTTGAGAAGTTCTTTGAGCGTCTCGTAGGCAGATATACCGTAAACGACGTTATCAATGAGGAAACAGGTGAGCTTATCGTTCCCGCTAACACCATGATGGATGAGGATATGGCAAACGATATTATCGCGGCAGGCATTACCTCCGTTGAGGTTCGTACCATTCTCCGCTGTCTTGCAAAGCGCGGCGTTTGCGCACACTGCTACGGTGCAGACCTTGCACACGGCACAACCGTTGCAATCGGTGAGGCTGTCGGCGTTATCGCGGCACAGTCTATCGGTGAGCCCGGTACACAGCTTACGATGAGAACCTTCCATACCGGTGGTGTCGCTGGTTCGGATATTACTCAGGGTCTTCCCAGAGTAGAAGAGCTCTTCGAGGCGAGAAGACCTAAGAAGACTGCTGTTGTTACAGAGTACAACGGTACTGCTCGTATCGTTTCTGATAAGAAGCTTTCTAAGGTTATCATTCAGGGCGCAACCGACGCAAGCGGTGTTCCCGCAGCAGATGAGGTAGTATATGAGATTCCCTTCGGTATGCGTCTTTCCATTGAGGACGGTCAGGAGCTCAAGCGCGGTCAGCAGTTGACCGAGGGCTTCCTTAACCCTGCAGACGTTCTTCACATGAGCGGTATCGATGCGGTTTATGATTACATTATCCGTGAGGTACAGAAGGTGTACCGCGGTGAGGACGTTGAAATCAACGACAAGCACGTTGAGTGTATTGCTCGTCAGATGACACGTAAGGTTGAGATTGAGGATGCCGGTGATACCGAGCTTCTTGTAGGAACCAAGGTTGATATCGTTGAGTTCCGTGAGGCTAACGAGAGAATCGAGGCAAGAATTGCGGCTGGCGAAATCGGTCTTCGTAAGGCTGAGGGCGCACCCCTCCTTCTTGGTATTACAAAGGCAGCTCTTATGACAGAGTCCTTCCTTTCCGCAGCTTCCTTCCAGGAAACCACCAGAGTTCTTACCGAGGCAGCAATTGCAGGTAAGCAGGATAAGCTTCTTGGTCTTAAGGAGAACGTTATTATTGGTAAGCTCATTCCCGCAGGTACAGGTCTTGGCAGATATCGCGCTGTTGAGATTGAGGATGCAGGCGAGGCAGGAGCTGAGCCCGAGGTAATCGTTACAGAGGCAAGCTATTCCCCCGATGATGCAGAGGAAAATGCATTTATCGCAGAGGAAAACGAGCCCCTCGTACTCTCCGAGGCTGAAATTCAGTAATATATAAAAAGCAAAAAAAGAGTCGCGATTTGCGGCTCTTTTTGCTTATATTGCAAACAAAAGTTGTCAATTAACCAACGGTTTAGTGAATATTCAACCAATAATTGAGTAAAAACAACTGTTAATATCTTCAAAAAATGAAGAGCTTGTCGTAGAATAAGGGTGCGTAAAGCAAAACAAAACTCGGAGGATACCGTTATGAAACAAACACTTGGCGAAAGAATAGCAGAAAAGAGAAAGGCAAAGGGCTTAACCCAAGAGGAGCTTGCGGCAATGCTTGGAGTCTCCGCCCAGGCAGTTAGCAAATGGGAGAATGATATTTCTTGTCCCGATATAATGACGCTTGTGCCCCTTGCAGAGAAATTAGAGTGTACAGTTGACGAGCTGCTTACAGGAAGATCTGCGGAGGAAACCGTTACCCTTGTGCCTGAAAAACAACGCAAAGAATTTAATAAGCTTATGTTCCGTATATACATTGATAGCGCAGACGGCGATAGGGTTCGGGTAAATTTGCCGCTCCCGCTGTTTCAGGTGTTGCTTGAATCGGGCGTTTCCTTCTCTTCGTTTGGCGTAGGTAACAAGGAGAGCTTGGACAGTCTGAATATTGATTGGAAGGCGCTTATGCTATTAGCGGAGCAGGGCGTAATCGGCAATCTCGTTGAGGTTGAATCAAGCGACGGCGATATTGTTAGAATAGTGGTGGAATAATGAAAATCTCCTTAAAAACCGAGGGCAAAAAATTCTTTATAATTTTTCCAAATTGGCTCTTTTTAAACTCACCTGCCCTGAAGATAGCAAAAAAACTTCCCGGAGCAGATACTATTCCAGATATTCCGCCCCGAACGATAAGAAGACTAAAGAAAACCTTAAGACAAATGCACAAAATACACCCAAAATGGAAGCTTGTTGACGTACAATCGGCAGACGGAACAGGAGTAGAGGTAGTTATTTAATAACGAGGCAGGATAATATTTGCTATTATCCTGCCTCGTTTATTGTCAATGCTTGACAATTTGTATATAAAGTGCTATAATATGTAGGTACATTTCGAAAGGAATAGTTTTATGGAAAACGAAATTATACATAACCCCGATATTAAGGTATCGGTGATTATGCCTATTTATAATGCCGGCGAGTATCTTCACCGCGCGGTATCCGACGTTTTAGGTCAGAGTCTTCGTGAAATCGAGCTTATTTGCATCGATGACGGCTCTACCGACAATTCCTTGAAAATAATTAAGGGATTTCAGGAGCAGGACGAGCGTGTCAGAATCGTAACTGAGAATAACGCAGGCCCTTCAATTGCCAGAAACAAGGGAATTGTAAGAGCCAGAGGTGAGTATATCATATTCCTTGACGCAGATGATTTCTACGAGCCATCGTTGCTTGCCACCCTTTATGAGACTGCCACAAGAGATTCTCTTGATATAGCAGTTACTCGCTTCGATATCTACAACGAGAGCCAGGATAAATTTATCGCTCCCACCGACGAGCCTCACAGTCATATTTTTGCTCCCGGTATCGTCACCTCGAAGAGTCAGTATCCCGACCAGATTTTGCAGAGCACCACGGGTTACGTGTGGAACAAGCTTTTCCGTACCTCGTTTATAAGAGATAAGGAGCTTAGCTTTGACCCCGATTTGTACGTTTTTGAGGACGTGCATTTCGTTTGCTCCGCAATGAGCCTTGCAGAGAGGGTTGCGAGGGTTGACAACGTTCTTATTCACCATAGAGTATACTCCGAGCAATCAAGAGCAAAGCTCTTCCGCAAGTATTATAGCCAGGTTCCTGTTGTATACCGCAAGATAAAGGAATTCCTTATGCGACACGGAATGTATATTCCGCTCTCCAAGGCGTATCTTAATCTATCGGCAGGCAGATGCTATAAAATATACAATCTCCTCTGGAGCGAGGGTAAGGAGAGCTTCTGGAGCATGCTGCACACCGAGTTTGCTGAGGAATTTGGCTGGTTCAAGCATGAGAAGGCTGATTATGAAAGCCTCGAGGTTTACGAGTTTATCTGTAACGTCGGACTTTATACCCATTCAGAGTATCTTGACCGTGTGGATAAGGAAAAGACTATTGACGTTGAAAATATGGACACAGAAAAGCTGGTTAAGCTTATGAAGGATAAGCAGAACAGCGAGAAATTCATGGATGCCATGAACAAGATTTTCAAGATTAAGCCCATAGATGAGGAATAAAAAAAGATGGAGAATGAAAATTCTCCGTCTTTTCAATTATAGTGGTTTTTTTGATATTTGCGCAAAGGGACGAGGGAATGAGGCAGGTGTCTTTTCCTTTTTGTCCACGATTATAAGCGGATGCGTTAGAGCCTCTGCTCCGCCTTTAAGTGTTATTTCCTCGCATTTTGCGCCACGTCCGCCAAGGGTTGCAATAGCCTTTTTCGCGCCTGAAAGCTCAAACTCGGCATTTTTGCCCTTCATAGCCACCAGCTGACCGCCAACCTTGACAAAGGGAAGCGTAAGCTCGGAAAGCACACGCATTTCTGCAACTGCACGGGCTGTGGCATAGTCGAATTTCTCTCTGTATTCGGGATTTTTACCGCCGTCCTCGGCGCGCATAACCTCGGCTCTGAGGTTATTGAGCCCCAGCATTTTTGCCGTCTCGTCAACGTAGCTTACACGCTTTGCGGTAGAGTCAACCGCCAAAATCTTCAAATCAGGACGCACTATTGCAAGTGGCAGAGAGGGAAATCCCGCTCCACAGCCGACGTCAATGACGCTCGCGTCCTTTTTCAGCCTTGAAGCCAGGGTACAGCAGTCGGCGTAATGGTTGAGAATAATTTTATCAGGGTCGGTTATAGCCGTCAGATTATATTTTTCATTTTCCTCAAGCATTCTTACAGTAAGAAGATAAAATTTCTCCATTATTTCCATAGAAAGCAGCGAGGAAAGTCCATTTGATGAGAAAATTTTTGTCAGGTTAGAGGTGAATAACTGTTTGTTAATTTCCATAATTTTTAACCTCCTTTGTTACAATTATTATATATCACAATAGCAAAAAAGTCAAGAAAAACAAGCGTTTTACCATCGATTATTACAACTTGGCAAAAAAATGCATATAAAATATTGAAAAATATTTATATTTATGGTAAAATAATAAATTAGGGACTCTAATTGTGTTAAAGTAGGTAGGATATATGAAATTAAATTTGAAGCTTAATAAAAATGAAATATTGTTACATGCCAAAAATCTGTTTTTGGTGGTTCTTGGCACCCTAATTCTGGCATTCGGTTGCGCGGTATTTATGATACCTTTTAATCTTGTAACAGGCGGTGTTACGGGTCTTTCCATAGTAATTGAAGCCATAGTCGGGGACCTTATTCCCATTGATATTCTTATTGCAATAATCACCTGGGGGCTGTTCCTTCTTGGCTTGATTGTGCTTGGCTGGGATTTCTCAATAAAAACTCTTGCATCAACCATAGTTTACCCCATAGCGATTTCTGCTATGATGCCTCTTGCATCGCCAGACGTCTTTGGCGGCTTCTTTTATCTTCAGGGCTCGGTCAATCAGGATGTTGCTCTGATTATAGGCACTCTGTTTTCGGGTGTTACCGTTGGTACGGGTTGCGCTCTGACCTTCCTTGGTGGCGGCTCGACGGGCGGATTCGATATTATAGCCTTTATAATGTGCAGATTCTTTAAAAGATGGAAAAGCTCAACCGTAATATTCCTCATTGACGCTACAACGGTTCTCTTGGGTATGTTCGTTATGAAGGACCTTATTCTGACGCTGCTCGGCGTTATTTCCGCATGGATTACCGCCATGGTTATTGATAAAATCTTCCTTGGTCGATCCCAGGCGTACACTGCGCGCATCGTTTCTAATAGGTATGAGGAAATCAATCTTGCAATCAGACATGAGATTGACCGTACCACCACCATTTATACCGCAATAGGCGGATATTCGGGAACCGAAAAGAAGGTTGTTTCGGTGACATTCTCCATGCGCCAGTATGCAGCGCTTATGGCGATTATAAAGCGTATAGATAAGACGGCGTTCGTCAGCATAAGCCGCGCTCACGAGATAAACGGCGAGGGCTGGACCTACGAGCACTTCGGAGAGGCAAAATAATAGAAAAAATTCTCAAATTTTGTTGAAATTTGCATAGCAATATGTTAAAATGTTAAGGTTGTAGAAAAAGGATATTGAAAGGCATATAAAATGAAGCGTACCGATTTAAGAAATATAGCAATTATAGCTCACGTTGACCACGGCAAGACTACTCTCGTTGACGAGATGCTTCGTCAGGGCGGTATATACCGTGAAAATCAGGAAACCACCGACAGAGTAATGGACTCCAACGACCTCGAGCGTGAGAGAGGCATTACCATTCTTGCGAAGAACACGGCTATTCATTATAAGGACGTAAAAATCAACGTTATCGACACTCCCGGTCACGCAGATTTTGGCGGTGAGGTTGAGCGTATACTGAAGATGGTTAACGGCGTTATTCTTCTCGTAGACGCAGCGGAAGGACCTATGCCTCAGACTCGCTTCGTGCTTGAAAAGGCGCTGGCTATGAACCATCGCGTTATCGTTGTTGTTAATAAAATCGACCGTCCCGATGCCAGACTTGACGAAATTGGTGACGAGGTGCTTGAGCTTCTTCTTGAGCTTGACGCTACCAATGAGCAGCTTGATTCTCCCATGCTCTTCTGCTCGGGAAGAGCAGGTACAGCGTCCTTTGATCCTCATACACCCGGCAAGGACTTGACACCCCTTCTTGACACTATTCTTGAATATATGCCCGCTCCCGACGGTGAGGAGGACGACCCCCTTCAGCTTCTCGTTTCCTCTATCGACTACAACGAGTTTGTTGGTAGAATCGGTATCGGACGTATCGAGCGTGGCACTATAAAGCAGGGACAGGGCGTTGCGGTGTGCAATTACCATGGTGACGGAAAGTCCAAGCCTGCAAAAATTGTTTCAATTTATCAGTTCGACGGACTTAAGCGTGTTCCTGTAACCGAGGCTCAGGTTGGCGATATAATCTGCTTCTCGGGCTGCGAGGAAATTTCCATAGGCGATACCGTATGCTCACCCGCATGCGTTGAGCCTCTTGAATTCGTTAAGGTTGGCGAGCCTACCATGGAGATGACATTCTCGGTTAACGACTCTCCCTTCGCAGGCAAGGAGGGTAAGTTCGTTACCTCCCGTCACCTTCGCGCAAGACTCTATAAGGAGCTTCTTAAGGACGTTTCTCTCCGCGTTACCGACGGTGAGACCACCGACTCCTTCAGAGTTGCCGGCAGAGGTGAAATGCACCTTTCCATTCTTATTGAAAATATGCGTCGAGAGGGATACGAGCTTTGTTGCTCCAACCCCCGAGTGCTTTATAAGGAAATTGACGGCGTAAAGTGCGAGCCTATCGAAAAGGTTATCGTCGACGTCCCAGAGGAATACGTTGGCTCCGTAATGGAGAAGCTCGGCTCGAGAAAGGGTATGCTTGACGATATGCAGCTTCACGGCAGACGTCAGAAGCTGTTTTACACTATTCCCACAAGATGTCTGTTTGGTTACAGAAGCGAGCTTCTTACCGACACTAGAGGCGAGGGACTTATTTCTTCAATATTCGCAGGATACGAGCCCTTCAGAGGTGAAATCAAGACCAGATTTACATCCTCTCTTATCGCTTCGGAAACAGGTACGGCAACTACCTACGGACTCTATCAGTCCCAGGACAGAGGCCCTCTCTTCATTGGCCCTGCAACCCCCGTTTACGAGGGTATGATTGTTGGTGAAAACCCCAAGCCCGATGATATTGAGGTTAACGTTTGTAAGGAAAAGCATCTTACTGCAATCCGTTCCACAGGCGCAGACGAAAAGCTTACTCTCATCACTCCCATTCAGCTTTCTCTTGAGGAAGCAATTGAGTTTATCACCGACGAGGAGCTTATTGAGGTAACTCCCAAGTCTATCAGACTCCGTAAGGTTATTCTTGATACCCCCGCAAGAAAGAGAGCCCAGGCGCAGAAGAGAGCCGCTCTTAAGGAGAAGAATAAATAAGAAAAAGCAGACATTAGATTGGTATTCTAAAGGATAGCTTTGAAAAAATACGGTATAACTCGAAAGAGGTGTGCCGTATTTTGCATTTGTGAATATAAATGTAATGCTTGTAAAGAAAAGGAACCTCTCGCTTCCCGAGTGGAATTGTATAAAATTTCTCTAAATATATTTACAAACATAAAGAATTGTGATATAATAGTTTTGCCAAACAATCTTAATATTCATAGTTATAGGTTTTTTCTCTTTACTCGAAAACTATAGCTTTTTCGCTGTACAATTAAGCAAACTCGCTTTGGTAAAAGCGCAGCTCCCGCTTGATTGTATAGTGAACCTATACTATGAAGAGATTGTTTGGCGACAACTTGGAGTTTGCGTTTTTCGGTGCGCTGACCTCGGTTGGCGCACTTTTTGTATGTTGATAGGAGAATATATGAGCAAGAATGTTCCCAAAAAGGTTATTGATATTACCGACATAGAAATTACTCCGGGAGAAACTGCCGCTTGTCTTGGAAACGGAGAGCAGGGGAATGAGTGCTGTTGCGACGAGTGCAACTACTTTTTACTTTGTTTTTCTGAATTTGATTCAAAAAACAAAGAAGATAACGATGAGAAGAATGCTTATATTTGATTACAGTATAAAAGAACGAGGAATTGTTAAAATTCCTCGTTCTTCTTTCGGTAGCGAAATTATTATATTGAATTTTAAAGTTGTACCTTGAATTGCGCATTGCTTGCTCTGATTTTTGCAAACAATAGCTTACAAAAAGTGTTATTTTCTATTTTTTGTTACACATAAAAAGCCCCCCAAATGCGAAAAGTAATACATAGCGAATCAAGTTTTTTGTAAAGGGTAATAAAATGAAAAATAGAAAAATCAAGAAGGCGTTTTGCTTCATTCTAACTATATATACATTGCTTGGCTCGGGCGCCACGGTAATATCGGCAGAGCAGTATTCGACCGAGACGGCTTATGCCGATAAAATGGAGGAATACGCTCCTGTTTTATCCGATAACGTTAAGGTTGGCTCGAGATTCTGGGAGCTTTTCTTCGGTGAGAAGGAAAGTAAGGAAGAGAATATAACTCTCATTCCCGGTGGCGACGTTTTTGGTGTGAAAATCAAGCAAAAGCAGGTAACCGTAACCGAATCCAAGGGTATTCCCGCATTGAAAAGCGGTGACGTTATCCTTTCTATCAACGGCGAGAGCGTACATTCTGCCGCCGACGTAAAAAGAATTGTGGAAAAATCGGCAGGGAACAGTCTTACAATCCGCGCTTTGCACGCAGGTGAGGAAATAGGGGTGGAAATCAAGCCCACCTACCGCGACGGTGAGTACAAAATCGGTCTGTCCGTCCGTGACGGAGCCGCAGGACTTGGCACTGTGACCTTTATCGACCCCGAAACAGGGCTTTTTGGCGGACTTGGCCACGGAATTTGCGATTCTGAAAGCGGTGAGGTCATTGATATGGAAAGTGGCGAGGTCTGCGGAGTAATCCTTGGCGGAGTTCATAAGGGCGAGAGCGGAAAGCCGGGCGAGCTCTGCGGAATTTTAACCGAAAAGGACTTAGGCGACCTCTCTGTAAACAGTGAATGCGGTGTTTTCGGTGTGATTACAGAAAAAGCATTTATCAAGGGCAACGCTATTCCCATAGCCAAGCGCCAGGACGTAAAAGAGGGCGAGGCGACTATTATTTCCACCATTAAAAATGGAAAAAGCGGCGAGTATAAAATTGAAATCTACGATATTGATAGAAGCTCCGACGGCTCAAAATCCTTCCGCATCCGCATAACCGATGAAACCTTAAAGGCGCTTACAGGCGGCATAGTAAGAGGAATGAGCGGCAGCCCCATAATGCAGGACGGCAAGCTTATCGGAGCAGTAACTCACGTCCTCGTGGCAGACCCCACCGAGGGATATGGTATCTTCATTGAAAATATGCTGAATGCATCTCATAACGAGGCTTTGCCAAAAGCGGCATAAAAGCACCCAGAGCGGCATTATAAAAGTCACCAAAATTGGCACAGTTAACAAAGTAAAAAGGCAATATCCATATCGGATATTGCCTTTTTGTTATGTTTGGTTTACATATTAAAAGAAAATCTCGCATAATTTGCCGAGAATCACACGCTTGCCGTCGGCAACAGAGATTGCATAGACTCCGTGACGAGCCGCTTCGGAGTAGCGAAGAGAGAGGTGGATTTGTCTATCCTCGGGATAGATTTCCATTCCTGCGTTTCTTGCAAGCTTTATAAGATAATTGCTCTCCTCAAAGGTCAACGGCATATCCTCGCTTGAGGTTATGCTCATTCGAAGGGCATCATCGTCCTCGAAAATACTGATATTCAGATACACCCTGCCGTGCAGGAAGGAGAGAAGCGTTTTGAAATAAAACGCGGTATATTCTGCGCAAATCATAACCGAGCCGTTGGATTTTATATCCGTCTCAACCTCGGCAATGCCTCGGAAGTTATCATTTATAAATTCTTTGATTGCCTCGGCAAAGGCAGCGCCCTTTATTGTTTTGCTGGACGGGTCAATAGGCGCGGCATCGGATAATCTGTATAGCTTTATAAATTCCTGTTTGTTCATAATTACATTGAAATTTCCGAATGATTTATTTTTGAATACTTCTTGGTGTACTCCACATTGCCTGCGAGTTTTGATGAAATATCAGCAAGAAGCTCGCTGATTTTGTTGTCAAGATATGAGGATGCAATATCGTCATAGCAATCGGCAAAATGCTCCTCGGTTTTTGGAAGCTTATAGAGCACGTAGTAGGTGGTTACACCGTCGTTAATCTCAATTACCTCGCTGACCTCGCCCACTCCAAGAGCAAATGCAGTGTCCTTGTAAACGCTGTAAACCTCGCCCAAGGTGTAATTGCCAACCATAACTCCGCTTACCTTCTTGTTAATAATAAGGTCTGTGGAGGTTACAGCGGTGTTGTTAATGATATAAAGCGCAACCTCGGTATCTGTGGTCTTACTGAGCATGCCTTCTCGCACGTATTCTATTCTTTCACGTGAATTAGCGCCGTAGCCCTCGTCTAAATATGCATGTAAAATTCTCGACGAGCTATCAGAGAAGTAGTAGCCTCTAACGTCGTCCTTAGTGTAGGAGAAATCGCCTGGAATATGGCCGAGCGCCTCGTCCTCATAGCCCTTGTAATACTCGTTTATAAGATTCATGGTTATATCGTATCTGAACAGAAGCACCTGAAGCGAATAATTGAGGTTATTCTGCTTCAAGGCGTCAAGATATGCGTCATAATCGCCGCCAAATCCGATAACGTCGGCTTCATTTCCCTCAACGCTGATTCTGATATATTCATCAATCTGCTTATCGACGTCCTTGGAGTATGGGTCGATTCCAAGCTTGCCTGCAAGGTGGAATACCGAGTAAATCTCGGCTGCCTTTTTTGCAATAATCGTATTTATTTTATTGATATACTCGCTTTTTTGGTCAGACGACCACACACCTGCGTTTCCGCCGTCAACCTGACTCTTGTAATTAAGGAAAAGCGCGCGGTAAAGCTCGTATTTTATCTCGTATTCTTCACCGTCAAGGCTGAGAGTCATAACGACGCGTCTTTCCTCTCTGGTGCTTCTTTTCGGGGGATATTTATTACAGCTCATCAAAGCGCACGAGAGCATTGCAACCAACAAAACGGCTGAAATAATTCTTTTCATCGGGATTACCTCAAAATAAATTTTCATATTTATTGTAACAGATTTGCGCTAATAAATCAAGTGCAATTGCAGGGGATGAAGAATTTTTTGAAAAAAACTTGCAATTATTTACAATATGTGCTAATATTAAAATGGTTAAATATTTAAGGAGATAAATTTTAATGGAAGAAAGCTATTCTGTAAAACTGTTGAAGGTAATCGAGGAATTCAACCTTGAAAGCATGTATTTACCCGACCTTCCCGAAAATATTTTGATAAGCTGTACCCGTGTAAACCGTCCCGGCTTGCAGATGGTAGGCTTCTACGACCATTATGAGCAGCAGAGACTTCAGATTATAGGTAAGGTGGAGAATCTTTATCTTGAAACCCTGCCTAAAAAGGAGCGTATGATGCGCCTCGAGGACTTCTTTAAGTCCTTGCCTGCAGGTGTAATCTACACCAGCTCTATCGATATTGACAAGTCGGTTATAGCTCTTGCTGAAAAGTACAGAGTACCGCTTCTTCGCACCTCAAAGTCCACCTCTGACTTTATGGCTGCGCTTATCGCCTTTCTTAACGTTGAGCTCGGACCGAGAATTACCCGTCACGGTGTTCTCGTCGAGGTATATGGCGAGGGTATTTTGCTCCTTGGTGACTCTGGCGTAGGTAAGAGTGAAACGGCAATCGAGCTTTTGAAGCGAGGACACCGCCTTATTGCCGACGATGCCGTTGAAATCAAGCGTGTTTCGGCAACCTCTCTTGTAGGTCGTGCCCCCGAGATTATTCGCCACTACGTTGAGCTTCGTGGAATAGGTATAGTTGACGTAAGACGTCTTTTCGGTATGGGTGCGGTTAAAGAGAGCGAGAAGATTGACCTTGTAATCAATCTTGAGAGCTGGCAGCAGGATAAAATGTATGACAGACTCGGCCTTGACGAGCAAACCACCGAGATTCTCGGCATAAAGATTCCCAGCATCGTTCTTCCTGTATCCTCCGGACGTAACCTCTCGGTTGTAATAGAGGTTGCAGCGATGAACAATAGACAGAAGAAAATGGGATACAACACCGCCGAGGAATTCAATAAGCGACTTATGGAGTCTATGGGAGTAGAATAATATTAATATGGAGGATGTAATATGTCTGATAGAAAATCCGGCGCAATTCTTTTGGTAGTTGGCGTTTTATCCATTGTCCTTGCCGTTTTGTTCTGCGTACTTAATCACGGTGTAATTACACTGTCGTCAGTGATGTTTGTGACGTCGGCATTTGGTTGCTTTAGCATGGGGTTCGTTTGTCTTGGAGCAAGAAAAATTGGCATTGTATTATTTATAATCACGGCTATTTTGGCAGTATTTTCTCTTTATGCAATGATAAGCGCGTTTGTATCTATTGCATAGAAAGCAGGTTTTTATGACATTTAGGAAATTTCTCGCTTTGTTAAACGTATTATCCTTCGCAGTAATCATTTTCTGCGATATCGCGCCTATGGTGATGGAAATATCCGTTCCTGCAATGGTTGTTCCAATTGCGCGTGTTGTTCTTATCGTAGCCCTGGTTCTTTCACTTGGATTTAAGGGATTTGTCGGTATGCTTATTTCTCTTGTGATTATGTACGTGTTATACGTGCTCATTACAGGCGGCCTTATGCTTCTCGGCTTGACCTACGAGCTCGCTGACATTATCGGCACGCTTGCGGCTATTGTGTTTATACTTGTCGTGCCATCTAAATTTTAAGGACAAACAAAATGTAATATTTAACCCCACCTTCGAATATATTCGTAATGAATAAAAACGAAAGTGGGGATTTTTTATGGAAATAAAGACTGATACACAGTTTACAAGGAATATTAAATGCAGTGACGTTTACACCGAAAGCAACGCAGATTACACGCTTCCTGATTATCTTGGCGACGTGCGTAAAATATTGTTCACCGATGCCACCCTGCGTCCCGCAGGCAGATTTGCAGGCGGTGACGAGGTAGAGCTGTCGGGCGTTGTGATATACAACGTGGTTTATATTGATTCGGAAAATAAGATTACCTCGGCAGAATTCACCTCGGATTACGACTATTCGGTGAAGTGCGACGGCGAGAAGTATAAGGACTCCTTTGCGGACACAAGGGTTTCAAATTACGCTATCCGAGTTGTAGGCCCTCGTAAGCTTTCTGCCAGAGCGTCGCTTGTTGGTAGCGTTCGAGTGTCTGAAACGGATTTTGTAGAGGTTATGGGAGATGCCTTTGACGGCGCAGATATGCCCGAGCTTAACAATAAGACGGTGAAAATACATCAAACATGCATTTCCACCCTGACCGAGAGGGAATTTGGGGAGAGTATTGCGAAAATTGATGGCGCAATTGCCGATGAATTGTCGGTTGTGCATAGTGTGGCAGAGCCCACCGTGGAAAGCGTAGAGCTTGACGGCGCCTATGCAGTTGTGCGTGGCAAGCTTCGTATGTGCGCGCTGATTCAGAATGGCGACGAGCCTGCCTATTTAGCAGAAAAAAACGTAGGCTTCGAGGAGAACGTTGCTTTTGAGAATGCCGACGAGGCTATGAAGCTTGTTCCCGAGGTATCTGTCGTATCAATTAAGGCTAATGTTAACCCAGATGACTCGGGATGCAATATAACAATGAACTGCATCCTTGAAATTTGTGTTATAGGTGAGAAAAACCAGCCCGTCAGCCTATCTCTTGACGGCTACTTAAAGAGCAACGCCACCGAAAACAGATACGAGGACTTCAAGTATAATGAGCTTGTTGAGCTGATTTCACACCGCGAAACGCACAGCGCAGAAATAACAAAAGCCGACCTTGATGACGAAAATATAGACTCGGTTGTATTCCTTAATGCGACGCCTAAAATTGAAAGCGTAGAAAAAGAGCCTGATGGAATCAAAATCTCGGGCGAGGTGAAGTATAACGGAATTTCCATGTCGCAATCGGATAGCACACCAACCTACTCAACGGTTAAATTCGCCGCTCCTTTTGAAACAAAAGTAAATATAAGTTGTCAAAATAACGAAAATTCGCAGATTTTTGCTAAAATTTCAGCAAATTCTGCATCTGCGTATGTAAGCGATAATAAGATTTCTGCTTCCTGCTCGTTGGAGAGTGTAATCACCGTTTGCGAGGAAAAAACAGAGAAAATATTGGTCTCTCTTACAATAGACGAGGGAGCTGAAATGCCTGAAAATGAGGGAAAAATAACCGTGTATTATCCTTCTGGTGAGGACACACTTTTCTCGGTTGCCAAAAGATTCAGAACCTCAACTGCAAAGGTTGCCAGGGACAATGATTTGACTGAAAGCGTTTTTGCCGATGAAAACGAGGGTGGTAATCTTGCAGGCGTTACGAAGCTTCTGATTTATTGATGCTTTTTTCGTTATGTTTCAATAATTTTCTCGTTAATTGAATAAAAAATTCCCATAAAGCCAATGTGTCGGTATGACACGGCTTTATGGGTGATTTTTTGTTTGTATATGCTTAATTATGCCTGGTCAAGCCAGTTCTTGCCAACGGTAACGTCAACTGTAAGCGGAACGGAGAAGTTTGCCGCTCCCTCCATTTCACGTCTTACAAGAGCCATACAAGCATCAATTTCGGAGTCACTAACCTCAATTACAAGCTCGTCATGCACCTGCATAACGATTTTTGCATCAAGCCCCTCGGCTTTGATTGCTCTGTCAACTGCAAGCATTGCAAGCTTCATTACGTCAGCAGCCGTTCCCTGAATGGGAGCGTTCATGGCAACTCGCCTGCCAAATGCGCGCAGATTGCCGTTTTGCGCTGTTATTTCGGGGATATATCTGCGTCTGCCGAACTCTGTGGTCGTGTATCCGTCAGCCTCCGCCTGCTTTACAACCTCGTCGAGATATCTGTCAATATCGGGGTAGTTCATCTTGTAATTTTTGATATACTGCGTAGCCTCGGCAACGCTTGTGTTAATATCCTTTGCCAGCGAGAAGCCGCCGATGCCGTAAACTATGCCGAAGTTAACCGCCTTCGCACGCTTTCTCATATCCTCGGTGACCTCGCTTTCGGGAACACCGAATACGGCAGAAGCCGTCTTTGTATGAATATCCTGACCGCCAATAAATGCCTCGCGCATGGTGTAATCGCCCGAAATATGAGCAAGAAGCCTTAACTCAATCTGCGAGTAATCGGCATCAATAAGCGAATAGCCGTCCTTTGATATGAAATATTTGCGCATCTGACGTCCCATCTTGGTTCTGATAGGAATATTCTGCAAATTGGGGTCTGCGCTGGAAAGTCTGCCTGTTGCGGTCAGCGTCTGCTTGAAATCAGTGTGTATTCTGCCGTTTTCATCGGCAACGGTAGGCAAAACCGAAGCGTAGGTGTTACGAAGCTTCGTCACCTGGCGGTATTCAAGAATATCGTCAATAATAGGTGAGTAGGAGCGCAGCTCCTCGAGGGTTTCCGCATCGGTGGAATAGCCTGTTTTCGTCTTTTTCTTTTTGTGGGGAAGTCCGATTTCCTCAAAAAGCACCTCGCCGAGCTGCTTTGGAGAGTTTATGTTGAACTCTCTGCCTGACTGCACGTAAATTCGCTCGGTCAGCTCGTGAGCCAGCGCGTCAAGCGCCTCGCCGTATTCCTTTATTCCCTCGCAGTCGATTTTAAAGCCTGTTTTCTCAATCTCGCAAAGAAGTGGCATCAGCGGCAGCTCAATATCTCGTAGAACTCCCAGCATTCCTGCCTTTTCAATCATCTCGCGCATTCTTTCTTCAAGCTCGCGGAAATAATAGGCAACGGCAGTGCCTGAAGATACGTTTTTACCTAAAAATGAGGACACGAGAGAGTCGGGCGTAGGATTTCCTGCGCCGGGATTGAGCACGTATGCATAGAGCGCAAGGTCGGTGAGCTTTGTATTTTCAAGCCTTACTCCTACCTTGTCGAGCGCATGCCATACCGTCTTGCCGTCAAAGCAAACAATCTCTCGATTTTCAAAAATATCCTTCAGCTCATCAAGCTGACCTGTATAGGAAAAATTGGATTTGTCGTCAGAAATGTAAACTATACCGTTCAAAAACTGCACAGAAAAGGCGGAACCAATGTTTTTCTTGATGGTTTGAGCATCTGCTTCTGTGTAGAAAATTTCTTCTTCCTCTACAGGAGTTATCTCCTCGGTTTCGTCCTCGTCAGCGCCTGTAAGCCCGAATTTTACAATAAGAGAGTTTAATTCAAGCTCGGAAAATTTGTTGTAAAGTCCCTTTTTATCAACAGGGGCGCGCTTTAAATCCTCAAGGGTGAGTTCAAGGGGCGCGTCTGTGCAGATTCTTGCTAAATTCTGGGATAAATAAGCATTATCCTTGTCTCGAATAAGCTTCTCTCTTACGCCCTTGGATATGCTTTTTGCATCAATATTGTCATAAATGCCGTCAAGCGAGCCGAACTCGCTTATAAGATTCTGCGCTGTTTTCTTTCCAACGCCCGCAACGCCTGGAATATTGTCCGAGGAGTCGCCCATAAGCGCCTTCATATCCACGAATTGCGCTGAATCAATGCCGTATTCCTCTTTGAATGCCTCGGAATTCATTGATTTTGTCTCGCTGTTGGTTGCCAAAAGCACAGTAACCTTATCGTCGATAAGCTGGAGCAAATCTCGGTCGCCCGAGAGAATGTAACTCTCGGTATCCTCTGTGCTGTGTGCCATTTTTGCAATCGTGCCCTGAATATCGTCAGCCTCGTAGCCTGCAAGCTCGAGAACGTGAAGTCCCATGAGTTTAAGGCACTCCTTTGCATCGGGGAACTGCGAAATAAGGTCGGGGGGAGTAGGATTTCTGCCCGCCTTGTATTCGTCGTACATTTTATGTCGGAAGGTAGGCGCTTTAAGGTCAAACGCCACCGCCGCATAATCGGGATTCAGAGCTGAAAGCTGCCTTGAAATTATGTTTATCATACCGTAAACTGCGTGAGTGGTCTTTCCGCTCTTCGTAGTCAAGGGGCGCATACCGTAGTAGGCGCGATTTATTATGCTGTTGCCGTCTATGACAAGAATTTTCTTCATATAAGAGTCCTTTTTGGCTTAAATATCTGTATTTGATACGTCGGAGCTGTAATCGGGCCTTGCATCGTCGTAGGGAATGTCAAAGGTGTAGTTTTCGGCATCCTTGGTGTCGTTTTCTACATTATTATCTTCCTGCGCGTGCGTGAGCTTTCTGCTTTCCTCGATTTCGCTCTCTCTGATAGATGAGAGCTTTGCAATTCTTTCCGCCGCCTCGCACTCAACGTCGCGAGTGAGCGCTCTTGTTTGCGCCACACGTGAGAAAATGAATATCGAAATAGCAAGTGTAACTGCGCTTTCAGCAATACTGTCGGACAATATATATCCGTTTGAGAAGTAAACTATAACCGCAGGAATGGCGGAGTATGCCGTAAGCAGACCTGCGCACATTCCGCTGACGATATATAAGCGCCATTTTGCTCTGCCAAGAGCAATTCTCGTCTCGAAGAGGAAGAACACGGCGGCGAAAAGATATGCAATCTGGTCTACGAGCTTGTTGGGGGAGTTGGTGGGGTGAGTTTCCTTGTTGAAGTAAAGATAAGCTGCGTAAAGCGCAAGGAAAAGCACAACCGACAAGCCGAATGCAGCCTTGTACACGTTCTCACGCTTCTGAATAAATATTGAAACAAAGAATGCGCCCACAGAGAGTAACGCAAGTCCGATGAGCATCACGGTTATTGCAGGAAGAATTTTATCGGCGCCGAAATCCTTGCCCGCCATAAAGGAGAGCTTGTCAGCTGCCATAAAGAGCAGGGCAATGCAAACAACACCCGAGGGAATATAAGTCGCAGCATTGTCATTTACTGCCACAAGGCGCATCTGCTTCTCCCCAACGAAGAAGTAGCTGGCGAATGCCACAATGCCCAAAATTATAAAGGCGGTGGCAATTCCAATGACCGTTTTATCGTCAAAATGCATAGTGGACGTGTTGAAAAAATTAAGGCAAGCGTGGGTTCGCAGAGCGACGGCAGAAGCCCCCAGAGCAATCAGTGTCAGAAGATAAATATCAAGAATAGTCCTCTTTTTCATAATCAATTTCCTTCATTTAATTATATACACGCGTATATAACGCGCTTTTTTATAAGTATTACTTATCTATTTTACATTAAAAATATGAATAAAATGTAAACAACCGAAGAAAAAAGTGAAATTTTTGCCATTAAATTGCCCAGAGGGGCTATAAAATGCAGAAATTGTATAATCTTTGTGCAATATATACAAAAAGCCTCGTTAAAATTCGTGAATTTTTTGAGAAAATTTTTGGAACTTTTTTTGCATAAGTACTTGCTTTTTAAAATGTTTTATTATATAATATAAAAGCTTGATATGCGATGAAGCGGGAGGTGGCTGCTCACAGAAGCAGGGAATTTCCGTGGAGTATGTCCGATATTTAACCGGGCGAAGCAAGAGTGTCGGCCTTTTTGGCACACTGCATTACTTGATTCGGTTCGTGAGCCACTGCGGAGGCTTGTCGAACTGATTTTGTTGGAGGGGTTTGAAACGCCCGAAGCAGTGTAAAACTCATCGCCTTCTTAAAACGGTTTAAAAGCAAAACGTAACAAGGAGGAAAAACACAATGGCACAGAACAAGATTAGAGTACGTCTCAAGAGCTACGACTCCACTATCATTGACGCCGCAGCAGCAAAGGTAGTAGACGTTGCGAAGAGAAACGGTAGCAAGGTTAGCGGTCCTATTCCGCTTCCCACTGACAAGGAGATTGTAACAATCCTTAGAGCTGTTCACAAGTACAAGGACAGCCGTGAGCAGTTTGAAATGCGTACTCACAAGAGACTTATCGACGTTATCGAACCCAGCCAGAAGACAGTAGAGGCTCTTATGGGCATCGAGCTTCCCGCAGGCGTAGAGATCGAGATTAAGGCTTAATTCGGGACAACCCACCCGATTACATGGGGAACTTCAAATCCCCGGAGCTAAGCTCCAAAACCAAAGTCATGTTGGCGGGCTCCGCGAAAGCGAAAATTCAAAACCTGTCAACCAATAACTAACGGAGGAAAAAATGAAAAAAGGCATTATCGGCAAGAAGCTGGGTATGACTCAGATCTTCGACGAAAAAGGCAACGTGATTCCCGTAACCCTGATTGAAGCAGGTCCTTGCGTGGTAGCACAGAAGAAGACCATCGAGAATGATGGTTACAACGCTGTTCAGCTTGCATACGAAGACGTTAAGAAGAACGTAAACAAGCCTCAGCTTGGTCACTTTAAAAAGGCAGGCGTAAGCCCCAAGCGTCATCTCAAGGAATTCAGACTTGAAGATTGCACCGCACTTGAAGTAGGTTCTGTAGTAACCGTCGATACCTTCGCCGCAGGCGAGAAGGTCGACATCACAGGTATTACAAAGGGCCACGGATACACCGGCGCTATCAAGAGATGGAATCTCCACAAGCTGAGAATGACTCACGGTGTTGGTCCTGTACATCGCCAGTCCGGTTCCATGGGTGTTATCGACCCTGCGAGAATCTTCAAGAACAAGAAGATGGCTGGTCAGTGGGGTAACGAGCAGGTTACCATCCTTAACCTCGTAGCGGTTAAGATTGATGCAGAAAAGAATCTTATCGCAGTGAAGGGTGCAGTTCCCGGCGCAAAGGGCGGCATCGTATTCATTCGCGATTCGGTTAAAGCATAACGGAAGGAGGAAATCAGAATGCCTAATATGAATGTTGTTAATATGGCGGGCAAGAAGGTTGGCGAAATCGCGCTTTCCGAGAAGGTCTTCGGCAGAGAAGTTAACGAAGCACTCCTCCACACCGCAGTAAGAGCTTTTCTTATGAATCAGAGACAGGGTACACAGTCCACTCTCACTCGTTCGGAAGTATCCGGCGGTGGTAGAAAGCCCTGGAAGCAGAAGGGTACCGGTCACGCAAGACAGGGTTCCACCCGTTCTCCTCAGTGGACACACGGCGGTATCGCTCTCGGCCCCAAGCCCAGAAGCTATCGCATCGAGCTCAACAAGGGCATGAAGAGAGCAGCTTTGTTCTCTGCGCTCTCCTCTAAGGTTGTAGCAAACGAGATGATCGTTATCGACGCTATCACCGCAACCGAGTACAAGACCAAGGAAATGGTTAAGATGCTCGCTGCAGTAGGCGCCGCAAAGAAGACCCTTGTAGTTCTTCCCGAGGTTAACGAGTTCGTTATCAAGAGCTGCGCTAACATCGAGGGCGTTAAGACCACTCAGTGGAATACCATTAACGCATATGACATCCTTAACTGCGATACTCTCATCGTAGCTCAGGGTGCAGTAGCAAAGATTGAGGAGGTATATGCAAGATGAAATCGGTTGCAGATATCATTGTAAGACCTCTTATCACCGAAAAGAGCATGGACAGCGTTGCACAGAAGCGTTACTGCTTCGAGGTTGCAAAGGATGCTACCAAGGCAGAGATTGCATACGCAGTTGAGACCATGTTCAAGAAGACCAAGGTTGTAAAGGTCAACACCATTAACATGAAAAAGAAGCCCAAGAGATATGGCGTCCACTTCGGTTACACCAGCGAGTGGAAGAAGGCAGTTGTTACTCTTTCTGAGGACTCTGCTCCCATCGCCTTCTTCGAGAGCATGAACTAATAGGAGGTTAAAAAAATGGCAGTAAAACAGTATAAGCCGACTACACCGTCGCGCAGAAATATGACCAGCCCCTCCTTCGATGAAGTTACTAAGTTCTCTCCCGAGAAGAGCCTCATCGTTAAGAAGAAAAAGAATGCCGGCAGAAACAGCTACGGCAAGATCACCGTTCGTCATCACGGCGGCGGTAACAAGCAGAAGTACAGACTTGTTGATTTCAAGAGAAATGTTGATGAATCCGCAAAGGTAATCGGCATTGAGTACGACCCCAACAGAACTTCCTACATCGCTCTCCTTGAGAACGAGGCAGG
>JAZQWA010000024.1:0-17610 GCA_045632065.1 Eubacteriales bacterium | reverse complement strand
GTCGCAACCCGAGAAGCCGCATGCGCCACAGTTAGCGCCGGGAAGACAGTCACGAACTGCCACAGCCTTCTCGTCAACCTCAACGGCAAAGAGAACAGACGAAACGGTAAGAAGTACCGCGCATACGATTGCGATTATGATAAGAACTAATACAGGAATAAGAATTGGCATATTTCTTTACCTCCTGATTAAACGCCAAGCAGGTTCTCGACAACACCTGCAAAGCCGAAGAATGCAAGTGAAACGATAGATGCCGCGATAAGTGTGATGGGAAGCCCCTGCATAGCCTTAGGCGAGGGACAATTCTCAATTCTGGAGCGAACTCCTGCAAAGAGAACCATGGCAAGAAGGAAGCCAAGACCTACACCAAAAGATGAGAACATGGACTCAACAAAGTTGAAGCCGTCGGTGATGTTATTGATTGCCACGCCAAGCACTGCGCAGTTGGTGGTTATCAAGGGAAGATAAACGCCAAGAGATTTGTGCAGCGCAGGAATGAACTTTTTCAACACGATTTCAACGAACTGAACAAGGGCTGCAATCACTAAAATGAAAACTATAGTTTGCAAATAGCCAAGTCCGTTGGGGTCAAGCACGTATTTCTGGATGGGCCAGGTTGCCGCAGTTGCGCAAAGCATAACGAATGTTACGGCAATACCCATACCGCTTGCCTGGTCGAATTTTTTAGAAACTCCGAGGAAGGGACAGATACCGAGGAACTTCTGAAGAACGTAGTTATTAACAAAAACTCCTGTAAGGAGTATATAAAGGAGCATCTTAATTTCCATTTGCATCATCCTCCTTTTCGGGTTTTACGTTGTTTTCTGTAACAAGGGTGTTTTCCTCTGCTGCGCAAACGAGCTCTGCGTTTTCAACGCAGGAAACCTTGCCGCAAAGGCTTGCGGAGGGACAGCCCTCGCAGGAGAAGTTCTTTCTCTCTTCAGCGCCCTTCTTAGGACCGATTGCGTTTACGATAGCAATAAGGATACCGTAAACGAGGAATCCACCTGGAGCCTGAACGAAGAGAGGAATTTTGTAATCAACCATGAAAGGAATTTCGATACCTGCAAAGCTACCTGCGCCAAGCACCTCACGAATGGTTGCCATAGCAAGAAGAGCAAGCAGGAATCCGATACCCATTCCAAGACCGTCAAGAGCGGAGTCTACGACACCGTTCTTTCTTGCGTACATTTCGGCTCTGCCGAGAATGATGCAGTTAACAACGATAAGAGCAAGGTAAACACCAAGCATTTCGTAAATTTCAGGAAGCTCTGCGTAGAGCAGCATCTGAACTGCGGTAACGAATGCCGCAATAACTACGATATAGCAAGGAATACGAACCGTCTCAGGAATAACCTTACGAAGAAGCGAAATAACAATGTTTGAGCAAACCAAAACTACGGTTGCCGCAAGGCCCATAGAGAGCGCGGAGATAACCGAGGTGGATACTGCAAGCGTGGGACAGGTACCAAGCACGAGAACTAAAACGGGGTTCTCGGCTATAAGTCCCTTAAGGAAGGTCCAGAGCTTTTTATTATTTGTCATCTGAATATCCTCCTTCTGATAATAATTGCCGCAGGTACAGAAGCAACAAGCAATGCAATCACTACAATACCTACTATTCTGGGGGTGTTATTTGTGGGAGCGGGAATCTCAATATTCAAGGATTCAGCAGATTCAACCGCCTCAACAAGAGCTCCAAGAAGCGCCTTTGAGGTCGAGGTTGCATTTGTTACAAGCAGACCGTCATCATTGCTTTCAAGAGCAATAAGCTCCTCAAGCTCAGCAAGATTCTTGCCCTTCAAGCTCGCATAGAAGTCATCAGCAAGGCTTTCTTCAGGAGGCTCGTAGCCCCAGCCTGCGTCACTTGTCTTCCAAGTAAGCTTTTTAATATCCTTTATGACAGCGTTTTCAACGTAAACAAGAGTTTCGGTTTCAACTCTGCCATATCTTTCATTGATAACTACAACGTATGCAATATAGCTGTTGGTATCATCAATACGGTAAAGACGCTTGAGGAATTCTACGTTTCCGGGTGTAACGTTGGTAAGAGTTGCTCCCTCGCCTGCCATCTGCTGAGCAAATGCAAGCATTTCATCCTCAGGTCTTGGCATATCCTTTGCGCGAGCGGCGTCTATCGCTTTAACGCCCTCAATAAGCGCGCCAAGAAGCGCCTTTGAGGTGCTTGTTCCATTAGTTACAAGCAAGCCTTCATTATTATTTTCAAGATTTACAAGAGCTTCAAGCTCAGAGGCGCCCTTGCCCGTAAGAGATGCATAGAATGCATCTACAAGAGCAGTCTCGGGAGGCACATAGCCCCAACCTGCGTCGCTGGTCTTCCAGATAAGCTTCTTAATATCCTTGATTTTTCCGTCGTTACCAACGTAAACAAGAGTTTCGGTTTCAATTCTTGCATATCTTTCATTGATTACGACGAGATAAGCAAGATATCCTCTGCCCTTGTCCTCACGGTAAATCTTTTTGATGAATGTTATATCACCGGGGGTGATATCGGTAAATTCTGCGTCATCGGCAACCATTTCCTTGCCGAGAGCAAAGAGCTGCTCCTCGGAGGTAGGCATATCCTTTTTGAGAAGCTCGTTAATGTTCTTAACGCCTTCAATAAGCGCGCCAAGAAGTGCCTTTGAGGTGCTTGTTCCATTGGTTACAAGCAATCCATTGTTGTTATTTTCAAGATTTACAAGCTCTTCAAGCTCTGTAATGCCCTTACCCGAAAGAGATGCGTAGAATGCATCTACGAGAGCAGTCTCGGGAGGCTCATAGCCCCAACCTGCATCGCTGGTTTTCCAAATAAGCTTCTTAATACCGCTGATTTTTCCGTTATTACCAACGTAAACAAGAGTTTCGGTTTCAATTCTTGCATATCTTTCGTTAATTACAACAAGATATGCAACGTAACCCTTGCCACTGTTTTCACGGTAAATACGTCTTACGAACTCTCTGTTCTCAGGAGTTACGTCGGTAAATTCAGCGCCCTCGCCAACCATTTCCTTGGCGTAAGCAAGAATTTGCTCCTCTGCGGTAGGCATATCCTGCTTAATAAGCTCGTTAATATTCTTAACGCCCTCAACAAGCGCGCCAAGAAGTGCCTTTGAGGTATTTGTACCCTGGGTTACAATAAGTCCGTTATGATTTCCTTCTTCAAGAGCTGCAAGCTCCTCAAGCTCGGAGACACCCTTGCCCTTGAGGCTCGCATAGAATGCATCTACTACGTCAGCCTCAGGCGGAACGTATCCGTACATAGCATCACTGGTTTTCCAGATAAGCTTCTTGATATCCTTGATTTTTCCGTTATTTTCAACGTGAATAATGGTCTCGGTTTCAACTGTACCGTAGCGGCTCATTACAACAAGGTATGCAATATAGCCCTTACCATTCTTTTCACGGTAAATACGCTTAACGAACTCTCTCTCATCGGGAGTTACGTTAGTAAACTCTGCGCCCTCACCAATCATCTCGGTAGCGTAAGCCAAAATCTGCTCCTCGCTTGTGGGAAGCACCTCAGGCTCGGGCTCGCTTGCGATACCGCTTACTGCCTTAAATGCATCTGCAATAGCGCTTTTAATTGCGGTAGAGGAAACGGTTGCGCCTGAAACGGCCTCAACGTCTGCAACGTTTTCCGCGGTAACGCCTGCGGAGAGGCGGTCAAGCAAGGGATTTATATTCTTACCGTGAGTTTCGCTCTGAGCGGTAATGACCACCTTTGTGGTCTTACCCTCGGCATCAATACCGATTGTAAGAAGAATATCGCCTGCATAACCCTTCTGCTTAACGGTAACAACGTTACCCTTGAAGTCTCCGCTATCATCATCGGTTACCTTATACATAGCGGTAACGGTTGCGGGAGCGCCCGCAGGAACAGATACTTCCTCAAAGTGTCCGTCAAGAACAACCTTCAAGGACTCAAACACCTTCTGCGCCTCGTAATCTGCAATTTTGGGCGCGGTATAGCTGTTAATAACCGCCATAAGCACCGCGACGATAAGACAGATAGAACCAAGAACCACAACGGGCATTATATTTTGTTTTTTGAAGATATTTTTCATTATTTCTTACCTCCTAATGCCTTGGGAGCAGTCCACTTCTCAATGTAGGGAGAAAGAATGTTCATAAGAAGAATTGCGAAGGAAACGCCCTCGGGATAATTTCCGAAATATCTAATAAGGAATGTAATCAGACCGCATCCAATACCGAAAATCATCTTACCTGTGCGTGTGATGGGTGTGGTAACGTAGTCGGTTGCCATAAATACAGCGCCGAATACAAGACCGCCTGAAAGAATCTGATAAAGAGCCATAGAGAAGCTATTATCAACTATAAGAGAAAGCGCAAATACAGTACCAATCATAAACAAAGGCGTCTCAAAGTGGATAACTCTTCTTGCAACAAGGTAAATGAAGCCGAGAAGAATAGCCGCAATACACACCTCACCGATTGCTCCGCCCTTGAAGCCAAGGAACATATCGAGAAGAGAGGGAAGCTCACCGCCCTTTGCCATAACAGACAGGGGAGTTGCGCCCGAAACAAGCTCGGGAGCAGAGGAAATAAGAGGTCTTGCGCCGCCACCGATTGTACCTGTGAAGCAAATGAGCAGGAATATACGTCCTGTAACCGCAGGGTTAGCAAAGTTACAGCCGAGACCGCCGAAGAGGCACTTAACCACAACAATTGCAAACACAGAGCCAAGCACGCACTGCCATATAGGAGCGTCAGCGCGGAGATTAAGCGCAAGAATAATACCTGTTACAACTGCGCTAAGGTCAAAGATTGTCTGTTCCTTTTTAGTCGCAAGGTTAAAGAGAAACTCCGCAACAACCGAAGAAAGAACACAGGTTGCAACAACCAAAAGCGCTCTTAAACCAAAGATAAACGCGCCTGCAATCACCGCGGGAAGCAGGGCAATTATAACGTCAAGCATTACGCCTGGAGTTTCTGTTTTAGTTCTGATATGAGGGGAAGACGAAACGATTAACTTATTCATTTATCTGCCTCCTTAATTTTTATTTGCCGCCTGAGTGTTTCTCAGGTCGGCTTTTGCAAGTCTGTTTGTTTCAACAAGAGGACGGTGAGAGGGACATACAAAGGAGCAGCAGCCGCACTCCATGCAAAGATTGATTTTCTCTGCGGTAAGTCTTGCCGCTCGCTCATTTTTGTCCTCAACCTTCATCGCCTTAACGTAAGATGTGGGATTAAGTCCCATAGGACAAGCGCTTACGCATCTTCCGCAGTGGATACAAGCGTACTGCTTTGGAGGAAGAGCTTCCTTTTTATTAAGAGCAACGATAGCGTTAGTATTCTTAAGAATGGGGTCTTCGATATTGTAAACCGCAATACCCATCATAGGTCCGCCGTATAGAACCTTTGCCATATCCTCGTAATCAGCCGCCGCATAGTCAAGAACCGCTCTTATTGGAGTACCGATAGGAACAATAAGGTTCTTGGGCTCTTTTACGACAGAGCCGTCAACGGTAAGGCACTTTTCAACAAGAGGCATACCGCTTTCAATATACTTGGCAATAAATGCAAGCGAAGTTACGTTAAGTACAAGGCAACCTACGTCAGAGGGAAGTCCACCCTCGGGTACAACGAGGCCTGTGCTGTTGAAAACGAGTATTTTCTCTGCGCCCTGGGGATATGTTGAAGGAAGAGCCATAACTTTTACAGACGAATCTGCATTAAAGAGCTCTTTAAGCTTTGCAATCGCCTCGGGCTTGTTATTTTCAATACCGAAAACGATTTCCTCAGGCTTGATATACTCCTTAAGAAGAGCCACGCCCTTTACAATATAGTCGGACTCGTCAAGCATGGTACGTGTGTCGGCAGTAATATAAGGCTCGCACTCCGCGCCGTTGATTACAACCTTCTTAATAATTCCCTTCTTCTGCGCATCAAGCTTTACTGCAGTGGGGAAGCCTGCGCCGCCAAGACCTACAAGACCGCTCTGACGAACAGCATCGCAGAACTCGTCGAGATTGGTTACCACGGGAGCGGAAATTGCCGCATCGGGAGTCATCTCACCGTCAGACTCAATGATAACAGCCTGACAGCTTCTGCCGTTTGAGGAAAGGAATTTGTCAATTTTCTTGACAGTTCCCGAAACAGAGGAATGAATAGGAGCGCTTACGTAGCCGCCTGCCTCTGCAATTTTAGTTCCCACGAAAACCTTGTCGCCTACGTTAACGCAGGGAACTGCGGGCGCGCCTATGTGCTGTGCCATTGGAATGGTAACAAGCGCAGGAGCAGGAATTCTTTCCGCCTGCATAGCCGCCGTGTGTTTTCTGTGAGGAATTCTGTTTTTTCCTAATTTAAACATTAGCTTTTCTCCATTCTGCCGTTTTAAACGGCTTTTTCAATAAATAAAGGTTACTTTGTTACTTTATTTGTTAAAAAAATAACAAAATATTTTATATATTATACGGTTTAATTCTAACATAATATATCTAAGAAATCAATAGAAATATTTAGTTTTAATAAAGAATGTTGTATAAAATGATGTAAAAAAAACAAAAATTTGGTTTAAAATGCCTCAAAAAAATAAAAAACCGACTTTTGAAGGTCGGTTTTTTTAGCTATTTAGAAAAATACGGACATTATCATTGCACCAAAGCTGAGCCCTGCAATGCCGAAAACAATTCCGAAAATACCCACGATAAGTCCTGCGAGAGAAAATCCGTCAAAATAACCGAGATTTCTTCTGGAAAGAACAGAGAATACAACTCCCAGCACTCCAAGCGCAATTGCTGCCCAGGGGAAAACGAAAAGAAAAACGGAAACTATAGAAAGAATAAGAGATGCTACGGAAAAGGTTCTTTTATTACCCTCCCCCTTTAAAACAGTCTTATAAGCGAAGCCTTCCTCAACGGTTTCTTCACCGCCCTGCGCCTTGGCTTCCTCGTTAAATTCGCCTTTCATTTTTTTCTCCTTCTTTTTCTTTTTTTACTATTCTAACATATTTTCTGAAAATAATCAATGCTTTGTCAAAAAAAGATGAAAATTATCTTTTTCATATATATTTTTTCAAAATGAATATTTTTGATTTTTCCAACAAATAATTACTAAAAAGTGCGTTTAAAACACTATTTTGACAATAATACTTTACAAAAATAGGTGATTTTATGGATTCAAAAGAGAAACAAGGTATAATCAAAAAATATTCTCCCGGGTCAACTCTTCTAAAAAATTCAATACTTGCATTTGTATTTGGCGGCGCAATTTGCGTCCTTGGAGAGCTTTTAGGTATGCTGTTTTCCTATCTCGGAGCAGATGAAAAGCTTCGAGGAATTCTTGTGACAATCTCTCTGATTTTTCTTGCCGCTCTGCTTACGGCATTTGGAATTTTTGATAAAATTGCACGTGTCGCAGGAGCAGGGACGCTTGTTCCTGTAACAGGATTTTCGAATGCGGTAGTAAGTGAGGCTATGGATGCAAAAAGTGAGGGCTACGTTCTCGGAGTGGGCTCAAAAATCTATACCGTCGCAGGACCTGTTATTCTTTTTGGACTTCTCTCGGGCGCAATTTACGGCGTTATTTACTATATTCTCGACATTTTGGGTTATATTGCATAGGAGGATAAAATGGGTAGAATTACGAAATTAAAAACACAGATACACTTTGCTTCCTCGGCTGCGGTAGGCGGTTTTGAGGAAAGGCGCGGGCCTCTCGGAGAAAAATTCGACTTCTGCGACCCAAGCGACAAGTTCGGACAGAAAACCTGGGAGATTGCCGAGGGAGAAATGGGCAGAATTGCCCTCAATACAGCACTTTCCAAGATAAATATGTCACACTCGGATATGGAGCTTTTAGTGGCAGGAGACCTGCAAAATCAATGCGTTGCATCATCGGCAGGACTCAGCAGCTTCGGTATTCCCTTTGTAGGCGTATACGGCGCCTGCTCCACCTGTACCGAGGCAATTATGACGCTTGCATCATTTATCGACTCCTCTGATAGCATGAAATACGGCGCAGCGGTGACAACATCTCATAATTCGGCTGCCGAAAGGCAGTTCAGAACTCCCATAGAGTATGGCGGACAGAGAGCAAAAACGGCTCAATGGACCTCAACCGCAGCAGGAGCATTTGTACTCGGTCGCGGAGAGGGTGACGTCAGTCTGACCGAATACATGCCGGGTCGTATTATTGACGGCTCTACCGCTGACGGCGCAAATATGGGCGGAGCTATGGCTTTTGCCGCATTTGACAGTATTTTCACCTACTTTAAGGAGTCGGGGGAGCCAATTTACAACTTTGATTATATCGTTACAGGTGACCTTGGCAAGGTCGGCTCGGGAATTTTAAGATATTTGCTCTCAAAGGAGCTTCCGGGCGCTGAAAAGCTACACGCTGACTGCGGACTTATGCTCTACGACTTTGAAAGACAGGACGTGCATAGCGGAGCTTCCGGCTGCGGTACAAGCGCATCTGTTCTCGCATGTCATTTTATCCCTATGTTAAAGGAAGGAAAGTGCCGTCGGATTTTATTTCTGTCAACAGGCGCGCTGATGAGCCCGTCAAGTCTTTTGCAGGGTGAAAACATTTATGGAATTGCGCCTCTTATCAGGCTTGAATCAAAAAAAGGAGTATCGCAATGAGTATTACCGAGCAGCTTATTTTAACCTTTATTTCGGGCGGAATTATATGCGTTATCGCCCAGCTTTTAATCGACCTGACAAAGCTTACTCCAGCCAGAATTCTGGTATGCTACGTGTCGGCAGGAGTGCTTTTATATGCCATAGGAGTATACACTCCGCTCTTTGAAATTTTCGGCGCGGGTGTGTCCGTACCGCTTATCGGATTTGGCGCAAATATAGGTCGGGGAGTTATGGAAGCCGTCGAAAAAGAAGGGCTTATCGGCGCTTTGAGCGGCGGTCTTTCGGCCTCTGCGTCAGGTATTTCCGCAGCGCTGATTTTAGGCTTTTTAGCCTCGCTTATTTTCAAGACTCGTTCCAAAAGAATGTAAACAAATATTTGATTTTTTGTGCTAACTTTTTTTTACAATTTCTCTTGATTTTTAGTCATTTATATGATATAATATATCATATCTTAAGAAAAATGACAAAAAAGAGAGAAAGGAAAAATGAAATGGACGAGCTTTTTGAAATATCAGTCGCAATCAAAGAAGCGCTGAAGATAAAAACAGGTACTCCGCAGTCCTCATTCGACCTCTGGTTTGGAGATTTTAACCTCACCTCTCTCACTGATAGCAAGGCGGTGTTCTCAACACCCACCAAGCTGAGAAGAAATATACTCTCCACCAGATACATAGACGTAATAAAAGAAACGCTCTGCGAGGTAATCGGCTTCGACGTTGAAATTGAAATTATATCGCTTGACGCGGACAGTAATTTTCCCGGCGCATCTGCTCCTGCTGAGAATATGGATAAATATTTCGAGAAGGAATCGCTTGAGAGAAGCGAGCGCAAGGAAAAGAAAATCGAGGAGATTCTCAATGCATCGGCTGATAAGAGAACTCTGCTTGACGAATATACCTTTGAGAACTTTATAGAGGGCGAGTCCAATAAATTTGCAAAAGCGGTATGCTATGCGGTAGCAAATGACCCGTCATATTGCAATCCTCTCTTTATTTACGGTCATTCGGGACTTGGTAAAACCCACCTTCTTTATGCGATTATGAATCATATGAAGAAGAAATACCCCGAGCTTAAAATCGTTTACAAAAAGAGCGAAACCTTTATTAACGAGCTTATTGACGCTATTTCCAATCACAGCACCTCTGCATTTAAGGACAAATACCGCTCTGCTGACGTGCTTATGATAGACGATATTCAGTTTATCGCAGGTAAGGTGTCCACCCAGGAGGAATTCTTCCATACATTCTCTGCTCTTTACGAGTCAGAGAAGCTGATTATTCTTACCTCCGACCGTCCTCCCAAGGAAATCAATCCCCTTATGGACAGACTGAGAACAAGATTTGAGTGGGGACTTATCGCAGACATTCAGCCTCCCTCATTCGAGCTTCGTACAGCTATTATCAAGAAAAAATCCGAGGATATGGGACTTACCATTCCTCAGAATCTTATTGACTACATCGCCCAGCGTCTTAACAACAACATAAGACAGATTGAGGGAATTCTCAAAAAGCTTTACGCTATACATTCCTTCACCAGCTCGGAGATTACAAAGGAAGCTATCGACAATATCATCGCTATCGTTGACCCTGGTAACATTCCTAACGACGCTATGGTCGAGAAAATTCTGCTTTCTATCTCAAAGAAATACGGTGTCAGCGTTGAGGACATCAAGTCCAAGAAGAAAACAGACAATATTGCAAACGCAAGACATATTTCGATTTATATTATAAGGAAGCTCACCGACCTATCCTTAAAGGAAATCGGTAAAATTTTAGGCCGTGACCATTCCACGATTATTTCATCGGTGAACAAGGTCGAGCTTAATATGAGAACCATCAAAAACTACGAAAATGATATAAATCTTCTTATCAAAGAAATCAAGGGAGTTTAGTTTTACACATTTCTCTGTTTAAATGTTGAAAAAATGCTGTTGATTTACTCTTATTCTGCTGTTGATAAGTATGTATGAAACTTGGCTAATTTTCCGTCACAGGTTATTCTACATCGAATGTTGAAGAAAAATAGCCGATAATTTCAGTATTTTCAAGGTAAATTACACTTTTCCACATTTTAAACACCCCCTATTACAACTCCACCTACCAATAATTAAAATACATTCACTTAAAAAGCGCCCCTTCGGGCGCAAAGAAAGGGCAAATATATGAGATTCACGGTTCAAAAATCCACTTTTCTGAATAAGCTCACACCTGCAATGGGTACCGTATCCAATAAGGGTACTATTACCGCAATTGAGGGCGTGCTTATCGAAACTCTCGACGAGGGCTCTATCAGAATTTCTACATACGATATGACAAAGGGTGTAAGATCCACCCTTGAGGCGATTTCCATTGAGCGCGAGGGTAAGTTTATCATCAATGCGCAAAGACTCTACCAGACTATCAGAGTTCTTCCCGAGGATGAGGTTACCATTGACGTAAACGATAAGCTTAACTGCACCATTACAAGCGGTAAGGCTTCGTTCTCCATGTTCGCTATGAAGGGCGAGGACTTCCCTAACCTTCCCGAGCTGACAAGCGACAAGGGATTTGAGATTTCAGCAGATAAAATCAGACTTATGATAGGCAAGGTTGCTCACTCTATCGCAGAGGTTGACAACAGACCTATGCTCTGCGGTGCGTTCTTCAAAATTAAGAACGACAGCCTTGAGGTTGTATCCTGCGACAGCTATACCCTCTCCCGTTGCTCTGTAAAGTGTGATATTTCCTCGCTTGGCGCATCAGGCGACGTTGATTTTTCATTCATTATTCCCGGTCACGCATTAAACGAGCTTTCCAAGAATATTGCAGAGGGCGATGAGGAAAACGCGCAGTTCTATATTTCGAGAAAGCACGCTATCGTAAGATGCGGTGAGAGCATCTTCTTCACAAGAACCATTGACAGTGAGTACATCGATTATCAGAGAATTATCCCCAAGGATAACGATATTACGGTAGTTATTGACAGAGATAGATTTCTTGACGGACTTGAGCGCGCAAACCTTATTGCTGACGAGAAAATCAAGGGTAGCACCAGAAGCTACGTTAAGCTTACCACAGACGATCAGCTTATCTCTATCACTTCTGCATCGGTTAACGGCAAGGTTTCCGACGAGATGGAGTGCGTTCACGAGGGCAAGGATATAGAAATCGGCTTTAACTGCCGTTATCTCATTAACAGCGTTAAGGTTGCCGAGGGCGAGAATATCAAAATCACCCTTAAATCTCCCACCCAGGCTATTACAATTGAGCCTGCAGAAGAGGATGACAACTTCAAGTTCTTCTATATGATTCTTCCCGTCAGAATGAACGAGCAGAGATGATTATAAAAAGGTTTAGGGCCGAGGGATTTCGCAATATTGAAAAATGCGATATCGAGTTTTCACCGGGAGTTAATCTTCTCTACGGCAAAAACGCCCAGGGCAAGACCAATATAATCGAAGGAATATATCTGTTTTCAAGAGGAAAATCTTTCAGAGGCCGTGAGGATAAAGAGCTTGTCAAATTTGACTCCGAGGGCTTTCGCGTTTACATAGAATTTGAGGACAAATTCGGTGACGAGAGCCTGGAATACGCTCTTTTCGGCAAAGAAAGACTTCGCAAAAAAAACGGTTACAAGGTAAGCACGATTGCTGAGATGATTGGAAGCTTTAAGGCCGTTCTGTTTTATCCCGATAACTTGGATCTTGTAAAAGACGGCCCCGAGGCGAGAAGAAGCTTCTTAAACGTGGCTGTTTCAGCCGCTTACCCCGCTTATCTCAAGTATTACGCTGACTACAAAAAGGCGCTTGAAAACAGAAACTGTATGCTGAAGCTTATGCAGAAGGGCATTTACGCAGATATGCGTGAATTTGAGTCCTGGTCTGCCTCTATGGCGGAATATGCTTCGCATCTGCATATTTTCAGAGCCGATTATCTGAAAAGGCTTTCGGTTTATGCCGAGAAGATTTTGCAGGATATATCAGAGGGCAAGGAGGAGCTTTCTCTTTCCTACGAAAGCCATATTTCCGAGGAATGTCAGAGCCGTGAGGATATAAAATCGGCATACGAGGAGCTTTTGCGCAGCTCGATTGACCGTGAAATCGGAGCAGGCGTGACGCTCTTTGGTCCGCATAGAGACGATATTGAAATCAAGATAAACGGCAAAAGCGCAAGAGCCTTTGCTTCCCAGGGACAGCAACGCTCGATAGTTTTGGCATTAAAGCTTGCCGAGGGCGAGGTTATAAAGGAAATATGCGGAGAATATCCTGTATTTCTTTTCGACGACGTTCTCTCTGAGCTTGACGAGAAGCGCAGAAAATACGTTCTCTCGGGCAGGGGTGAAAGACAGATTATCATTACGTCCTGTGACAAGGACGAATGTCGTGGCTTTACCGATAAAATAATCGAGGTATCGGGAGGAAAATATGTTTCTTCACATTGGTAATGGCAAAAGCGTTAAGAAAAAAGATATAATAGGTATTTTCGACCTTGACACCTCTACGGTGACCAAGGTTGGAAGAAATTTTATAAACAACAGCGAAAAAAAAGGCATTGTTGAGTATGACGATTTTGATTTACCCCGTTCATTCGTTCTTATCGAGGAAAACGGAGAAATCAGGATTAAATTATCAAGAATATCCACCAAGGGATTGGTAGCCAGAGTAAATACGCTGGAAAAATAAAATCATAGTTCTAAAAAACTAATGAAAGGTAAAAAAATGGCAAACGAAATTGAAACCAAGAGCTACGACGACAGTCAAATACAGGTGCTCGAGGGTCTTGAAGCAGTAAGAAAACGTCCCGGTATGTATATCGGTACGACTTCCATAAGAGGACTTCACCATCTCGTATACGAAATCGTAGATAACTCCATAGACGAGGCTCTTGCAGGCTATTGCAGCTGCATCAACGTAACTATTAACGAGGATAACAGTATATCCGTACAGGACGACGGACGCGGTATTCCCTCTGGTATGAACGAGAAGCTTGGTCTGCCTACTCTCGAGGTTATATATACAGTTCTTCACGCAGGCGGTAAGTTTGGCGGTGACGGCTACAAAATTGCAGGCGGTCTGCACGGTGTTGGCGCGTCGGTAGTTAACGCCCTTTCCGAGTGGCTCGAGGTTGAGAACTGCCGTGACGGCAAGAGATATACCGAGAGATTTGAAAAGGGCGCTGTTGCCCGTCCCTTCAAGTGCGAGGGCGACGCAGACAGACACGGAGTTTACGTAAGATTTAAGCCCGACCCCACAATCTTTGAGGAAACTGTGTTTGATTACAACATTCTCCTTACGAGAATGAGAGAGCAGGCGTTCCTTAATGCAGGAGTAAAGATTATTCTCACCGATACCAGAGAGGGTATGGAGCGTGAGGAGATTCTTCACTACGAGGGCGGTATTATATCCTTCGTTGAATATCTTAATAACGAAAAGCGCGGTACTCCCATTCATCCCGACGTAATTTATATGAAGGGCGAGCGTGACAACTCTATTGCAGAGGTTGCAATGCAGTATAATGATAGCTATAACGAGACTATCATTTCCTTTGCAAACAATATGTCCACCATCGAGGGCGGTACTCACGAAACAGGCTTTAAGTCGGCACTCACAAGAGCTATCAACAACTACGCTAAAAAGACAGGCGTAATCAAGGGCGACGACAAGGGACTTTCCGGCGAGGACGTACGTGAGGGACTTGTTGCGATTATCTCGGTTAAGCTTACCGACGCGCAGTTTGAGTCGCAGACTAAGGCGAAGCTCGGTAACTCCGAAATCAGAACGCTCGTTGACTCCATAGTTGACAAGAAGCTTGAGGAGTACTTTGAGGAAAATCCCTCGTCTGCAAAGATGATTATCGAGAAGGCTATGGCTGCCAGCCGTGCAAGAGAGGCGGCGAGAAAGGCAAGAGAGCTTACCAGACGTAAGAACGTGCTTGAGGTATCTACCCTGCCCGGCAAGCTTGCTGACTGTAACGAGAAGGAAACCCGTCTTACCGAGGTTTATCTGGTAGAGGGAGATTCTGCGGGAGGCTCTGCAAAGAACTGCCGTGACAGCCGTTTCCAGGCTATTCTTCCCCTCCGCGGTAAGGTTCTTAACGTTGAAAAATCAAGACTCGACAAGGTTTATTCCAATACGTCGATTATTCCTATTATTCAGGCACTCGGCTGCGGTATCGGTGACGATTTCGATATTGAAAAGCTCCGTTACGGCAAGATTATCATCATGGCCGATGCCGACGTTGACGGCTCGCACATCAGAATTCTTCTTCTGACATTCTTCTTCCGTCATATGCGTCCTCTCATTGAGCAGGGACACGTTTATCTCGCTCAGCCCCCTCTTTATAAGATTTATAAGGGCAAGCAGCTTCGCTACGCATTCTCCGAGGAGGAGAAAAACAGAGCTATCGAGGAGCTTGGCGTAAAGGGCGTTGAGTCCGAGAGATATAAAGGTCTTGGTGAAATGGACGCAGATCAGCTCTGGGAAACCACAATGGACCCCGAGAGAAGAACGCTTCTTAAGGTTACCATTGAGGACGCAATTGCCTGCGACGAGATATTCTCGGTGCTTATGGGTGATATGGTTGAGCCCAGACGTGAATTTATTACACAAAACGCGAAATTCGTAGAAAATCTTGATATATAAGGAGGGAAAAAATGGAACACAATTATAAAAGTCAAGACATAGAATTCCCTCAACAGAGAATAGTAAATCGCGATATGGAAAAAGAGGTAAAGCAGTCCTTTATCGAATATTCCATGAGCGTAATTACATCCAGAGCACTTCCCGACGTGCGCGACGGTATGAAGCCCGGTCAGAGAAGAATTCTCTACGCTATGTACGAGGATAATCTCACTCACGACCGCCCATTCCGTAAGTCTGCGACCACAGTAGGTAACGTGCTCGGTAGATACCATCCTCACGGTGACAGCGCTGTTTACGGAACTATGGTAAGAATGGCGCAGGACTTCTCTCTCCGTTATCCTCTTATAGAGGGACACGGTAACTTCGGTAACGTTGACGGTGACGGCGCAGCTGCATACCGTTATACCGAGGCGAGAATGGCGAGAATCGCTGATTTCATGATGAGCGACATCGAAAAGAACGTCGTTCCTATGACACGTAACTTCGACAACACCCGTGACGAGCCTACGGTGCTTCCATCAAGGCTTCCCAACCTGCTTATTAACGGCTCGGTTGGTATTGCGGTTGGTATGGCTACCAATATTCCCCCTCACAATCTCACAGAGGTTATTGACGGTATAGTTTACCGTATTGACAATCCCGAGTGTAGTGTTGACGACCTTATGATGTTCATTAAGGGCCCCGACTTCCCCACTGCCGCATTGATTTACGGCACGAGAGGTATCAGAGAGGCTTACGAAACTGGTAAAGGCAAGATTTACATCAGAGCCAGAGCCACAATCGAGGATGAGCATAAGAGAATTATCTTCACCGAGATTCCTTATATGGTTAATAAGTCAATGCTCATCGAGAGCATGGCAAATCTTGTTAAGGAAAAGAAGATTGAGGGTATCACTGCTCTGCGTGACGAGTCTGGCAGAGGCGGTATGAGAATCGTTGTTGAATACCGCAGAGATGCAAACGCAGAGGTTATCTTAAATCAGCTCTACAAGTACACACAGCTTCAGGATACCTGCTCTGTAAATATGCTTGTTATAGACGGCGGAGAGCCTAAAACGCTTAATTTGCCAACTATACTTGACAAATACATAGGCTTCCAGAAGGAAGTTATTGAAAGAAGAACACAGTTTGACCTTGATAAAGCGCTTCGTGAGATTCATATTCTCGAGGGTTACAGAATTGCCACCGAGAATATCGACGAGGTAATTCAGATTATCAAGAAGTCGGCGTCTATTCCCGATGCGAAGCTTCAGCTTTGCGAGAGATTCGGACTTACCGACGTTCAGGCGCAGGCAATTGTTGAAATGACTCTCGGTAAGCTTTCAGGTCTTGAAAGACAGAAGGTTGAGGACAGAATTGCCAAGCTTGAGGTTCTTATTGCAGAGCTCCGCTCTATTCTTGAGAGCGAGGAGAAGCTTCAGAATCTTCTCAAAACTGAGCTTGAGGAAATCAAGAAAAAGTACGGAGACGAGCGTCGCTCCGAGCTCACCGAGGCAACCGAGGAAATCGACCTCGAGGACCTTATCGAGCGTCACACCTGCGTTATTACCGTTTCTCATACCGGATATATCAAGCGTCAGAGAGCTGACGTTTACTCTGCACAGAACAGAGGCGGTAAGGGCATTATCGGTATGACCACCAAGGAAGACGACTTCGTAGAGGACGTTATCGTTGCTAACAGCCACTCTCACCTTATGTTCTTTACTAATAAGGGCAGAGTTTACTCCAAGAAGGCGTACAGAATTCCCGAATCAGGCAGAACTGCAAAGGGTACCAACCTCGTTAACATCATTGAGCTTGGCGAGGGCGAGATTGTAACCGCAATTATTCCTATTACCGAGTTCTGCGAGGGCGAATATCTCACGATGGTTACCAAGCTTGGTGTTATTAAGAGAACACTTCTTTCCGAGTTCGAGTACCAGAGAAAGAGCGGTAAGATTGCTATCAATCTCGACGAGGGCGACGAGCTTATCTTCGTTCGTCATACCACGGGCGATGAGTCGCTTATTCTTGCAACTCGTGACGGACTTGCAGTAAGATTTGACGAGAACAACGTTCGTTCCATGGGACGAGGCGCTCGTGGCGTTAAGGGTATTACCCTTCAGGGCGATGACGTTGTAGTAGGCGTATGCGTCGTTAACGACGAAAAGAGTCTGCTTACCGTTACCGAGGGCGGTATGGGTAAGAGAACACTCTTCTCCGACTTCCGTGAAATGAAGCACAGAGGCGGTAAGGGCGTAACCTGTCACAATATCAGCGAAAAGACGGGCAAGCTTGCCGCAATTATAACCGTTTCCGAGGACGATGATATAATGCTTATCACCAACGAGGGTACAATTATAAGAACCAACGTTTCAAGCGTTAACGTATACTCAAGAACTG
>JAZQWA010000023.1:0-3317 GCA_045632065.1 Eubacteriales bacterium | reverse complement strand
TATAAACGGGAGAAAGCCAGATTACGTCAACTCCCAGAGAAGCGATATAATCCAGCTTTGAGATAATTCCGCGAATATCTCCTACTCCGTCGCCGTCAGAATCGCAGAACGAGCGAGGATATATTTGATATACGGTTGAATGCTTATAATTTTCTAACATGTTTTTACTCCTCAAATCTTATTTTAGAATAGACTCAAAAAGCGCTTTAACGTTCTCCTCTGTTTCATCAAGAGGACGGTCGTTTACAAAATAATAGTCGTATTCATAGTTCTCAACCTGGTCGTCTGCAGCATTGCCGTATGCATCAAGTCTGGTGCGCGCTCCGCCTCTTACAAGAAGGGTTTTCGCAGCACCGTCGGTTGCTTTAACAAATTTTGCAATTTCCCATGGCTCTCTTATATGAACGAAGAGAATCTGCTCGTCAGTCTGGAGAAACTCCCTATAAACGTTCATAGCCCAATTGGTGGGAAACTCGTTATACTCTGCAGTGATAGTCTTCAAATCGTGAAGAAACTTTCTCGCTCTGTCATCCTTAACGCCTGTCCAGCCACAGAATGTAGCAATCTCCTTTATAGGATCAACGGTGGAAATATTTCTCACCTTAAAATGCTTTGCTGTAAGATCGCAGATGGTGTCCTTACCAACACCGCCCGCGCCGTTTATAACGATAACTACTTTATTCATAGCTTTACCTCGCAATATATTTTTACATTGTATATAATAACATATATTTTATATAAAGTCAAGAAAATGCTATTTCCCCTTTTCTTTTTTGTTTTTTTGTTGTATAATAAAGAAAATACTTATTTGAGGTTAAATATGAAACGGAATATTTTTGGCATAGATAAGAATGGGGCGGCGGTTGAAATCGTTACCCTTTCAAACGAGGACGCAGAACTCCGAATAATGACGAGGGGCGCTGCAATCGTCAGCTTTCGTACCTTTTGGATTGATATAGTCGGCGGTTACGACACCCTTGAAGGATATGAAGCGGACACCGAGTCCTATCAGGGCGCAATCGTGGGTAGAGTTGCAAACAGAATTGCCGGCGCAAGCTTCACTATGGACGGCGCAATTTATATGGTTACCGAAAATGATAACGGCAACTGCCTACACGGTGGCGGTGGCTTCAGTTTCAAAAACTGGAATATCGACTCGCTTGCCGAAAACAGCGTGACGTTTTCCTATTACTCGCCCGACGGTGAGGACGGCTTCCCCGCAGGTCTGCTTGTAAAGGTGAGATACACCCTTGACGGAGCTACTGTGATTATCGAATACGAGGCTATTCCCGAAGGGAAAACGCCTATTGCGCTGACTAATCACACCTATTTTAATCTTGATGGATTCGGCGGAACTATTGATAATCACGTTGCGACAATTTATGCAGAAAGATATACTGCGGTTGACGAAAATCTAATTCCGACAGGTATAAGACAGCGTGTTTTGGATACGCCATTTGACTTTAACAGCCCTAAAAAAATCGGTGAAGATTTTGGCAAAGAAATTGACGGCTATGATCACAATTTCGTTCTCTGCCCTAAATTATATCGCAGGTATGGAAGAAAGATGCTTTCGCTGGGTGCAACTGTAACTAACGGCAAACTGACAATGAACGTTTACACCGACCAACCGGGATTGCAATTCTACACCGGCAATTTCCTCTCAGGAAAGCCTGACTTCAAGTACGGAAATCCGAGGATAAAGCACGGTGCATTCTGCCTTGAGGCACAGACAGAGCCGAACTGCATAAATCACGGCATTGGTTTTTATGATGCTGGTGAGGTTTATAGACAGATTACCGTATATGAGGTGAAAAAAGTCTAAATAAGTATTGACTTTTACATTATTTTATTGTATAATATGCAAGTAATATAAAGCGATGACGAGAACAAGTAGCTTTTAGAAATGAAAAACAGAAAGTTGCCGGGTGATGAGAGGCGCGTGAGTTTCTTTTAGTGAATACATCTCCGAGTGCAGATTTGAAGCCTTTTTGGTGTGTAGGATTTGACGGTTAACGCCCGTTATAGCGCAAATGAGGTCGGCTTTGCCGACAAATCAAGGTGGTACCACGGCAGAATTTTAAATTCGAAATCAGAAATTCGAAATTAGAAATTTTTTCGTCCTTGAGCTTTACGGCTCAAGGACTTTTTTATTTTAATTTGGTAATAATAAATTTGAGAGGATATAAAAAATGAAGATTTACGAGGAACTTGTTGCCCGCGGACTTATTGCGCAGGTAACGAATGAAGAAGAAATCAGAGAAATGATTAACAACGGCAAGGCTACATTCTACATCGGCTTTGACCCCACTGCAGATTCTCTGCACGTTGGTCATTTTATGGCGCTTTGCCTTATGAAGCGCTTACAGATGGCAGGTAACAGACCTGTTGTTCTTATCGGTGGCGGTACAGCTATGGTTGGCGACCCCTCCGGCAGAACCGATATGCGTCAGATGATGACTACCGAGACTATCCAGCACAACTGCGACTGCTTCAAAAAGCAGATGGAGCGCTTCATCGATTTCGGTGAGGGCAAGGCTATTATGGTTAACAACGCTGACTGGCTTCTCGGTCTCAACTACGTTGAGGTGCTTCGCGAGGTTGGCGCATGCTTCTCTGTTAACAGAATGCTCTCTGCAGAGTGCTACAAGCAGAGAATGGAAAAGGGACTTTCATTCCTTGAATTCAACTACATGATTATGCAGTCCTACGACTTCTACCATCTCTTCCAGAAGTACGGCTGCAATATGCAGTTTGGCGGTGACGACCAGTGGTCCAACATGCTTGGCGGTACTGAGCTTATCAGACGTAAGCTCGGCAAGGATGCGCACGCGATGACTATTACCCTGCTCCTCAACTCCGAGGGCAAGAAGATGGGTAAGACTGCTTCGGGCGCTGTATGGCTTGATCCTAACAAGACTGCTCCCTACGACTTCTACCAGTACTGGAGAAACGTTGCAGACGCTGACGTTCTTAAGTGCATCAGAATGCTCACATTCCTTCCTGTTGAGGAAATCGACAAGATGGACTCCTGGGAGGGCGCGCAGCTCAATACTGCAAAGGAAATTCTTGCATACGAGCTTACCAAGCTTGTTCACGGCGAGGAGGAAGCTGAGAAGGCACAGGCTATGGCTCGTTCTCTTTTCGTTTCCGGTGGCGCTGAAAATGCTCCTGTAGTTGAGGTTGACGAGGCTTCTCTCGTTGACGGCGGTATTGACCTCAACAGCCTGCTTGTTCTCGGCAAGATGGTTCCCTCCAAGTCCGAGGGCAGACGCGCTATCGAACAGGGCGGCGTTTCTGTTGACGGTGAAAAGGTT
>JAZQWA010000022.1:0-8931 GCA_045632065.1 Eubacteriales bacterium | reverse complement strand
GGTGGAGCTTATGCTCTATGCGAGCAACGCCGTTTTCTCGGCGGTGCTACGCACTTTGCTTTGGCGTTGCCAAAGCGCTCGCAGAGCAATCTGTGACATTCGCCCTGATGAGCAAGCTCCTCGATGCGAATGTCTTTGATTATCACGGACTACGTCCGTGTGCTCTAACAACAAAAGAGAGATAACCGCGAGGGTTATCTCTCTTTTGTTGGTGGAGCATCAAGGACTCGAACCTTGGACCGACCGGTTATGAGCCGGTAGCTCTAACCAACTGAGCTAATGCTCCAAAAATTTGGACTAAATCATTTTAACAAAAAACTTTGTGTTTGTCAATAGTTTTTCATAAAAAAGTAAAATATCTTATATAAGTAAAATAATCTCGACACATTAAAAATTTTTTCTATTTTTTCTAAAATGTATTGACAAAATGATTTTTATTTGATATAATAATCTGCGTCACGAGGAAATATCCTTGTGGTAAATGCTGCTATGGCTCAGCTGGTAGAGCACATCCTTGGTAAGGATGAGGTCCCCGGTCCGAATCCGGGTAGCAGCTCCAGACAACCCCGAAGAGAAATCTTCGGGGCTTTGGTTTTTATAAGCCCCTGCTTACATCGGCAGGGATTTTTTTGGTTTTTTTGGGGTTGTCTGGAGCTGCTACTCTCGCTGCGGCTCGGTCACCTTCGGGGTCTAACAGTCCACTGGACTGTTATTCAACACCCTCAGGCCGCTACGCTACTCTCGCTTCGAAGCGTGTTTTCGCACGCGAAGCGCAGAAAACCGGTTCGCATACCCCATTTATTCGTGTCAAGCTTGCTTGTAAGCGATAAATGAGGGTATCTTTGCCTTGGCAAATACCCTGGTAGCTCCAGACTTCTCGCTGCGGCTCGGTCACACTCGCGGGAAAACGATATTTAATCGTTTTCTTACACGCTCGTGCCGCTGCGCTACCCAGAGGTAATCCTCTGGGGCTTTGGTTTTTTATAGGCCCTTACTTACATCGGCAGGGCTTTTTTATTTAAATAAAACAGGTCTCCGCATAAGAGACCTGTTTTCAATTATTAGTTGACATCAAAAATTTCTTCGTAGGTAGCAGAAAGGATGTCTTTTAACAAAATGATTTCATCGGGATAAAGATGTCTTTGTCCTACCTCGATTTTGGCAACCGCGCTTCTCGTTATGTCGCAGCCGTTGATTTGCAGCCTTGCTGCAACCTGTTCCTGTGTGAGCCCAGCCTTTTCACGAAGCTTTTTTATGTTGCCTCCGATTTTCTTTTCTGTTATAGCGTTCATTTTCGCACCCCTCGCACCTATTTAAGAGCAAAACTCTTGACATTATTATAAATGCGTGATAGAATTAAATTGCACTTATATAAGTGCAATACGTTTTTTATGGAGTTTTATAGTGGAAAAGGTAGGCATAATCAAAGAAATCGATAGGCTTGGCAGAATTGTTATTCCGAAGGAGCATAGAGAGCAATTGAGACTTGAAAAAGAGGTGGAGATTGTTTTGACTGAAGAAGGCGTGCTGATTCGCAATTCGGAATACAAGCTGATAAAATCCAATGAACACTCTGAAACAGAACGTCCTTGCGATTAGAATGATAGTCGAAAAGTTTTATTTTTGTATTGACTTTCTTGAAAAACTGTACTACAATGATGATAGATAGACAAGAAAGGATACTTTGTTATGAAAAAGTCAAAAAAGGAAGCATTATTTACCGCGTTGTCTTTGATTGCCGTGGGAATTTTGTTTGTTATATTTAAAAGCGAAATTATAAGCATTGCGCTGACTTTTATCGGTGGATATTTGGTAGTATGGGGAATCGTTAACGTTATAAACAAGCTGTTTTACAACGGAATTGTAAAAATTGTGTTTGGCGCGCTTGTGCTTGTGGCAGGCTGGCTGTTTATACAGATTGCTCTTTATCTCCTCGGCGCATTCCTGCTTATTTCAGGCGCATCCGACCTTTACAGAATCTTTAAGAACAAGATTAAAAAGGTTACAATTTCGTTTATCGCGCGAATTATTCAGCCCATTATATACGTTATGGTAGCTGTTTGTCTCTTCTTCAACCAGGGCGCAGCGCTTTCCTGGGTGTTTATCGTGTCGGGGGTTTTCTTAATGCTGGACGGAGTTGTTGCACTTGTAGGAGCGCTTGATAAATAATATTTATGGAAATTTATTATCCATTATATTATAAAGAATTCCGCTGTCTTGCAGATAAATGTCCGAATAGCTGTTGTGTCGGCTGGGAAATCGGTATTGACGAGGATATAATGCAAAAATACGACTCTCTTACCGAGCCTCAAAAGAGCGATATATGTAAGCATATTCACGATGGCGCAATTAAACTCACCTCTGACGGACGCTGTCCTTTTCTTGATAGCGAGGGGTTGTGCAAAATTATATCATCGCTTGGCGATGAGTACATATCCGAAATCTGCAGAGAGCACCCACGATTTTACAATAGAATTGCAGGGCGTAATGAATGTGGCATCGGAGCTTCCTGCCCTGAGGCTTGCAGATTGATTTTAATGCAAGATGACTACTGTCAGTTTACATTAAGCCACGTTAGTGAAGAAAAAATAGGTGAAGAAACCGATTTTGACACGTTAAAATACAGGAATACAATATATTCTGTACTCTCGGACAGAAGTCTTGGATATTCTGATAGAAAAGAGAGAATCAAAAGCGAGTTCCGTATTCCTAAGCTTTCCTTGGAGCATAAAAGGGGGATTCTTTCTGAGCTTGAATATCTGGAAATTGAGCACAAGGGCTCGTTTTCGGTAGGGAAGTCCGCCTTGGGTGAGCTTGAGATTTATTGCGAGAGATTTCTTGCATATCTTATATTCAGGCACGTATCGGTGGCGACCTCATACGAGAATCTTCGCGCAAGACTCGGCTTCTGTTTGCTTCTTTGTGAGATTTTAGAGAATTTATGCTCGAAGGGAACAGGCTTTGCGGAAATTGTGGACTTCGCAAGGGTTATTTCGGAGGAAATCGAGTATTCTGAGGATAACTGCGACGCTATTATTTTTGAATTTGAGTGCTTATTAAATTAAATAAACGGAGGGACTTATGAAGGATAGTAAAAAAATACTTTTGGGCTTTTTGCTCTTGGTTTTGGCTGTGTTGATAATTCTCAATACCTTTGGAATTACCGATATAGATTTCTTATTCCCGGGCTGGTGGGCGTTGTTTATAATAGTTCCTTGCTTTATCGGCATTTTTACCGAGCGCGACAAAGCGGGAAACGTTATGGGACTTCTTCTCGGTGTGGGTTTGCTTTTGGCTGCCCAGGACGTAATTGATTTCAGCACGCTCTGGAAGCTGGCTATACCCGCATTTATCATTTTTGCAGCAATAAATATGATTATTGTTGGTTTCCGTGGCAAGAGGACCAAAAAAGAGGCGGTTATTACCGCAAAATCAGACGATTGTTCTACCGAATTCATTATGTTTGGTGGCAACGAGGTCAAGGTTGGTCCCGAGCAAGAGTTTAAAGGCGCAAAGCTTACTGCGATTTTTGGCGGTATAGACTACGATTTGAGCGGTGCTGTGATAACTCAGGACTGCACGATTGAGGCGGTTAGCATCTTCGGCGGTATTGATATTATTCTTCCCAAAAACGTTAACGTCAAGAGTAATGCCGTTGGTATCTTCGGCGGCGTGGAGAACAAAAATTATACCGTACCGGGCGCAGAAGCGACTGTTTACATAACGGGAGCTGCTATATTTGGCGGAGTGGATATCAAATCCTAATAAAAATGATAAAAGGTCGGCTGATTCTTGGGTCAGTCGGCCGTTTTTTTGTGACAAAATGCAAAGAAATTTCACATTTGATATTTTTGTTTGTCATAATTTTACAAAAATGAAAAAATCATCAAAAATTATTGACAAATTCATAGCCGGTGTGTATAATATTATACGGTAGTTAGCCTGTGCTAACTCGGATAGGAGAGGTATATGAACTTACTTGATGCCCGCGAAGGCGTAGAATATATAGTTGACCGCATCGAAACCGATGATGAGGAGCTTGACGCGTTTCTTTTCTCGCTTGGATGCTACAGCGGTGAGCCTATTACCGTTATTGCCCGTCGCAGGGGCGGTATGACCGTTTCCATCAAGGATGGCAGATACAATATCGACTCCGCTCTTGCCGAGACGATAGAGATAAAAGAATAATCCTCGGATTATTTTTTTGGATATGAGTTAGCCTTTGCTAACTCTGATTTTGGTTAATAAATTGTATGTATATATTGGAGGAAAACAATGAGAATTGCTTTGGCGGGTAACCCCAACAGCGGTAAGACAACTATGTATAACGCTCTTACCGGAAGTAGTGAAAAGGTAGGAAACTGGGCGGGTGTTACCGTTGATAAAAAGGAGCATCCCATTAAAAAGAGCTATTGTAAAGGCGAGGGAGAGCTGATTTGTGTAGACCTTCCCGGCGCGTACTCTATGTCGCCCTTTACCTCGGAGGAGAGCATTACCTCGTCTTACGTTAAAAATGAAAAGCCTGACGTTATTGTGAATATTGTGGACTCAACCAATCTTTCAAGAAGCCTGTTCTTTACTACTCAGCTTCTTGAGCTTGGAATTCCCGTGGTTGTTGCGCTTAACAAAATTGACGTCAGCGAGAAAAAGGAAAACACGATAAATCTCGAGCTTCTATCCGAAAAGCTTGGCTGTCCTGTTGTTGAAACAGCGGCTAATGCAGGAGAGGGTATTGAAAAGCTTGTTTCAGTTGCTTTGTCGGTTGTTGGCAAGGAGCAGGACGCGCCCTATAAGCCCGCTAATACCGATGTTTCAGATAAAGCTTCGGCTGCGGTGGAGGACAGAAAGAGATTTGCCTTTGTAAACGGTATAGTTAAAAAGGTTGAAAAGAGAAAGGTTCTTACAAAGGACATAAACTCCCAGGACAAAATCGACGCCGTTCTTACTAACAAATGGCTTGGTATTCCGATTTTCGCAGTTGTAATGTTCCTCGTTTTCTGGATTTCCCAGGTTGGCCCCGGTGTTTGGATTGCCGAGGGTGTTGAAATCGGCGGAGTAGCAATCCCAGGTCTTGTAACCTTTATTGAAATGTTTGGCGAGATGGTCGGCGGCTGGCTTGAAGGCACAGCGCCCATTATTCAGACCATAATCGTTGACGGTATTATCGGAGGAGTTGGCGCGGTTATCGGCTTTCTTCCTCTCGTTATGGTTATGTATTTCCTTCTTGCGCTTCTTGAGGATTGCGGATATATGGCTCGTGTTTCGGTTGTGCTTGACCCTATTTTCAAAAAGGTTGGACTGTCGGGCAAATCTGTTATTCCTCTCGTAGTAGGTACGGGTTGCGCTATTCCCGGCATAATGGCATGCCGCACCATTCGTAATGAAAAGGAGCGTATAGCAACCGCTATGCTGACTCCCTTTATCCCTTGCGGAGCTAAAATTCCCGTTATCTCATTGCTTGCAGGACTTTTCTTCCCCGAATCACTTTGGGTTGCGCCCCTTATGTATTTCCTCGGACTCGTTTTGGTATTCCTCGGAGCTCTGCTTGTAAAGTGGATTTCGGGATACAAGTTCAAAAAGTCCTTCTTCATTATTGAGCTTCCCGAATACAAGGCTCCCAGTGTAATCGGCGCTCTTAAATCTATGTGTCAGAGAGGCTGGTCTTACATAGTTAAGGCAGGAACTGTTATTCTTGTTTGTAACGCAGCCGTTACTATTATGCTTAACTATTCTTGGACATTCAGCGAGGCGGCTCCCGAGGAGTCTATTCTTCACAGCCTTGCAACTCCTATTGCCTTTCTTCTCGTACCCCTCGGCTTTGGTATGTGGCAGCTTGCCGCTGCGGCAATTACAGGTTTTATTGCCAAGGAAGAGGTAGTTGGTACTCTCGGCGCGGTGTTTACCGCCCTTGCGGTTAACGAGGAGTTTGAGCTTCTTCAAACGGGTGGTGGCGAGCAGATTCTCGGTATATCCGCAGTTGCAGGTCTTTCATATCTGATGTTCAATTTGTTCACACCCCCTTGCTTTGCGGCAATCGGTGCGATGAATTCCGAAATCAAGAGCAAAAAGTGGCTTTTTGCGGCTATTGGCCTTCAGCTTTCTATCGCTTACACTCTCTCGTTCCTTGTTTATCAGCTTGGAACCCTTATTACCGAGGGTAAGCTTGGAGCGGCGTTCTTCCCAGGACTTATTGCGGTTTGCGCTATTGTGACTTGCGTGGTAGTTTTGGGTATGCTTTCTAATGCAAAGGCGAAAAGGGAACAGGAGAATAAGTCGGCTAAGAAGGTGAAGCAAAATGTTTGATGACATTATTGCAATAGCGGTTATCGCACTTGTCATAGGCGGTGCCGTGGCTTACATAATCAAGGCAAAGAAGGCAGGGCAGAAGTGTATAGGCTGTCCATATAGCAAAACCTGCTCTGGTAATTGTGGTTGCTGCAGCGCAAAGGACGAAGATAAAGAATAACAAAAGGCGCAGTCGCGGTGTGAGCCGTAGGCTGCGCCACTTTGCGTGTTTTTTGTTGACAAAGGTAATAATATATGATAAAATTATTATTAACACTATTTATTATGGAGTTAACGTTGAAAAATCAGAGTATATTCGTTCGTAATATAGCCGTTTTACTCCTGCTTTCTCTTGTGGCGTCGGCTTTTGTCGGCTGTAAGAATCAGGGCGCGGGAAGCGGTAAAATTGAGAAAAACAGTGTGGTGTTTTACGACTTTTTTGACACCGTAAGCGAGATTTCCGATTATTCGGGCAAGGGAAAGGAGTCCTTCAACGCTGCGGTAAAAATGGCAGAAAGCCTGCTGGATTACTATCACCGAGCCTTTGATATTTATCACGAGTACGACGGTATGAATAATATCGCTACTATCAATCGCAAGGCAGGCGTTGAGCCTGTAAGGGTTGACAGAGCGATTATTGAATTTCTTGAATATTCGCGAGAAATCCACGACCTGACGGGTGGCAACGTAAATATCGCAATGGGTAGCGTGCTTTCAATCTGGCATAATTACCGAGAGATAGGCACACAAATTCCGCCCATGAAAGCTCTCACCGAGGCAAATCTTCATACCGATATTACAAAAATGGTTATAAATTTCGAGGATTCCACCGTTTATCTTGCAGATGCGAAAATGTCACTTGACGTTGGCGCAATTGCAAAGGGATATGCCTGCCAGAAGATTGCTGAGCAGCTTGAAGCGGCAGGTTATAGCTCCTACGTGCTTGATTTGGGCGGTAATTTAAAAGCCATTGGAGCGAAGCCCGACGGCACAAGCTGGCGCACCGCAGTAAAAAATCCCGACATAGCATCAAGCGAGCCTTATATCTATTATTTCGATATTGCCGACACCTCGGTTGTGACCTCTGGCGATTATCAGAGATATTATACCGTAAATGGCGTGAGATATCATCATATAATAAACAAGGAAACCTTGATGCCTGCCGACTATTTCTCGTCAGTGACCATAATTACCAAGGACTCGGGGCTTGCCGACGGCCTTTCCACAGCCCTTTTTAACATGGATTACGACAGCGGACTTGCTCTGGCAACGTCTATTGGCGGCGTCGCAGTTGTTTGGGTAACCAAGGACGGTCAGGTTAAGACTTTTGGCATTTAATAATCAAAATATGTAAACTATAATAGACAAAACGTGAGGTTTTATATGGAAAACTTATTGAAATTGCTTGAAAATGATGCAACTCTTACAACCAAGGAGCTTGCAGTTATGCTATCCAAGGAGGAGGGCGACATTAAGAAGATGATAAAGTCTCTCGAGGAAGAGGGAACTATTCTCGGCTACCGTACGGTTATTGACTGGGAAAAGACCGATAGAGAGTACGTAAGCGCGCTTATCGAGGTAAGGGTTATGCCCCAGCGCGACGACGGATTTGATAAAATTGCCGAGAAGCTGAGAAATTATCCCGAAATCAAGGCGCTCTATCTGATGTCGGGCGGCTTTGATTTTACCGTGCTTATCGAGGGAAAAACTATGAAAGAGGTTGCGTATTTTGTGGCTCGTAAGCTTGCGCCCATTGAATACGTTACCGCAACGGCAACTCATTTCGTATTGAAAAAGTACAAGGACAACGGTGTAATTTATTCCAAGCCTGAAAAAGACTTAAGAGAGAGCAGCGCAATATGATTAACCACGAACAGCTGCTTTCATCAACAATAAAGGAAATCAAGCCGTCGGGAATCAGAAAATTCTTCGACCTGCTTGCAGATATGGGTGACGTTACAGCCCTGACGGTTGGACAGCCCGATTTTGTAACCCCCTGGCATATCAGGGAGGCGGCTATTCAGTCGCTTGAGCGCGGACATACCTATTATACCTCGAATGCAGGTCTGCCCGAGCTTCGTCTTGAAATTACAAGATATATGAAAAGGCGCTTCGGCCTTGACTATGCGCCAAGCGATACGCTTGTCACCGTTGGCGGCAGCGAGGCAATTGACGTTGCTATCAGAACGCTTGTTAACCCCGGTGACGAGGTAATTGTTCCCACTCCGTCGTTTGTTTGCTATGAGCCTATTGCAAAAATGGCTGGAGCAGAGGTTGTGACTATCGAAACCAAGGCGGAAAACGGCTTTAAGCTTACCGCTGACGAGCTTCGCGCAGCAATTACCGACAAAACCAAGATTTTAGTGCTTCCTTATCCCAATAACCCCACAGGAGCAATTCTCGAGCGAGCCGACCTTGAGGCTCTTGCCGAGGTGCTTCGAGATACGAATATCGCCATTCTCTCCGACGAAATTTATGCCGAGCTTACCTATGGCAAAAAGCATATTTCTATAGCCGAAATTGAGGGTATGCGGGAGAGAACGATTATAGCATCGGGCTTCTCGAAAACCTACGCTATGACAGGCTGGCGACTTGGCTATCTCCTCGCTCCTGAGCCTTGGATTAAGCAGATGACAAAGCTTCATC
>JAZQWA010000021.1:0-7309 GCA_045632065.1 Eubacteriales bacterium | reverse complement strand
CCCCCTCCTTATGATTCCAGTGGGGTGCCAGCTTCAAAACGGGCTCGTCCGTCCACCACGCCTTGTAATAGTAAAACGGCGGCTTTTCCATTCCGCACAGATCGATCGTTCCGAAGCTGGAGCTGCAATTTGCATATTGAAAGGGGTTCGGCTCTCCGCGGTAATCAAAGCCAGTCCACATGAAACTGCCTGCAAAGTACTCCCTCTCTTCTACGTATTTTACCCAGCCCTTGGGCGTTGAGCCCCACGGCATTGTGACGTTACCCGTCGAATCCAAGCGTCCGTTTTCAAGATCGTTCACTGCGCCGCCTCGACTGAGCACGTAGCTGCTCTCCTCTGTCCCGATGATCGGCTGGTCAGGATGCTCACAATGGTAGACATCCAACCAGTCTCCTCTCTTGCCAATCCGAATATAATTGACGCCTCTTACCTCTGACGCGCCATTTATACCGACAAAGTCGGGGCCGTTGTTTGCCCCATAGGTAACGGGGCGGGTAGGGTCCAAGGTCTTTGCCACCCGGGTAACCTTTTCCATCAGACGGAGGCCCCATTCATTATCCTGAACCGCGTTCTCCTCGTTTCCGAGTGACCAGATAAAGACACTTGGGTGGTTACGGTCTCGTTCAATAAGCGCCGTTAACTGGCGGATGGCCTCGGGTGACGTGCCGAACGCACGCGTTTCATCCATCACCAGCATACCAAGCTCGTCACAAGCATCCAACAGAACAGGTGATGGCGCGTGGTGGGCGCAACGGTAGGCGTTTACACCCATTTCCTTCAAGCGCTTGATTTTATAATATTGAAGATTATCCGTCAAGGCAACGCCCACACCTCCGAAATCCTGGTGTACGCACGCGCCTCGCACCTTTTGAGGAATGCCGTTTAACAAAAATCCACGGTCGGGGTCAAAAGCCACCGTGCGAATGCCAAAGCGCACCGACGTTTGTTCAAGCCCTGCCTCAACCTCCAGCATATACAGATAAGGGTCTTCTATGCTCCACAGCCTGGGCGAATCCACCTTCATTTCGGTGGAGATCTTCTCCTCGCAAAAAGAATCAACGAACACGGTCTTCTCCGTGCGCGCGACCTCTACGCCATCCGAATCCTTTATACGCCATACGACGTTTTGCTTTGCAGGCTCGGCAGAATCGTTAAGTAGAATGGCGGAAATACCAACGTGACCGTCGATATCCGTTTTCACGACAGTCTTGTTGTATCGGAAATACATTGGCTCCCCAATCAACAGATTGACGTTTCGGTATATACCGGCACCCTCGTACCACCAGCCCTCCGCTTGCTCACTGTCCACCCGGACGGCAACGGAATTCTCAGCTCCGTGCATCAGATGATCCGTAATCTCTATAGCAAAGCTCGTATATCCACTGGTATGGCGATCCAAGTATACACCGTTTACCCACACGATCGCATCACGGAAAACGCCCTCGAATTCAATAAATATGCGTTTTCCTTTCCATTCGGGTTTCGTCACGAATTGCTTGCGGTACCATCCGATGGAATATACGGTATCCAGGTTGGAATGCCGTTCCGACATGAAGTGATGGTAAGACGTATTCGGATAGGCCCCGGCAAAGGTGTTGGCAAGCGGCGTTTTTTGCAGGGAAAGCGTCCAATCGTGGGGAAGCTCCACCGCCTGCCAATTACTGTAGTCATAAAAACGTGATGCTGCGCCTGCCGCATCGCTGTACTTGTCAAACCCGAAGGTATTGAACGCATCCAAGGTATTTTCAAACGTAAAGAACCAATTCTGATTGAATCTGACTTTTTTCATAACCATTTCTCCTTCCGCTCAATATATCTAAATAGTAACATCCTTTCACGCACCTGTCAAGGGGCAAGCACAGAAAAAGGGTCCCCCTTCATAAGAACTGTGATCCCTTCCATATACAGAACAGGATGGCACGAAAGAACTGCACAATCATAGACCGATGTAGGCACCGTTTCCCTTATGAGTGTCTTATAACTCTTTTCCGCTGATTCAGCGCAGGTAACAACCCCATGGTTGGTATGACTGTTGCTGTTGCTATCGAAGAGTCTAACAAGTAATTAAGGCTTTCGCCTGAAATAAAAACTCCCAAGCTTAACTTGGGAGTTTTTGTTTTTGCGCACTTGAAAAGATAATTAATATGTGATATAATAAAAATACAAATAAAAACACTGTTAAAAGGAGAATAAAATGGTAATTGGTGTTATTATAGGTATTTTAATTGTAGCAACTATTGCCGCGCTTTGCGGAGCTTGCTACCATTTCAACAAAAAGAAAAATAAGAAGGTAGTTAAAATCTGCGGTATAATTTGCGGCGTTTTGGCTATGGTCTTCTTTATAATTCCCATGAGCTTCCGTACTGTAGATACAGGTGAGGTAGTAGTTGTCAAGCACCTTGGTGAAGCGAAAAATGTCAGAACCGCAGGTACATACTTTGACCTTTGGTTGACAGAAACATATGACAGATATGATGCTAAGGTGCAGAATGTAGAAATAAACACCTCTGCATATTCAAGCGACGCGCAGACTATGGATGTAGCGATGACTCTTCAGTATCAGATAAGAACCGACAAGGTGATTGATATTGCTACACAGTATGGCTCACTTGATGTGTTACAGAGCCGTATTGAGTCTATCGCCATTGAAAAAACCAAATCCGTGCTTTCTTCCTACAAGGCTATGGATATTATCTCCGATCGCGCATCCATGTCTCCTAAGGTTGAGGATGCTATCAAGGCTGCTATCGTTGAGGAATATCATGTAACAATTGCAACAGTAGTGCTTACAAATATAGACTTCTCCGATGCTTTTGAAAAAGCGGTTGAGGATAAAATGATAGCTGAACAGAAGCAGCTTCAGGCAGAATATGAAAATATGACAAAGATTGCCGCTGCCGAGGCTGAGGCGAAAGCAGCTGTACAGAAGGCTGAGGGTGAGGCTCAGGCTAAGCTTAAAGAGGCTCTTGCACAGATTGAAATTGCCAAGGCTGCCGCTGAAGCAAAGCTTATTGCCGCTGAGGCTGATAAGGAAGCGCAGATTGAAATTGCACGCGCTCAGGCTATTGCATTGCAGATAAAGTCCGTTGAGGTTGCAAAGGCTCTCGGCTTTGATATAACTGAAACAACAGTTACAGATGAGGAAGGAAATGAAAGTATAGAATATACTATCGACTTCACCGGTAAAACAGCTGAAGAAATAGCTGTTATCGCTGACTACCTTAAATATGCAGAATACCTTGCTAAATGGGACGGAAAGCTTCCCTCTGTTATGGCAGACGATTCCGCAAGCATAGTAGTTCCCGTACAGCCCAATCCGTAAAAACATAAAAAACGCGACCTAGTGTCGCGTTTTTTCATTATAAAGGAAAAAGCGAGCCGCATAAAAACGGCTCGCTATATCTTTGCCACACCGATATTTCGGTCTACGGTAGGCGTATGTAATTAAAGGCCGAGTAACTGCTTTTTCTTGGCATCAAATTCTTCTTGGGTAATGATGCCATCATCAAGGAGTTTTTTGAATTTTGCAAGTTCTTCTGCATTGCTTGCAGATTCAACTATTGTAGTCTGAGTAGAAGGAATGCTCTGTTTTTGTGCAAGTAATTGTGAAAGGGCACCTGATACCTCATCACGGTTAGCTACACCCCAGAAACGAATAGCGCCTGATGATGTAGAAATTGTAATATTATTCAAAATACCATTTCCAATTGCAGAAATTTGATTTATTGGCAAATCTACTTTTTTAAGCGAACCAATCTTACCATAAACTCGTTTGTCTGTTACTGTTAATTCCGGTTTGAGCATAACCACAAGCAACACTCCCAAACCAGCAAACAAAAGAGAACCTACATAAAACCAAACATATAATCCAAAATTTCTAAAAATATGATTTAATACAGATTTATTGTAGGTAGATGCTACTATAAATGATGCAACAAAGCCCAAAAAAGCAATAACGAAACTTAATATCGCCAAAGGATGCATTGCAATTTTAGAGGCATCTGCCTTACAAATGATTTTTTCTTTATTGTCCATAAAATCTCCTTCAATAGTTATAGTAAAAAACATAATTAAGAGGTAACGCACCGAAAAACGTAACCTCTAGATCTTCACGATTTTCATATTACAAACAAATTATATCACAATTTGAGATAATTGTCAATATCTCAGATTGTGATTTTTTATAATTAAGATATATGTATGAGGGGGTGTTTTATGAGAATCAAAGATTTGCGAGAGGATAATGATATTACTCAAAAAGAAATTGCAGACTATCTACACATAAAGCAAAATACCTATTCCCAATATGAAAATGGGAAAAGACAGCTTCCCATAGATATGCTTATTGCTCTTGCGCGATTTTATAATACCTCAACCGACTATATTCTTGGGTTAACAGATGAAAAAAGAAGATATAAGTAAAAAACGCGACCTAGTGTAGCGTTTTTTGCTTTTTAAGCTCATTTAGGTAGCTGTCAGGGCGGTGGGCATCTATTGAGGTGTATTTTCCACTCTCGCCGATTTTGAGCAGGCTGCCAACGTGGTAATATCCAAACAAAAACGGGGGTGCATGGGTGACTATATCGTCAATATTTCGTATTACTGTAAAGTTATCCCACCTTTCCTTGATCCTTCTTCTGTGCAGTCCCCAAATCACTCTTGGTGCGCCAAAACCGTAACCGTATATGCTTTTTCTTAACTCAGGACGGTTAAACCACACATATTCGTGGCACAAAACCGCAAGTCCTCCTCCGTGGGAAAAGCCTACGGTTACTATACTCTCAAGGCTTGGGTCAAGAATCAATGAGGTCAAGTGGGGCTCAATGCTTTTCCACACCTTTAAAAATCCTCGGTGGGCAAGCCAAACGGTCTTGTTCATTCTTTTGTATGCCTTAGCGGGAAAATCGAAATTATTTTTCCAATCCTCCCGTCCGTCTGAGCTTTCAAGGTATATATAAAGGGTATTCCCTATGCGCTCAGTAGCGAAATCCCCTGCATTCTGCACATGATTGTAGCTTATATTAAGACATCTTTCAAACAAAGTATAAAGATCCATATAATACCTCCTACAAGCATCATATGCAAAAATAAAAAAGTGGCGACACGTGTCGCCACTTTTTATTTAACTCTTATGAATTCATTATCCGAAAGCTCATAAAGAACCGCATTTGTATACTGTCCCTTTTCGCTGTCGTATCCCGTTTCCGAGAAGTAATATTTTCCATCTCCTATGGCAAACATTCCCGTTGAGCCATAAGGGAAATGAATACCCTTGTCAAAATCAAGCTCCATTATTTCCTCGCCGTATGGAGTATGTACAGATTTATAGGGAAGCTTATCTGCGGAAACAAAAAACATATCATAATTAGGGTATTCTGGCTTTCCGCCGCGATAAACTGCAAACATCCATCGCTCAGTGTAAGCATCATACTCAAGATTCTGCACACCCCAATTGGTGCTACCGGTCTTTACAAAGCATTTAGAAACGCTTCTGTCCCCAATCCTGTGCATACTGCTCTGGTTCAGCGGCTTTGCCACAGTATCCCACCAATTCTCTGCATCAAGAGTAAGAATCACCTGATAGTCATTATCCTTTCTATCTGTATTTCCGTACACTCCGTAGCAGATTTTAAGATATTCCTTGCCGTTAGGCTCTCCCCAATTTGGACCCCAGCCCGTGCCGTCAATACCACTGCAGCCGTATTTATGCTCTACGCCGTCCATAGTAGCCTCAAAATCCTCGGTCACCTCGGGAAGATAAACAGCGCGCATTATTCCGTCCTTCTCTGCGTCCATATCCATTCTGTTAATTTTATTAACATCAAATATCACACAGTAAAAGCCGTTTTTCACCTGCGTGTCAGCAATATCAAGATTTTTTAAAATCTCTCTGCCGATTATATCGTTTTTATATTCAAGTGAGCCATAAACCTTGCCGTCTGCCTCGTGGAAATCAATACAACCAAGATGCCCGATAAGTCCGTCCACGCTGCCTATAATATTGCCGTTAAGATCGGACTTTATAAGCTTGGTGGTAAAGGAATAATAAATATATCCATTCTTTTTATCAAGGGCTATACCTTGGCAGTGGCACTTGCCGTGATAGCCTGAAAATATTTTATTTGGTAGCTGCATTTTTGTCCTCCTTGGTACACACCTGATACTTATATAATCATAGCACAAATTCTCCATAAAGTAAATAGAATAAATAAAGGAAAATTTTTTCAAAAAAATTCAAAATAGTTATTGACAAGCAGTAATTCTTGTGCTATAATGTTGGAGCACTTAAGGATATTGGGGAATTGTGTAACGGCAGCACGACAGACTCTGACTCTGTTTGTGAGGGTTCAAATCCTTCTTCCCCAGCCATAAAAATCCAACTCGTAAGAGTTGGATTTTTTCATTTGTGCCGACAGGCACAACATCATTTAACCGAAGGTCAACATTATTTCGAGCGAAGCGAGAACATCGTTATTCATTTTCGGCACAAATGAACGAGGTTGCGACAAGTCGCAAATGATGTACTTCGTAATGATGTTACGCCTGCGTAAACGATGTTGCGCTCAGCGCAAACGGAATTGTAGGCGTTCGTTTGGATTGCTGATTTATAGTTGATTTTCAACCGAAAGCATGATATAATTGGTTTGAGAAAGGTGGTGTGGTTATGAAAGAGGATAAACTCGGTGATCTGTCTATGGAATTATCCGTAGAAGTTTTGAAGCTGACAAAAGAGTTGCGCTCAAAGCACGAAACCGTTATCTCCAATCAAATCGGCAGAAGCGCGACAAGTATTTGCGCAAATATTGCCGAAAGCAAATACGCTCATAGCCGCGCTGATTTTATTGCAAAGCTTGAAATCGCACTCAAAGAAACAAATGAAACGAGCAAATGGCTTGAAATGCTTTGGAGAAGCGAGTATATAGATGAAACAAGGCATAAAGCGCTTGATAAGAACTGTTCAACTATAAGATTTTTGCTTGTTCGGTCTATTCAAACAGCAAAGCAAAATGCTAGCAAATAATTATCAAAAACTTTTCTTGCATTCTCGTCCTTTTTCGTTATAATGTGTTTACCAATCTAAAGGAGATACTAAATGATAATAGCAATTTTATATTTTATGGTATTATTATTGGATTTGATCTTATTTATCACTTTTAGAGATTTAATGTTTAGCTTTTTACTATCTAAACGGAATAAAAAATCTGCTCTGAAAATTCATAAGTCTCAATCTTTTTTGGATAGACTTACCTTTAATTATGTTGAAGAACAAGCTATATATAAAAAGCAATATGGATTTTTTCACTCATTC
>JAZQWA010000020.1:0-3798 GCA_045632065.1 Eubacteriales bacterium | reverse complement strand
CTCCTTTTCCACAACGATAGGGCTGTCACCGTCTGTGATAACTGCACCCGATGCATCTGTACCCGACCAGTGCTGCTGCGCCGAGTTTGCCGATACGGGCAAAATAAGGCAGGGAAGTAAAAGCAAAAGGCAAATTATAGCTAACAGTTTTTGTTTTTCCATTTTATTTTCCTCCTTATTTATTAAGACACCGAAATATGTAAAAAGGTTACAGAAAAATACGAATTAAATTAATCTCAGCTTGGTTGCTACCGTCTGACCGTCAACGTTGATAAAGCTGCGTGATGTGTTGTCTATTCCTGCGGCGATTTTGTGGCCGTCAATTACGGCAGTCAGGATATGTGGCATTTCGACAAGCGCAGTGTACTCGTCGTAAACCTTGCCGTCGATTACAAGCTCGTTTGTTTTCTTAACGCGTCGATAGGTGATAGTGTGGTTAAAGTAGTCGGTTTGCAACAGGATTCTCGCCTTAACCTCGGTTTCTGCGTGGCGCAGGGGAGTCGAATCCTGAATAGTATTTTCGCTGCCTTCTTCACCAGTGTCAGGAAGCTCTCTGTATTCGGCTTCAATAATTGGCTCTTCCGCAGGCATATCATTCAGCTTTTTGTGCGCTTTTATACCCATAACCATAATAACGATAACCCACACGTGGAAGATTATGTCAACGATCATATTGATAGCAAAGCCGTAATATAAGAACATTACAAGGGTATCTATAGAGAACAGTACAAGCGCCAGCTTAAGCCACTTAACCTTGCCGTCCTTTGAGAACAACCAGCAGAGCAGGTAAACCACAAGTATGAGCGCCGAGATTGCCAGCAGAATAAAGAACAGGGATTTGTCAAGGAAATACATACCCTCAAGTCCCTCGTACATTTCCTTGGGATACATTCCGCAGAAGAACATACCGAGGTCAGTGATAATATAGGGCACTGATGCAGAAAACAGGAAATATGTACCTGCGCCGGTTGCCAGCATAATCAGATTGATCGCTGAGAAAATAACCAGCAGGAGCAGATTGCTTCTTGCGGCGTTGTACTTACTTGCAATAGCTTGACGCTGGATTCTCGGATCGTCGTTAAATCCACCAAAATAATTAGACATAACATTTCTCCTTTTTGTTTGATTTCTATAATAATTTTATCATATTTATTTTCGTTTTGTCAATATTTACTTTATTAAAAATTATTAAGGGTAAAAAACACCCCCGAGCCTCAAATCGAGGCTCGGGGGTGTTTGAAAAATATTAACGATAGTATTTGGGTCTTAAAATCATCCAAATAACCCAAAGTCCACCTGTACAGAATAACAATATTATGTCAAGCAACAGAGAATATTTGCGTTTTACTCTTCCACCGGTATTGACAGCTGCTGCAGATGAAGCAGAAGCGGAAGATGCAGCCGAATTGTTATTATTGATTATTATTGGCTGATCCTTTCCTTTATTATTCTTTTCGAAATTGCTTGTAGGACAGCCACAGTGTACACATACAACGGCTTCATTGTCGATTTCTTTTCCGCACTTAGAACAAAACATTTACATTCCTCCATAAAATTAAATGTCACAGTCGATGAAATAATAAAAATGTCGAGATCGACCGCGTGATATAATTATATTATACTCAATCTTTGAGTAAAAGTCAATACTCAAATTCTGAGTATGATACACTTTTTGCGATAATACTAATCGTAAGGAGTTTTTATGAATTACAGAACGAGAATGCGTAACCTTCGTGAGGACAGAGATTTGACACAACGAGAGGTTGCACAGGTTATAAATAAATCTCAACAAGGATATAGCCATATTGAGGATGGCAGGGCAGAATTGAAAATTGAAGATTTGATAAAGCTCTGTAAGTTTTATGGGGTTACATCGGATTATTTTATCGGTTTAGATGAAAAGTAATAACATCAGTGCTCGGTCTGCAACACCGTTAGCCGCGGTTTTGTAGAGGTGAATGCTAAAAAAGAAAAAAACCGACCTTGTGGGTCGGTGAGGTGCAGGGGCGCACCGGTCGCATAGTCGTTTACTGTCGCCTCGGTACGCTCGGCTCTGTAAACTCCTTGCTTTGCGGTGTAAAGCGTTGTGAAAACGATTATCAACCGTTTTCACTTAGCTTTCAGATTAGAACCGTTGCGCCGAGAGGCGCAATCCGGTTCAAATCCAAGGGCGCGGCGCCTCCAAAGGAAAGAAAAAATGGGATTCCGAACGGAATCCCATTTTTCTTTGGAGGTGCAGGCCGGATTTGAACCGGCGGATAACGGTGTTGCAGACCGGGGCCTTACCACTTGGCTACTGCACCAAATTTTTGATTGCCCTAATATTATAGCAGAGCTTTCTTCGTTTGTCAAGGGCTTTTTCATTTTATTTTATGCTTTTCTTAAAGAAAAATTGCACTTTTGTCATTTTACTATTGTAAAAAAGTTTTTTGTGTGCTACAATATAGACAATAAGGCTTAATATGCTGTGATTTTACATATGCTTATAAGGGAGGTAGTTATGGACATTGTATACGATATTATAGATTATCTTCGTGATTTTAACGTTGTATCTATATTGATCAGGCTTGTTCTTGCCATGTTTATGGGTGGTACGATCGGTCTTGAGAGAGGAAAGCAGGGACGCGCGGCAGGAATGCGTACGCATATCTTTGTTTGCCTTGGCGCAACGCTTACCACAATGATAGGTTACTTCTCCTTGTTCCAGCATAGCACCGGCGATCCTCTTCGTGTCGCGGCGCAGGTTATCTCGGGCATAGGTTTCCTTGGCGTAGGAACGATTTTGCTTAAGGGTAGATTCCAGATCACAGGTCTTACTACCGCTGCCGGACTTTGGTGCGCTGCAGCGATCGGCATTGCGCTTGGTGCCGGCTTCTATGAGGGTGCGATAATCACCTTTGTTTGCTCGGTTCTTACGGTAACGACCTTCTGGCGTGTTGAGTATCTTCTTAACAAGAAGAACCGTCGTTTCGGCATATACGTTGAGATTTCCTCGGATAAGAATATCCGTACTATGATCGATCTGCTTAACGAGAAGTACAGAGTTACCGATATTCAGGTCACATCGCCCCGTAGCGGAACGCAGGGTAACGTTGGAATTGAGGCGAACGTACATAACAGCGATTTCTCTACGTCTCCCGATAAGGTTTCAAGAGAGCTTGAGGCAGAGGAATTTGTTATTTTTGCCATAGAATCCATATAATTAGGCTAAAAAAGGCGGATTTTTTCCGCCTTTTTATTTTTTTGAAAAAAATTCAACTTTTTTTAAAAAGGTACTTGACAAACGTGAAAAGGTTTGTTATAATATTAAAGCATTGCGACGGAAGGTTAGCTCAGTTGGGAGAGCATCTGCCTTACAAGCAGAGGGTCACAGGTTCGAGCCCTGTACTTTCCACCAAACTTGCAATGGCAAGTTATATATCGGTTTGGCTTGGTAGCTCAGTTGGTTAGAGCGCTAGCCTGTCACGCTAGAGGTCGTGGGTTCGAGCCCCATCCGAGTCGCCAACCGATATGCCTCTGTAGCTCAGTTGGTAGAGCAAGGGACTGAAAATCCCTGTGTCGTTGGTTCGATTCCGACCGGAGGCACCATTTCCGCGGATTTAGCTCATTTGGTAGAGCGCCACCTTGCCAAGGTGGAGGTGGCGGGTTCGAGCCCCGTAATCCGCTCCAATAGAAACAGCACCCAACAGGGTGCTGTTTTATTTTTTTTGGAGCGGATGTAGAGGCGTACACCCGCCAAGAACCCTTTGGGTTCTCGGGTTCGAGCGCTTGAAACATAGTCGTACTATTCGCAAGGAC
>JAZQWA010000019.1:0-3289 GCA_045632065.1 Eubacteriales bacterium | reverse complement strand
GAAGTAAGAGATCTTGAATGCATCCACATTGTAGTCAACGAATGCGCCGTTTGTGTATCTACCTGTGCTGATAGTCTTTGTACGTGTACCAGCGCTATCCTTTACAGTTGCAGTCATAAGCATATTTGTAAGAACACCGTCCGTATATACCTTTGTAAGCTCAAACTTCAGGTTGATCCACTCGTCTGTACGGATAGAGTTAAGAAGATTACCGTCGTTTGTGCCGTTCAAGCCATAATAACCGCTGTACTCGGCAATGGCAAGTCTGTAAGCTGTGCCAAGCTTAGTTACGTTAAGGTTAAACTTAACCGATGCGTCACCGTTATTAGCATTAACAAAGAAGAGCTGCGCTACAGTTCCCTCTGTATTAGCATCTATATAGAGATCCATTTCGATGGAGTAGGTGTTGCCTTCTTCGCCTGCATTAACAATACGGAATGTGGTGCCGCCCGATTTACCGCTTGACGCCTGTTCCTTATTTGCTCCGGTGAGACCGTCCTCGATGGTTCCGTCACCATCACGGTCGTAAACAAAGGTCTGCGCGGAAAGCACCTTGTTTGCAGCATTCTGGGGGTCTGTTGCAATAGAGGAACGGAACCAGGTATACTCGCCGTTTTCCATATCGGTGTCGCCCGTACTTGTGATTATGCTGTCTGCAGGATAAAGAAGTACTCCGCCCTCAACGTCGCCCTCGGAGGATACGTAATCATCAAAGGTTACCTTCTCGGGAGTTCCAACCACTACTACCTTTTCAACGGGAGTACGCGCGTTAAGAAGCTGAAGGAGGTAGCGAGAGTCATTTTCGTTATAAACAACAGGAATTTCATCTGACTCAAGGCCGAATACGGGGAGCATATAGTTATGAATCATGCTAACCGCAATAGTAGTAGCGTTCATATCGCTCTCTGCAGTACGGGATACTGCAACACTTGCGCCCTGAGAGAGATGCGCGGAGAACTTAACGTTGTAGGAGAACCCGCCGTCATCCTTCTTGAATATTTCAAGCTTTTTGTACGTGCCCTTAATAAGAGCGGCTGCCTTGGATTTAAGGTTGTTGTTGAAGTTTGTAAGCTGGGTATCGGAAAGAGCACCACGAAGATTCTCCATACATACCCAAGGGTTATAAATAAAAGTAATTCCCTTTACCTGTGCAAGAGCTGCGTCGGTAAGATTGCCGTTTGCATCAAGCTCTGATGCAAGGAAATTAAGGACTGTACTGATAGAGGTGTATGCCTTTCCGCCTGCCTTCAAGTCGCTGGTGTAATAAACCATGGAAATCTTCATAAGACCGTTAATGGACTGGTAGGAAACGGTATCCTCCCAGAGTCCGTTGGACTTCTGCCACTTGTTGAGATACTCAATAAGGATCTTATGGAATCCTGCATCATTGATTTCTCTTGCCTGTGCGCTGATAAGGTTGCCTATGCTGTAGGAATCCTCAGCCATTCTTTCCTCGAGACCTTCCATGTAGGCTCTGAATGCCGCCTCGCTTGCCAAATGAGATGCAGCTGTTACAACAACCTTGGATGCTGCTGCAGATACAGAGCTTCTGAGGCTGGATGTAACGACTGCCTGTGAATATGTACGGGATGCTGCGATTACGCCATCATCAACGCTGGCAGTATTCAAGCCAAGGGAGTTAAGCAAATATCTTGCAGAGGTAAGGTCACGGCTTCTTCTGGAGGTGGAAATACTTGTACCCCACTGAGGATGGTAATAATATCCGTCAGCTGCAGCGAGCGATAATACGAAGTTGCCGATAGCAGTATTCATTTCATCGCTGAACATTGCAACCCAGCTGCCATTTCCGAGAGCTGAAAGTCCAGAGAAATCAACAAAGTTAAGTCCCTGTCGTGTAGACTCAAGGTCAGGAAGGAATCCGATATTATCTCTTGCGGAAACAGAATAGTAGTATGCACCAACTGCAGGGTCGTACATATTTGCAAACCAGAAGTAGAGCTCCGTATCATAGAGGGCATAAATCTGCTTCAACGCCTCAGCACCTGCTGAACCGCCAAGATAGCTTGAAATTGCGTCAATCTGCGTGCTATGGAGCTGCTCTCTAGCATCGTTAAGCTGAGCAATTTTGTCAAGAGTTGCCTTGTCAACCACTACACCGCCAACCATTACTACCTCATCGGTGTTACCGCTGTCGCCGGTATTGCCATTATCTCCGGTGTTACCGCTGTCGCCGGTATTGCCATTATCTCCGGTGTTACCGCTATCGCCAGTGTTGCCACTATCGCCAGTGTTGCCGCTATCGCCAGTGTTGCCGCTATCGCCAGTGTTGCCACTATCGCCAGTGTTGCCACTATCGCCAGTGTTGCCGCTGTCGTCAGTGTTGCCGCTATCGCCAGTGTTGCCGCTATCGCCAGTGTTGCCACTATCGCCAGTGTTGCCGCTATCGCCAGTGTTGCCGTTGTCACCGATGTTGTCATCATTAATATTATTGTCAGGAGGAGTGTTTGTGCTTCCGTTATTGCCTGTCTGATTACTGTCTAACGACATTCCGGGGGTGGAACAAGACGAAAGCGAAAAAGTTGTGGATAAAAGCATCATAGTCGCAAGCATACTTGCTATGATTTTACTCATTTTTTTCATATTTGCGCTCCTTTTATGATTTTTTGATTTGGTTTTGTTGTAAAACCCAATTTTAACTCATTTTAATTGTATCACAATGGATTCTTTTTTTCAAGATATTTAATACAGATGTTGGAAATAAATTTTCTCCAAGTTTTTTCAAAAAATATTTTCAAATTCGTTATCAAGAAAAACAGAGGAAAAACGAGATAAAACGAGATTTTAGGAGCAAGTCTTTTTCTAAATCATTTTGTCCGAATTTTTTTCAAAAAACCCATTGACAAGCCGTATTTGTTGTGATATAATAAACAAGCTTGAAAAAAAGGCTCGTACGAAAGGTACGAAAAACAAAAAATTGGAGGAATACAAAAATGTCCACATTTATGGCAAATGCACAGAACATCGAGCGTAAGTGGTACGTTATCGATGCAGCAGGCAAGCCCCTCGGCAGAACTGCTGTTAAGGCTGCGAACATTCTTCGCGGCAAGCACAGACCCGAATTCACTCCTCACGCTGACTGCGGCGAGTTCGTTATCATCGTAAACGCTGATAAGGCTATTCTCACCGGTAAGAAGCTCGAGCAGAAGTACTACCGTTACCATTCCGGTTACATCGGTGGTCTCAAGGAGATCCAGTACAAGACTCTTATGGCAACCAAGCCCGAGAAGGCTATGGAGCTTGCTGTTAAGGGTATGCTCCCCCACAACAC
>JAZQWA010000018.1:0-1642 GCA_045632065.1 Eubacteriales bacterium | reverse complement strand
GCCTGCCTCAAGCTTTGTCATTTTCTGACCGCAGCAAACGGGGTTAACGCCCGAGTCGTGAATCATGCCTACGAGATTGCCGCAGTGCTCGCAAATATAGAATTTATTGTTTTTCATTGTGTTTTTCTCCTTAGTGTTTGTTTTTTACACTTATATTATATCACTTCCGCCAAGCCTTTTCGGTGACTTTGTCACAAAAATTTGCTTTTTTTGAATTTTTTTATTATAAAAATCGATTGACACCGTCTAAAAAATGGCTTATAATTAGATGTAGAAATATTTTCCGATTTTACGGAGGTTAAAAATGGAAAGACAGGAGCTTATAGAGCTTTTCGAAAAAACGTTTCCCTTCTGGAACAATTTAAGCGATGCGGATAAAGAAACGCTTATCCGCTCGTCCCAGCGCGCCAATTTCCACCGCGGAATGAATATTCACAACGGCAACGAGTGCACGGGAGTTATTCTTATAAAATCGGGCTCGCTGAGGCTATACCTGCTCTCCGAGGATGGCAAGGAGGTTACTCTCTACCGACTCTTCCCCGGTGATTTGTGTATTCTCTCCGCATCCTGCGTGCTTGACGCCATCACCTTCGACGTCTTCGTTGACGCCGAGGAAAACAGCGAGTGCATAGTTGTTGGCGGATGCGCCCTCGAGGATATTTCAAGGCGAATGGACGAGGTAAAAATATTCACCTACGAAACCGCCCTCTCGCGTTTTTCTGACATAATGTGGGTTATGCAACAGATTTTGTTTATGAGCATGGACAAGCGTCTTGCTATTTTCCTGCTTGACGAGGTTGCCAAGACAGGCTCTGACACAGTTAAGCTCACTCACGAGCAGATTGCCAAGTATATGGGCTCGGCGCGTGAGGTTGTGAGCCGTATGCTGAAATACTTTGCCACTGAGGGATTTGTGTCTGTATCTCGCTCGGAGGGTATAAAAATTCTTGATAAAAAGGGGCTTCGCGACTTAGCTCTCTAACATAGCCAGAATCTGCGCCTTGGGTCTTGCACCTGAGGCGCGATTTATTATCTCGCCATTCTTCATCACGATGAGTGTGGGAATGCTTATTACGCCAAAACGGCTTGCAAGCTCGGGATTTTCGTCCACGTTGATTTTGCCAACTGCGATGTCCTCCCTCTCGGATGCGATTTCCTCAACTATGGGAAGCACCATACGGCAGGGACCGCACCAATCGGCGTAGAAATCTATGAGAACCGCCTTATCGTTTTCTATAAAGTTATCAAAATTTGAGTGATTTAATTTATGTGCTGACATTTTGTAGTTCCTTTCGTTTTTTGTTTTATGGCTACATTCTATCAGCTTTTAAAACCAAAAACCGTGATTTAGTCACAAAAGTGTAAAAAGGATGCCTCGAGGAGAGGCATCCTTTTTATTATATAGGAACGTATCCTTAATGATTCTCGAACATTCGCCAGCTTGTCACGTCAACCGCTTTCGAAACGATACCGGGGGCGTTCACCTTTGCAAGTCCTCGGTGACTGTAAATAGACTTCCAGATACCATCCACCTCGCGCATTACGGTACGATATGCGATAATCTCGGTACCTACCTCATTATCCTCAATATCCGAATACAGCATGGTAAAGGTGTGATATTCGGTCTCGCTGACCATAAGAA
>JAZQWA010000017.1:0-6301 GCA_045632065.1 Eubacteriales bacterium | reverse complement strand
TTTCGCTTTTATTATAGATTTCTTTAATTAACCATAAATTAATTCAATGATATTTTAACTTTGGCTATAAAAAAGATTCCCACATCAAGCACGTGGGAATCTTTCTATTTAATTTTAATTAAACTGCTTCGGGGTGCTTTGTCTTGATAACAGCGAGGGCTGCTTCATCGGCGCAGATTACTACCTCACCCTTGAAGAACTGGAGGGCAGATGCGGGAACCTCGGGGGTTACGGGGCCGAAGAGCGCCTTTTCAAGAATCTCTGCCTTGCCGCTGCCGAAGGCAACGAGAAGAACCTTATTTGCCGCCATAATCTGTCCGATACCCATGGAAATTGCCTGGGTGGGAACGAGGTCACGGGACGCGAAGAAACGAGAGTTTGCATCTATTGTAGAGTCGGTAAGATTGATTAAGCCTGTGGTCTTGGGGAAATGAGTGTCGGGCTCGTTGAAGCCGATGTGACCGTTGTTGCCAATGCCGAGAAGCTGAATGTCAACTCCACCCATGGATGCGATAACGTCATCGTATCTCTTGCACTCTGCAGCAGGGTCTGCCGCAAGTCCGTTGGGAAGGTTGGTGTTCGCCTTATCAATGTCAATGCTCTTAAAGAGATTTTCATTCATAAAGTATGCATAGCTCTGGTCGTGGTCAGCGGAAAGTCCTACGTACTCGTCAAGATTCACGCTTCTGATATTCTTGAAGGAAATCTCGCCTGCCTCGTACATTCTGATAAGCTCCTTATACATATTGATGGGAGAGGAGCCTGTTGCAAGACCGATAACACCGTTCGGATTGTTCTTAACAACCTCGGCCATCACCTTTGCAGCCTCGATGCTTGCTTCTTTCTCTGTTTTTCTGCCAATAATCTTAATCATTTTCTTACGTTTCTCCTTGTTTTGCTTGGTTAATGAGAATATTTGTTTACAATTTCCCGCATTTCGGGCAATTTTTTCTCCATATCAGACACGAGCTTGAACTGATTTCTCGCTCTGTCAAGATTGTGCTTTTCTCTGGTGGTTCTGAAATATGTATCACCCGAGAGATAGTCGGTGAGGAAGCGCATTCCGCACTCAAAGGTCATCATAATTGCGCTGATGGGAAGCATCTCGAGCTCGCCCTCGCAAAGTCTGCCTGCCGCGCCCTCGATAAAGCCCTTTACGTAAAGCTCGTAGAGCGAAACATCGAAGTTAACCTTGCTTAAATCGGCCTCGTCTTCAAGAGCGGTGGTTGCGCCAAAGCGAATAGAGTCGCCAAAATCGTTAACTGCATATCCGGGCATAATCGTATCAAGGTCAATAACGCAAAGAGGCTTGCCACTTTCTCTGTCGAAGAGTATGTTATTAAGCTTGGTATCGTTATGAGTAACCTTTAAGGGAAGCTTACCTGCCTTATGGGCCTCTTCAAGACTGTTTGCAAACTCCTCCCTCTCCATAGCAAAGGCAATCTCTGCCTCAACCTCTGCGCGTCTGCCACAAACGTCTGCCTCAACTGCCTCGCAAAGCTTCTTGAAGCGGTCGGGAGTGGTGTGGAAATTGGGAATGGTCTCAAAAAGAGTCTCGGCAGGATAATCTGCCAGAAGATTCTGGAAATTACCGAACGCAACCGCGCTGTCATAGAACTGCTCAGGCTTCTCAACCTTATCGTAGCTGACACTATCGACAACGAAGAGGATAAGTCGCCAATATTCGCCATCATCGTCTATGTAATAATTTTTTCCATCCCTTGTTTTTATTGCATTAAGTGTTTCACGGTCGGGGTCGCCGCCTGCCGCGATAATCTTCTTACGCAGGAATTCGGTAACACCTACGTAGTTCTCCATAAGCTCATGGGGATTTTTAAACACGTTTTTGTTTATGCGCTGAAGGATATACTCCCTCTCGGTATCGCCATCCTTAAGGACAACGCGCCTGGTAACGTTAATATGTCCGCTTCCGTAGCGCTCCTCAAAAACAACACTACCGCTTACGTCAAAATGGGAAATAACGTTTGCAATTTCCTTAAACATTTAAAATCTCCTAAATAATCTGTATTTTGAAAATCTCTCTTATTATTATACTTTAACCTATTGACAATTTCAAGGTAAAATAGTATAATATTTTGTAGAATAGTTCAAAAATCTTGAATGTTTTTACAAATCAGGAGAAATTTTGATGAATAAACAAGAAATTATGTCGGTTTTATCCGAGCTCCACAAGATTACCGGATTTCGAGTTTCGCTCCACAGCGCTGACTATGAGGAGATTGCCGCTTATCCCGAGGATTATCTGCCATTTTGCGCTGAGGTGAAGAAAAACGCGGGTGAGCATCTGAAATGTCTTGAATGCGATAAAATCGCCTGTCGGACGGCTTTGGAGAGCAAAAATACTCATATTTATAAGTGCCGATACGGTCTTACGGAGGCGGTAAGCCCGCTTTACAACTTCGGAACGCTGACCGGCTTTTTAATGATGGGGCAGATTGCCGACGGAGAGCACACGAAAGAAAACGTCAGACGGTATGCCGAGGCTTTTGAGGATGATAAAGACAAGGCAAGGATGCTCTGCGACGGAATTCCCGTTGTAACACAGGATATGATAAGCTCTTACGTGAAAATTCTGACTATCTGCGCCCAATATCTTACTCTTTCCAATGCAATTCCCAGCGCAAAGCCTACCGTTGCCGATATGGCAAAAAAATATATCAGCGACAATATAAGCGGTAAGATTTCCATAGGTGAAATATGCCACGCATTAAGCTGCTCAAAATCCACGCTGCTTACCACGTTTAAAAAGCAATACGGAATAACGGTTAACACATACATTACCGAGCAACGACTTTCAATTGCGGTAAGACTGCTTGCCGAGGGCAATATGACCATAAGTGAGATTGCGTCAGAGACGGGATTTGCCGACCAGTCCTACTTTTCAAAGGTTTTCTCGGCAAAATACGGTGTTCCACCAAGTGAATACAGAAACGGCGCAAGATAAAAAGGAGAAATTAAATGAGAATTATACATACATCGGATTTACATCTGGACTCGCCTCTTACAAGCAAGCTTCCGCCTGACAAGGCAAGGGCGAGACGCAGAGAGCTGCTGTCAAACTTTGCAAGGCTGGTTGACGAGGCAAAGGCAACAGGCTGCGAGGCAATTATCATTGCGGGCGACCTTTTCGACAACGGAAAAATATCAAGAAACGCGCTTGATGCTACAATGGATATTATTTCCTCTGCGGAAAATATTACCTTCTTCTATCTTGAGGGTAATCACGAGGGCGGAGCGCTTCGCGCTTGTGGCAGAGAAATGCCCCAAAACCTCGTTTTCTTCGGAAATGATTGGACGTATTTTTCAGCAAACGGAGTGACAATTGCAGGCAGAAACTCTATTTCGGAGAATATGTTTGACAGCCTTGATTTACCTGCCGAAACAAGAAACATTGTTGTTTTGCACGGTGAACTGAAGGATAAAAGCGCTTATCCCGAGTCAATAGGTCTTAAAGAGGCTGCAGGAAAAAATATAGATTATCTGGCTTTGGGACATTATCACAGTTACTCATCATCGGTAATCGACGACAGAGGCTCTGCAGTTTACTCGGGTACACCCGAAGGACGAGGCTTTGACGAGGCAGGCGAAAAGGGATACATAATGCTTAACACCTCGGAAAAGCGAATCGACTGGGTGTTCCGTCGATTTGCCAAAAGGCGCTTGCATATTCTTCCTGTTGACTTAACGGGAGCGGTGCGCGCGCTTGACGTTGAGCTTCGCGCAGAAAGGGCGCTTCGTGATATTCCCTGCTCTGACCTTGTTAGACTGGAGCTTTGCGGAAAGTATATGCCCGAATTGTTCAAGGACCCCGACGCGCTACACAGAAATTATGAGGAAAAATACTATTACTTTGAAATCAAGGATTCGTCGCGTATTGCTATAAATCCCGATGATTACAAGCTAGACAAGTCCCTCAAGGGTGAATTTATCAGAGCAGTAAGCGCTGACAACACACTGGATGAGAATATGAAGGAAAAAATTATTGCCTGCGGCATAGGCGCTCTTATGGGCGAAGAGCTGTTTGAGGCATAGGAAGGAGTGGCTATGAAGCTTATTAACTGTTATATCGAAAATTTCGGCAAAATTTCAAAGCAGAAATATGATTTTAAAGATGGATTCAACTGCATTGTAGGCGAAAACGGAAGCGGAAAAACCACTCTTGCCGCCTTTATAAAGGCTATGCTTTACGGACTTGGCGATACTAAAAAGACAAGCCTCGAGGAAAACGACAGAAAGCATTATCTGCCCTGGCAGGGCGGCGTGTGCGGCGGTCATCTCACCTTTTCGGCTGGGCCTAAGACCTATCGAATTGAGAGAAGCTTTGGTACAAAGGCTGCCGATGACACATATACACTATATGACGTAGCAACCGGAAAGGTGTGTTATGATTACTCAAATCCAGGCGAGGAGCTTTTCGGAATTGATGCAGACGGATTTGAGCGCACTGTGTATCTCTCTGAGCGCGCCCTTGCGCCCAAGGGAAACAACCCTACCGTTTCGGCAAGGCTGGCAAATCTCGTTGGCTGTGACGGAGATATTGGTGAAATTGACGACACCTTAAAGGCGATTGAGGAAAAACGCAAGTTTTACTACAAGAAAGGCGGCGGCGGTGAAATTTCCGACACCAAGGCGAAAATTGCCGACGTAAACAGACGTCTTGAAGCCCTCGAGGAAACCGAGGCAGCCCTTGAGCGTGAATACAGAAGGCTTGGCGAGATTTCAGAGGAAATAAAAAAGGCAAGAGCCGAGGCTACTTCCCTTGAAAAGCAGAGAGAAAAGGCTACATTGCGCGCCGCAGAGGCGGATTTTGAGAAGAGATACAAGCAGATGCGTGAGCTTCTCGCGCAAAACGTAAAGCAGAGAGAGGAATTAACCGAATTCTTCGGCGGACGTATCCCCACCTTTGATGAAATCGACGCGGCAAGCAAAAAGAAGGCTGAGTACGAGATTATCACAAGTGAATTAAACGACAGTCCTGCAAATACAGAGTATGCAACTCTTGCGGCATATTTTAACGGCAAGGCATCCGCCGAGGATATGGAAAAGGCAAAGGACGCGATAACAAAAATAAACGAGCACAAGCAACGCGAGTCCTCGCCCGATTACATCAAGGCAAAGGATATTTTTGCAAAAAGAGTGCCTACCCCTTCGGAAATTGAGCAAATCGAAAAAATTGCAACGAAAACTAAAAAAATCGGCTCGGGATTGTATGCAATATGCGTACTCGTGGCAATCGTGGGCGCAATTCTTGGAATTATCGTGCATCCAGCGCTCTTCGTCATTACGGCTGTTTGTGTGATTGGCTTGATAATTCTTTTGACAAGCGAAAACAAAAAGAAATCGGACAGAAACAGTAAAATTTTTGAATTCTTTAACTCGGTAAACGGCAAACTCCCACAAAATGAAGAAATTCTCGCACTTCTTTCCGAAATGAAAAGGCTCTACCCTATCATTTCTGCCTTTGACGACAGAGATAAAACAGAGGCGACTGCATTTCTTACTGAAATGTCGGTTAAGCTGAATGGACAGCCCTCCGAGGACCTCGTTGCATTCGCAAAGGAAACTATAGAAAAGCACGAGAAGCTTCTTGCTCTTGCCATGGCAGACAAGTATATGAGCGGTAACAGGGCGGCAAGAGCCGAGCGAGCGCTCAGGCTTTCTGGCGAGGTAAAGGAGTTTCTTATGGGCATCAAAACCGTAAGTAACGACCCATTTACCGAGATTCGTCGAGCGCTCAGCGAATATATGCGTTTGACTGCGGATATTGTTGCAAAAAGAGAGGAGATTGCCTCTTATCAGAGCCGTCACGTAATCGGCGAGGGTGAGGAGAGAATGGCAACTCTTGACGTTTCTGAAATCGACAGACAGAGATTCCAGCTTGACGGAAAAATTGCCAACCTTGAAAGAGAGCATGCTCTATCCGACAGAGCAAGCAGAAATTACTCCGACCAGCTTGAAGAACGCCACGAGCTGCTTCAAAGGCGCATTGAGCTTGAGGAAAAATTAAGCGATATTACCGAAAAATACGAGATAATTCTGCAAACGAAGAAATTTATTTCTCTCGCCGCAGACAATATGACCTCAAGATATATTGGCAAGACGGTTGAGAGCTTTAAAAAGTATAATAATGCGATTGTTGGCGAAGGCGACGTTGATTTCCAGATGGACACCGATTTCGGTATTTCAAGGATTGAGGGCACGGCGACCAAGGGCATTGAAGCTTATAGCCGCGGCACAAAAGACCTCTATAATCTCTCGGCAAGGCTCGCTCTTGTGGATT
>JAZQWA010000016.1:0-7227 GCA_045632065.1 Eubacteriales bacterium | reverse complement strand
TTGTCCACACCCTCGTTTTTACCTGCATTTTCGTCTTTTTTTGACTCAATTTGAGGTAATTCGGCTGTCGGAAGCTGCGGTGCATTCTGCGCTGAAGATCGCTGCAATCGCTTCTGCGCTGCATAATCGGTTTCGCTACCGACAAGCTTATCAAAACCTGTAATCGCAAATACACCGTCGCACTCCTCATAAATGAGGCCCAGACGTTGAAACAACGTGAGCGCCACTCGGATTGTATCTACCGAAAACCACTTGCACTCACGTGCTATTTTTTGCTCATCCCACCGTAAAAGCATATCTCCGACTAACGAACACATCCTACCGTTGTTATTCTTCGTAGATAGGCACATCATCTGATACAGCACGACGTAGTTTGCACCGTTCGTCTGCTGCATCAGATAATCTACAGGATCGTCATTCATAAATATGTCGGTGAGCTTTATCCAATAATATCTTTTTCCTGTTGCCATCGTTGCTCACCCGGAAGAAATATCAGCGGAGATGTTGCTGTTGTTAGCAAAAAAAATATGATCTATGCTTACTGAAGGAAAAGCGATCTTAAAGCTACGCATAAAATTGCCACTAACAGAAACACGCCCTCCTTCGACTTTTTCATACATTGAAAGAGATATTTTCATTTTACTTGCCATCTCTTGTTGTGACAAAGAAAGACTTTTACGAAAATTTAATAAATTTTCAATGCAATTATACTTGCTCACGCTCAATCACCTCAATATTCGTTAATTCTATTGCTTCAGGTGCAAGCGGATCTATACTGGGATCCTCTTTCATAAAAGCTTTGAATTCTTTATAACATCGATCGCATATGCAATATGATGTTTTTAAACCCATAGCTTTTAAAGATAAAAGAGAAAAAAATGAAAAGCCCGGGTGGTTCAAAAGAATTTGAATCTTAAACCTCTTAACAGTCCTAAGGCAACGATCGCATTTTAAAATTTTAATCTCCATTTTCGTCCTCCTCATCAAGACAAGGATCCTCGTCAACAATAAGTTCTTCATCAGCGCTTTTGTTGGATTCCTTCGGATCGTAATTGTTGACAAAGTCCGGGTGCGTACCGTTACAGAGCTGCAGCTCCATATCGCTTCGTTCATATCCCAGGGCTTCGAGCCAAGCGTAAAGTGTATCAAGGGTTGTGTTGTCATTGTAATAGGGAAAGCAATTAACGTAATCAGAAAAATAACCCTTCGTCTTACAATCGCCGTAAAACACGTAAACGGCCCGCGCCAATATGCTTTTATCGAAAGTAAGTAGTTTTTTTGCGGCAGTTTTTGCTTTTGATCCGTATGCGTCTTTTGAAATACCAAGTACGCTATAAAGCTCATCAAACTGATGACTTATATAAAAGGCGGAATTTAAGGGAGCTGCCATAGCAGCGCCGCGAAGAATCAACTCAATATTCTTGCCGGAAACAGAAAGATTATCGATAAACGCTTTGCGCAGCTCGTAAGCCTCCTCAGCCATAGTCTGATGCTTCTTACGCATATTAGCAATATACTTTTCCTTGTCAATCTCGTCTTGAGGGCGCTTTTCCTTCTTGACCTTTTTCTTTTTAAGATAAAAATCAAGCTGATTACAATACTCGTCGAGAAAGTAAAAAATAGGCTCCTTAGGGACTTTCTTTAAAATAACGTCGCCCTTTTTAAACACTGAAATAATGATCCTCGAACCATAGGACTCGTACTTACCACTGTATACATCATTTTGAGTAATCGCTTTTGCGTTCTCGAGCTTTGCAAGCTCTTTGCGAATAAAAGGCAGAGCTTCTTTAACCTTCTGTTCCTTAATAACACGATTGACGACATACTCAAAATTGTTTGTACCTATCTGCTTAAGCGCATCGTTACGCGCAGAGATCTTCTTAATCCCGGCAAGCTTATCCAGGTCCGTGATTGAGATCTGTTTTTCTGTAGTAACCTTCTGCAAGATCTTTTTATCAAGCTTGGCAATATCCAAGCGCCTACGGACTGTAGACTCGGAAAAGCCGGTTTTTTGCGATATCGTTTCAACGCTCTCGCCCAGATCTATCATCATCTGAAAGCCCTGGGCCTGTTCCGGTATAGTAAGATCTGATCGTTGGATATTCTCAAGCAGCATTGTTTCGAGCTGATCCTTATAAGACATCTCCGTTACGAAACAGGGAAGAGCGTCAAGCTCTGCAAGCTCGGCTGCAGCACGACGTCTATGGCCGATAATTGCAGTATAATTACCGTCCTCTCTAGGTACTACGGTAAGGTTCTGAAGAACACCCTTGGCTTTAATACTGGCGGCAAGCTCTGTCAGATCTCCGAGGTCCTTTCTGGGATTGTCCGGGTGGGGAAATATCTTCTCCACAGGGATATACACGATTTGTTTTTCATTTGCGTTCATTGTGGGTTACTCCTTTTATTTGAATTTTTAAAATTTACGATTATATCGTAAACGCCCGGATGCGCTTCTTAAGCTTATAAAATTTATTGCAAAATTTAAAATCCTATGCTAAAATACCTTTATACCGATCTCATAAGAGGCTATCGAGTAAAGTCGACGAGAGAGACCGAATAAAAAAGGTAAACGTTGCAAGAAAAAGGCGAAATGTTTGAGGTAAATAACAAACAGGAGGTTTTTCTATGCGTAACAAAAACCGTAAAAACATTTCGGTTCTTAAATTCCTTGTTAATACGCTTAAGGCAATAGCCACTTGCCTTTTGGATCTAATAGTAGGATTTCTGAACTTGATAGAAGAAATGCTTAAATAAAACAAACTCAAGTAACCGTCTCCGGGCGGTTACTTCTTTTTTACTCCTTTGGAGTCTCGAGGTAAAGCTCGTCCAGCTTGTCCGAGGTTACCCCTAAGACCTTAAGCTCGCGGCCGCGCTTCTCAAGGTTACGCAAAATATATAGATAACTGCGCCGGGCGTATTTAAGCCTCTGCTCCTTACGGGCCAGCTTCACCTCCTCCGAGGCGGTTAAGCGCTGAATCTCAAGTTCAACTTGTTCGTCTGTAAGTTTTTCTCGTTTGCTCATTTGTTTTCCTCCAAAGTCTTTATAATCTGTTCTCTGCTAAGTTCCATCCTGTCTTCCACATAGCACCACGACTGTGGCGGTCTTGTTATCGGCTTAAATGATTTATGCTCCGATACACCCTTGTAAGCAAGGTTGCAATCGTCCTCAACATTAAACCCATTGCCTCTATCAAACCAATAGCATTCTTTGCATTTAGTACAATCGCAATCACCTTCAACATAAAACTCGCCCAACTCCCTCGGCTTGTCGTAGATTACAAGGTCGGAGATGTGCCAACCGTAGCCATTCTTACCATTCAAGTATGATGTAAGTTCCTCAAAAGAAAGGCAATCAAACTCCTTTCCGTATTCCCATCCGCAAATATATTGATTTGGGAATGTTGGAGTATCAAAGTGAGGTGTTATGTCGTAGATTTTATCGCACACAAACTCGCCTATAACACACTTACCTCCAACATTGATACAAGTATACGGCGCACCGTTTATAGTTACGGGGTAAACGGCATATCCTGCCGTCATATAGATATAGCACTTAAACGGCACTTCAAGTTTCGGCTTGGTCTTTCGCAAATCGACCGTCATTTTGCCCGATGCGATAAATTCACACCAATTCGGGTTAATTGAAATTAACACTGCCTGCATAAATACCTCCTATTCGAACAGCGAGAGCTGCCTGCCAAATTCTTCTTTCGGTGGCTTCGCTTTTTCAATTTTCGCTAATTCTTCTTCTCTGAATTGCGCCCACCTGAGCGCCGCTTCAGATGCCTTTTGCGGCGAAACAAGCTTGAAGGTATCACTACCGAAAGAAAAAGATAACATTAATTTGCCTATACCCAGAAGATAATAAAAACGGATGGGAATATACATTAACCAAAATACTAATAACAGATAAGGACAAAATTAAAATTAACGAAATAAACAGAGAACGTTAACTTAACAGCCTCACCTCAAAAAGGTGGGGCGTTGTTTTTGTTGCTGCGAAAGCCAAAACAAAAGCAATAAAACTGCTGTTGTAAATATTATATACCGCAAAGTTATTGCTGTCAAGAGGTTTTTTTAAAAAAACTATTGATTTCCGCAACTATTTTGCTATAATGAAGTCAAGAAACCGCAACAATATTGCTAGAAAGGGAAACAAAATGGGAAATCGCAGCAAAGAAATGCACACAATCCTTGCAACCAGAATTAAAAGCTTAAGAGAAAAAGAAGGATGGACGCAAAAAGAATTAGCAGATAAAGTGTATCGCGGAGAAAGCACCGTAAGAATGTGGGAGCTTGGAAAATCAGAACCGGACATCGACACATTGGTAACCCTAATAAAAATATTCAACGTAAGCGCCGATTACTTGCTATACGAAGAAATTAACAGTATGCATCAAAAAAAGGGCTACCTTATCCCCGTTCTCGGCAAAGTTGCCGCCGGCATACCGATTGAAGCTATAACAGATATTCTCGACTACGAGGAGATCCCGGCAGAAATGCTCAAGGACGGATCAGAGTATTTCGCCCTGGAAATAAAGGGCGATTCTATGGAACCGAAGATCTCGGAAGGTGACGTTGTGATTGTTCGCAAGCAAGAAAGCTGCGACAGCGGTGATATAGCAATCGTAAGCATAAATGGTGATGATGCAACGTGCAAAAAAGTAATGATACATGAAGCCGGGATATCACTCGTACCTAACAACTCGGCACACCCGGTAATGTTCTTCACCAGGGAGGAGATTGAAAACACGCCAATTCGAATATACGGAAAGGTCGTAGAGCTCCGCGCAAAATTCTAATAAACGTTTCAGTAGGAGGACGTTTAAAAGGAGTTAAAAATGAAAAAACTAAAACAACGCGCAGACGGTAGATACAGACGTGTTGTAAACGGCATCGAATTTTACGGCTCGAGCGAAAGAGAAGTAAATCGAAAGATACTCGAATACACCGAAAAAAAAGAAAAGGGCCGCTCCTTTGAAGAAGTAGCGGAAGAATGGTGGGGATACGCCTGGGAGCAAATAAGCCCAACTACAGTAAGAGGTTACAGAGTATGCAAAGAACACGCTGTTGATTATTTTAATAAAACCTCAATAAAGGATATTACACCCAGGCACATAACGGCGTTTCTTACCTATCTTGCTAGGCAACAATACGCAAGAAAAACCGTATGCAATCACAAAATAGTGGTAAGCCAAATCTTCAAGCACGCGATCGCTGAAGGTGATATTATGATATCACCGGTGACGTCTACGGAAGTACCGAAAGGCCTTAAAACAAAAAAGCGCCGCCCGGCATCATCAGAAGACGAAGCAACTATCAGACAAAGCGCTGAAATTTGGATAATGCCGTATATGGCGCTAATGACAGGCTTGAGGAAGGGCGAGCTCCTGGCGCTGCAATGGAAGGATATTAACTTTAAAACGGACACCATATCCGTAAGCAAATCCTTGTATTACGAAAGTGGGCCACACCTTAAGGAAACAAAAACGCAAGCAGGGCAGAGAACGGTGCCGCTCCTGGCGGATCTCAAGACTGAGCTTTTGAAGATTAAAGGACAGCCAAATGAATTTGTGCTATCCGGGGAAGAAAAACCCCTATCACAAAGACGCTTCAGAACGAAAGACAAACAATTCAAAGAAAAGACCGGCATAACGTGCACGATGCATCAGCTACGTAAGAGCTTTTCCACTATCGCGGTTAATGCAGGCGTACCGCCGAAGACCCTTCAAGCAATCCTAGGCCATAAACAAATAAGCACTACGTTAGACATCTACACGGAAGTAAGAAAAGAATCCCTGCAGAAAGCCGCAGAGATTCTAAATGAAACATTTTCAAGTATGCAAGGCGAATAAAGGTCAAGGCAGGGTCAGACCCCCCGAAAAGCATTGAATTTAAAGCTTTTTCGTAAGGTTCGACTCCCATAGCCCACCCCAGAAAAAAGCACTTGCGAAAGCAAGTGCTTTTTTAACTAAATCCGCCGATTGCGGAAGAAATCCACCTGCTGTGGATGAAATCGCTTCGCGATGAAATCTGCCTTGCGGCAGAAGATAAAGGCGGATTTAATTTCATCTGAAGCCGCAGGCTGAAGATTTCATCCGGGCTTGCCCGGATTTCATCGTGCAATCAGTTGCAGAGCAACTGCGCACGATTTCATTGATCTGATTGATATTTTATGATAGTCTTTCCGTCTTAATTAGCCCCAAAAAAGACCAAGTCTTTCGACTTGGTCTTTTTTTATCCATTGCGAAAGCAATGGTATATCATCAGCCATAGGCTGTATTTTACTTTCGCAATGATGATATAAACGCCGTTGGCGTGATTTATCTTGTTTTGCACTCGTTTCGACAAACGTATTGACATTCCTTATCCTGTGTGTTATATTTAAAAGGTAAATTCGTCATTTTAAGGACGGTTGAATATGTCAGAGTTATCATTTGTGTTGAGTACGATCGCCCTTGTATTGTATTCATGCAGTTACTTCTTTAACAGTAAAAAGTTTTATTTGATATTCCAGCTTTCGGGAAACTGCTTTTTGTCTGCATCATATCTCTTGATCGGCGCCTACTTTACGATGATTGCCGTTTTGCTTGGCATCGCGCGTGGTCTGATGTGCTACATATACGAAAAGAAGGACAAAAAGGTTCCGATCTATTTTATCATCGGTTTGTGCCTTGTAACTATTCTTAGCTACGTAATCATCAATACCGTTATATTGTCGCAGGCATCCGTGTGGGATTTCTTGTATTTGTTCGCCTCTTGTATGTATGCGGTCACGTTTGCGATTCGCAACATAAGAGTAATGAGATACGTTGTCATTATCCCTCATACAAGTGCAATTGTTTATAACCTTTTGATCAACGCTCCTATCTCTTCCGCTATATCCTATACCGTCGAGTTGGTTGTTACCGTCGTAGCGATCGTTAAGTTCGAGGTAGCAAAGGCAAAAGGAAGATAACGAGCCTTGCTCCGCGAGCTCAAAAAATCCTGAATGCGAATGCGTTCGGGATTTTTTCTTTTTAGGCTTGCAAATCGGTTATATATGTGATATGATGGAAATATCAAGCGAAACTAAACTTCTCGGAGCGTTTTTATGAAGCTTAACAAATATATTTGTATCATTCTTTCGTCACTATTGATATTCGCAGTGCTGCCTATCGCAGCGTTTGCAGATACCACGGATACCAATGCCGTGAATGCCGAAATAATGACCGTTTACGGCGG
>JAZQWA010000015.1:0-37882 GCA_045632065.1 Eubacteriales bacterium | reverse complement strand
TGAACGCATTTTTTCGTTCAATATATCGGACGAGGATATGCGCCTTATGGCAAGAGCAACCGAAGAATATATTATCAATCAAATGGAGCATAGTTACAAATCGCTTGACTTTTATAAAAGCGTAATTCGTTAAATGGAGATATAAATGTTATTCACGGCTAAAACACTATCAACCCTTGAATACAATAAAATAATTGGTATGCTTGTTGAGTGCGCCGCAACCGAGGGCGCAGCAGCGCGGGCAGCATCTCTCATGCCTACCGATGACTATGAGACTGTCATTGAGAGTCAAAGGCGGACTGATGATGCCAAAAGACTCATAAATACAAAGGGGCATCCTGCGTTTACCGCTGCGGAAAGGGTTGTTCCTGCTGCCGAGAGAGCATATAAGGGCGCGATTCTTTCGCCTTCTGAGCTTCTTGAAATTGCAGCGTTATATCGCTCTGCAAGATCGGTGCTAGACTACGCTACCGCAGACAGAACCTTTGAAACCTGTCTTGACGCTATATTTAATCGTCTTATGCCAAATAGAGATTTAGAGAGTAGAATCAGCCGTTCTATTCTTTCTGAGGATATGATAGCCGATGAGGCGAGCCCCGAGCTTGCGGAGATAAGACGAAAAATTCGTCAGGCAAATAACAGGATTAAGGAAACGCTTCAAAGCTACGTGGGTGGCGCAAGACTGAAATACTTGCAGGATAATCTGGTTACAATGCGTAACGGAAGATACGTTGTCCCCGTTAAGGCTGAATATAGAAACGAAATTAAAGGCCTTGTTCATGACACTTCATCGTCGGGAGCAACGCTCTTCGTTGAGCCTATCAGCGTAGTTGAGGCTAACAACGAGTTGAAGTCGCTTGCGGCTGCAGAGGAGCGGGAAATTGAGAGAATCTTGTCGGCTCTGTCTGCTGAATGCGGTGAGGCATGTTCTATTATTTCATTAAACTATCATAATATAACCGAGCTTGCATTTTATTTTGCGTGTGCTACGCTTGCTATACAGATGAAGGCTGAAATGCCTAATGTTGTAAACGAGCAGAGAATAGATTTAAAAAGAGCAAGACACCCTTTAATTGATAAGTCGAAGGTGGTTCCTATTGACGTGTCTATTGGCAACGATACAAAGACACTCATCATAACCGGCCCCAATACCGGTGGTAAAACGGTTACTTTGAAAACACTGGGCTTGTTTACGCTTATGGCGCAGTCGGGATTGCAGATTCCCGCACTTGAGAGCTCTACTGTGGGCATTTTCTCCGAAGTGCTTGTTGATATAGGCGACGAGCAGAGCATTGAGGCATCGCTTTCTACGTTCTCGTCCCATATGGTGAACGTCGCTGATATACTTGGCAAGGTAAGCGATAAATCGCTTGTTTTATTTGATGAGCTTGGCTCGGGAACAGACCCCATAGAGGGCGCAGCGCTTGCTATTGCAATTCTTGAAAATACGGCAGAATGCGGAGCACTAACCGCTGCTACAACCCATTATGCAGAGTTAAAGGTTTATGCGCTTGAAACAAAGGGAGTGCAGAATGCGTCATGTGAGTTTGATATAGAAACCTTAAGACCGACTTACCGACTTATTGTGGGTACACCAGGTAAATCCAACGCATTTGCCATTTCTGAAAAGCTTGGAATTTCCGACGATATAATTTCAAGAGCTAATCAACTTATTAAGCGCGAAAATAAGCGCTTTGAGGACGTTATTGAGAAGCTTGATACCAACCGTATTGAAATGGAAAAGGCCAAAAACGAGGCGGAACAGCTTCGCCGTGAGTACGAGGCATTCAAGAAAAATGCCGAAGAAGAGCTTAAGCGTAAAATTGCCAAGAGTGAAGAAGAAATAGAGAAAAAGACACTTAAAGCAAGGCAGATACTTGACAGTGCTCGCGCTTCAAGTGAATTTATCTTCAGACAGCTTGAGGATCTTCGAAAGCAAGAGGATAAGTACAAGCGCAATGAGATGATGCAAAACGCCCGTGAGGAGATGAGAAAACGCTTCCATGAGAGTGAGTCGCTTATGGAGGGCGTAAGCATAAAGGACATTGCTTTAGATGATAATTATAAGCTTCCCAGGCCCTTAAAGGTTGGTGACAAGGTTTATCTTACCACGATTGGCAAGGAAGGCGAGATTACAGCGCTTGCGGATAAAAAGGGATTGATTTCGGTTACCTCCGGAATACTTAAAACCAAGGTTTCTGAGGATAAAATAAGACTACTTGACGGAAGTGTCAAGTATGTTAGCCAGCCTACTCAAAAGGTTTCGGAAGGCAAGGTGAAAAAGACCGTTTCGTCTACCTTTAAGCCGGAAATTGACGTAAGAGGCATGATAGGTGATGACGCATGGTTTGTAGTTGACAAATATATTGATGACGCAGTCCTATGTGGCATGCCTACCGTCAGAATTATTCACGGCAAGGGAACTGGGGCTTTGAAGGCTGCTTTGTGGAAATATTTCAAGTCGGATAAAAGAATTAAGGCTTATCGTCACGGTGAATACGGTGAGGGTGACGCCGGTGTAACAATCCTGACTCTTGGATAGGAGAAATATATGAATTTTAACAGATTAAAGGATTTTATAGATTATTATTTGCCCATGCTTGGCGTTCCCGGGTCTGATACTGTTATTTATAAAAACCACGAGGAGATTTTTCGATATAGCAGCGGATTTGATAATTTATCCGAGAGAACACCGATAAATAACAATCTGCTTTATAACATATATTCCTGCACTAAAATTTCTACGTGCGTGGCTGCTCTTCAGCTTATTGAGCGAGGCGAGATACTTGTCGATGACCCTGTTTACATTTATATTCCGGAGTACAGAAACTTAAAGGTTATGCAAGGCTCCGGAGATATCGTTGGCGCAGATAAGCCTTTGCTTATAAGGCATTTGTTTACTATGCTGTCGGGCTACGATTACACGCTTAACAGAGCGTCCGTTGACCGTGTAAGAACGGAAACGCAAGGAAGATGTCCGACTCTTGAAACTATAAAGGCGTTGGCGTCAGATCCGCTTGTGCGAAATCCTGGGAAAGAATATTGTTACGGCTTATCTCACGATATTTTGGGCGGAGTTATTGAGGCTGTTTCCGGCATGACGCTTGAAGAATATATGCAAAAAAATGTATTTGGTCCTTTAGGTATGAAGGATACTACATATCAAATTACAGACAAAAACAGAGGCAGAATTGCTACGCAGTACGATTATGACACGGTGGGAAGATGCGCTGTAGAAGTCGGTAGAGAAAGCAATAATTTTCGATTTGGCACTGAGTATTGCAGTGGCGGCGCGGGACTAATTTCCAGCGTTGACGATTATATTCTGCTTATAGATGCTCTTGCAAATGATGGCATTGGTAAAAACGGTTACAGAGTTCTGTCATCTCGTTCTGTTGAACTGCTTCGTTCACCTATGCTAACAAAGGAACAGCAGTCAGGCTTTGAGCAGGGAATTCATAAAGGATACGACTATTGCTACGGAGTGCGTGCTCTCAGAGATCCTGCCGTTGCTGGAACATTATGTTCTAAGGGCGCTTTCGGCTGGGATGGCAAGAGAATGTGCCTTGCTATAAGCGACCCGGAAAATAAAATAGCAATTTTTCATGCCGAGCAAATAAGTGGTTTGAATTCGATTATTGTTCCTCGCTTGATTAACGTTATTTATTCATGTCTTGACGAGGATTGATAATGAAGTTTGTAAATTATAAAATTCACGCCTCATGCGATGATGTAAAAAATGCCATTTTTGATAGTGCTTCAATTTGCTCTCAAGAAAAATTTGAGACTTCAAAGGGTAATTTGAAGTTTCATATCAAGGAGAAAAATCATAGGTACAGAATAAAATGCGAGTATATCGGTGGGGCAACTAAGGATAATGCATTTCTTGAGGGAACGTATTTTATAGGTAAGCTTTCTCAGAAGAATGAAGAGGCAATTTTACGCGGAATTATTGTTACTGCCCCGATTTATCACCTAATTATTGCTTTGTTGCTTGCGCTTTTTGTAGCCCAGTGTATTATCAAGGGGGGATTTACTCCTGTCCCGTTGATTCTGTTTTTTTTTCAGCATTTTTATGTTCAAGGATGAATTTAAAAAGCAGGAGATGATAAAGAAATATATATTCAGAGCATTCAAAAACACATTCCTGAAATTAAATCCCGATATTAACAAGAAAATTCAATAAACATATTGATTTTTTGAAATTTGTGTGATATAATACTACCCGTGGTCGATAATTCGGCCGCTATGCCGGTATGGTGGAATTGGCAGACGCGTCGGACTCAAAATCCGAAGGTAGCAATACCGTGTCGGTTCGACCCCGACTACCGGCACCATAAGAAGAACAAACATTTTTGTTTGTTCTTCTTTTTTTTATTATTTTACTTGAAATTTTTAAAATTATATTGTATAATTATTGTGTGTTAATATATTTAAAGAAAGGGAGCATATGTCAGAGGGATACGATACGTTTATTAGTAAGATTAACAGCGACAATATTTCCTCTATCAGCAGAAGACAGTCTGAGCTTCAGGAAATGCGTGTTATAGAGCTTTATGAGCTTGCGGATTGTCTTGTTGCTCCTATATTTGAATTAAAGCAGGACGGAATGAGCATTACCGAGATACTTACATATATATCCGAGTATATTACACTTCCTTTATCCCATGTTCACTCTGATGCTTTGGGAGCGAATCTACAAAAGCTTTCGCATTATCTTGATGTTTTATCTTCGATTGACAGGTCGGTTTTTGCTGATTTTCTAATTGATAGACTTAACAATGAGGGGCTTGCGATTTCCGAGAAGGATTTCTTGCCGGGTAACGATATTTCCGAGACCTTTATTTATCTGAAAAATCCGTTAGCTGATGAGGCTTATGACGTTTTCTCGGTAAATTTCACAGACCCAAGACTTCGTTATGCAACAAGCGTTAAGGATGTTGCAAAGGCGGTATTTGACGGAGAGGCGACATACGGACTTTTGCCACTTGAGGAGAGCGGAGGAGAGCGATTGCACCTTGCCTCCGAGCTGATATACCGCTATGACCTGAAAATCAATGGTGTAACTCCTGTTTTTGGTCTTGACGGATTGGCGGATATGAAATATGCTCTTGTTTCAAGACGCTTTAACGTTCCTGCGATAGAGTCCGGTGACGATTCATATCTTGAAATTAGAGTGAGTGATGATACGTCACTCTCGGAGATTTTGGGAGTAGCAGAATACTTCGGTTGCACAGTTTACAGAATAAAATCCGAGTGTTTTTCCGTGGATGATGAAAGGGAAAATTGCTATTCGTTGGTGCTGAAAAAGGAAGAGGGGGATTTTGTTAAAATCCTTGGATTTCTTACTATGTTTATTAAAACCTGCGTGTTCGTAGGTATATATAAAAATTTGGAATAAAGAGGTTAACTATGAAAAATCACATTGAATACACCACAAAGGGAGTTTGCTCCCGTCAGATTATCGTTGATGCTGAGGACGGAGTTATTACATCATGCTCCTTCGTTGGTGGATGCGCAGGAAACACCAAAGGAGTTGCATCCTTGGTTGTTGGAATGAAGGTTGAGGATGCTATAAACAAGATCAAGGGCATCAAGTGCGGTCTTAAAAGCACATCCTGTCCTGACCAGCTTGCAAATGCGCTTGAAGAGCTTATTGAGGCTTAAAAAATCTACTTAAATTCGAAAGGATTTGTTGATATGTATAATAATGAATACCAGAGATGGCTAAATTCTACTGTAATTTCTGAGGATGAGAGAGCGGAGCTTCTTTCTATCGCAGAAAATGAGGAGGCAAAGGCGCTCAGATTTTCTGCTCCGATGGATTTCGGTACTGCAGGCCTTCGCTCAACCATGTATATGGGCATTGGTTCTATGAACCGCTATACAGTTGCGCAGACCACTCGCGGAATCGCTGCCTTGGTTAAGGCATCCGGCGGAGAGGAGCGCGGCGTCGCTATTGCTTTCGATTCGAGAAATAATTCTTTGGAGTTTGCGCGCGTGAGCGCATGCGTTCTTGCAGGCGCGGGTGTTAAGTCTTATATATTCGACGATATCAGACCCACCCCTGAGCTTTCATTTGCTTTAAGAGAGCTTGGATGTATTGCAGGTATAAACATCACTGCGTCTCATAACCCCAAGGAATATAACGGTTATAAGGCGTATTGGGAGGATGGCGCACAGATTGCTCCCGATCAGGCAAAGGTTGTTTCCTCCGAGCGCGCAAAGTTTGACGTTCTCGACCTCTCAGGAATAATGGACTTTGACGAGGCTGTAAAGCAGGGACTTATTACCATTCTCGACGAGAAGTTTGATGAAAAGTATATTGCTGCTGTAATTAACACTTCTGTAAATCAGAATGCAGTTAAGGAGGTTGCTGACGACCTTAAGGTTGTATATACCCCCTTGCACGGCGCGGGCTATAAGCTTGTTCCCGAGGTGTTCAGAAGAATAGGCTTAAAGAATCTTTACTGCGTAGACGAGCAGATGATACCTAACGGTGATTTCCCGACCGTTGAAAAGCCCAACCCCGAGTACAAGGCTGTTTTCAAGCTCGGTATTGATATTGCTAACAGAGTTGGCTCTGACCTCGTTATTGCGACAGACCCCGACTCAGACAGAGTTGGCGTTATGACAAGAACCGAAAACGGTGATTTTGCAACAATAAGCGGAAACCAGATGGGCGCGCTTCTCCTTGATTATGTTATCAAGGCTCGCCGTGACCTCGGAATACTTCCTGAAAACGCTTATTGCGTTAAGAGTCTTGTTTCTACAGATATGGCGAACAAGATTGCAACTGTTAACGGCGTTAAGCTCCACGACGTGCTTACCGGCTTCAAGTTTATCGGTGAGGTAATCAAGAATTACGAGGCAAAGGGACAGAATGAGGGCTTCCTTCTTGGATTTGAGGAGAGCTACGGCTATCTTCTTGGCTCTTATGCGAGAGATAAGGATGCTGTTGAGGGCTCAATGATGATTCTTGAGATGACGGCATACTACAAGAAGAAGGGAATGACTCTTTCCGACGCACTTACCGAGCTTTACAAGACTTACGGACTTTATTCCGAAAGAACCATAGACATTTATATGGAGGGGCTTGACGGAATTGAGAACAGAAAGAAGGTAATGAAGAACCTTCGTGACAACACTCCTGCATCCTTTGGCGGTGTAGCAGTGAAATCAGCAGGTGACTATAAGACAGGCGAAGTTGTTGAGCTTTCTACAGGAAAGGTTTCATCCACCGGTCAGCAGTCCTCCGACGTTCTTTATTACACGCTTGTAAACGACGATAAGATTATCGTTCGTCCTTCGGGTACCGAGCCCAAGATCAAGATTTACGTGCTTGCTCATGGCGATGACAGCGCAAGTCTTGAATCAAAGGTTGCCCTTTATGAAAAAGATGCAAGAAAGATGACAGAGGTATAATTCCTCGGGTTTTATAAAGTGACTGAAAAACAAAGACACATAAGAAATTTTTCGATAATTGCTCACATTGACCACGGTAAGTCAACTCTGGCGGATAGAATTCTGGAGAAGACACGTACCGTTGAATCAAGAGACATGGAGGAGCAGCTGCTCGATAACATGGAGCTCGAGCGTGAGCGTGGAATTACCATTAAAGCCAGGGCGGTAAGACTTTCCTACACCGCAAACAATGGCGAAGAATATATTTATAATTTAATAGATACTCCCGGTCACGTTGACTTCGGTTACGAGGTTTCACGTTCCTTGAAGGCATGCGAGGGCGCTTTGCTTGTTGTTGATGCAACCCAGGGCGTCGAGGCGCAGACTCTTGCCAACGCTTATCTTGCTATTGATAACGATCTTGAAATTCTTCCTGTAATAAATAAGATTGACCTTGCATCTGCTGATATCGAAGGCGCAAGACGCGAGATCGAGGACATCATCGGTATTCCTGCTGATGATTCTCCCGCGGTTTCTGCCAAGAACGGACTTAATATCGAGGACGTTTTAGAGAAGATTACAACACATATTCCTGCGCCCAGCGGTGATAAGGATGCTCCTTTAAAGGCGCTGATTTTTGACTCGCACTACGATCCTTACCTTGGCGTTGTGGTATATATTCGTATTTTCGATGGAAAAATCAAGGCAGGAGATAAAATTCGCCTTATGGCGCAGGGAAGCGAGTTCGAGGTTGTTGAGGTCGGAACGATGGAGCCATTTGGTCTTAAAAAGGCTGATGAGCTTTCTGCAGGCGAGGTTGGATATATCACAGCTTCTATTAAAACTGTAGGTGATACCAGGGTTGGTGATACTATTACACTTGCCACAGAGCCTGCTGACGAGCCGCTTGACGGCTTCCGTGACGTACACCCCATGGTTTATTCGGGTATTTATCCTGCGGATGGCGCAAGGTATGGCGATCTTCGTGATGCTCTTGAAAAGCTTCAGCTTAATGATGCGTCGCTTGTATTTGAGCCCGAGACGTCTGTTGCTCTGGGCTTCGGTTTTCGTTGTGGATTCCTTGGACTTCTGCATATGGAAATTATCGAGGAGCGTTTGGAGCGTGAATTCAATCTTGACTTGATAACTACGGCTCCGTCTGTTATTTATAAGGTTGATCTCAGAAGTGGTGAGACAATCTCTATTGATAACCCCTCAAAGTTCCCGACGGCAGATGAAATTCAGACGGCTTACGAGCCTATAATGAACGCGACAATAATTACTCCCACCGATTATATCGGTGGAATAATGGATCTCTGTCAGGAGCGTCGCGGTGTGTTTATTGATATGAAATATATCGATACAGAGCGCGCCGAAATTCATTACGAGCTTCCTCTGAACGAGATAATTTACGACTTCTTTGACGCCTTAAAGAGCAGAACCAAGGGATATGCTTCTCTTGACTACGATTTAAAGGGCTATAAGCCCTCAAAGCTTGTGAAGCTTGATTTTATGCTTAACGGCGAGGTTGTGGATGCGCTTTCGTTTATTGTATTTGAAGAAAGAGCATACACAAGAGCGCGTAAAATTGCTGAAAAGCTTAAGGAAAACATTCCGAGACAGCTCTTTGAAATTCCAATTCAGGCAACGATTGGCTCGAAGATTATCGCAAGAGAGACCGTTAAGGCAATGCGTAAGGACGTTCTTGCAAAGTGCTATGGCGGTGATATTACCAGAAAGAAGAAGCTTCTTGAAAAGCAAAAAGAGGGAAAGAAGAAGATGCGTAAGCTTGGTAGCGTAGAGGTTACGCCCGAGGCATTTATGGCAGTTCTCAGGCTTGACGATGATAACTGATAAAAAGGTTGGTCTGTACGTTCATATCCCTTTTTGCGTAAGCAAATGCAATTATTGTGACTTTTGCTCATTTCCCGAAAGAAATTTTTCCTCAAAGGATGAGTATATTAGGGCGCTTGTTTCTGAAATACGCTCTTATGATGGGAAGAATATAGCTGTTGACACTATTTTCTTTGGCGGTGGCACACCATCTGTTTTGACCTCGTCGGAGTTTTCAGAAATAGTTGATGCAATATTTTCTACCTTTTCTGTTAGTTATGACGTTGAGTTTACAATTGAAGCTAATCCTAAGACTCTTAGCCGTGAGAAGCTTTGCGCATACAAGGCTCTTGGCGTTAACAGAATAAGCGTTGGAATGCAATCAACTCACGAAAAAGAGCTGAAAAAGCTGGGCAGAATCCATAGTTTTGAAGATTTTCTTGAAACTATGAGGATTGTAAGGGAAACGGGGATAGAAAATATAAACGTTGACGTTATGTACGGCATTCCCGAGCAAACAAAGGAGAGCTTTGAAGAGACCCTAAATAAAGTCTTGGCACTTAAATTGCCTCATATATCTGTATATGGACTGATTTTAGAGGAAGGAACTCCGTTTTTTGACAAAATGGATAGTCTCGCTTTACCTACCGACGACGATGAATGCGATATGTACTACCTTGCATCTGAAATTTTAGGCAAGAATGGCTATAAGCATTATGAAATTTCAAACTATTGCCTAAACGGCTATGAATGTATGCACAATATTAAATATTGGCATTGCGATGACTATATAGGCGTTGGACTTAGCTCGTATTCTTTCTACAAGGGCAGACGGTTTGGAAATACAAGAGATTATAAGGGGTATATCGACAAAAAGGATGTACTTCAGTACGATGAGCTACTCGATAAGGCCGATGAGGCATACGAGTACGTTATGCTGGGACTCAGACTTAAAGATGGAATTTCTCTTAGTGAATACAAGGAGCGGTTCGGAGTTGATTTTCTTGACGGCAGAGAGAAAGTGATAACAGAGCTATCAAATCTTGGGCTTGTTAATCTTTCCGAGGACACATTATCACTTACAGAACGTGGATTCTACGTTTCAAATTCAATATTAATAAAATTATTATAAAAAATAAAACATAGGAGTATAATTATGGCTGATATGGAAAAGAACATTAATGAAGAAGTAGAAGAGCTTGAAGAGATGGTTTACACTCTTACAGACGAGGAAACAGGCGAGGAGCTTGATTTCCAGCTTATTGCAAGAGCAACTATCGATGAGAAGCTTTACTTTGCTCTCATTCCCGCAAATGATGAGGAGTGCGAGGAGTACGTTATCCTCAGAGTTACCGAGGATGGCGAGGATCTCTTGCTTGAAAGCATCGATGATGACGATGAGTTTGACAAGGTAGAGGATTACTTCAACGATCTTCTCTTCAGCGACGCTGATTACGACGCTTAATTTGAAATTTTCCTGCGTGGTGCGTGATATTGTGATATTTGAACCTACACACATTGCAAGGGAGTCTGGATAAACTTCTGTTTTGGGATGCAGGCCTCCCGCCGAGAGCGCTTATCTTAGATGATGACCCTCTCCAAGCGGACGTTGGAAGCGCAAAGGAACAGAGAGGACACCCACCTGGTTTGACCGGGTTAAATTTATACTTTACACGGCCATGCGGGTCCTAAAAAGAGCTGTCATTTAATTTTGACAGCTCTTTTCTCATTTTTAGGGGAGGTTGTTCATATAGTTTAGTTAGATATACAAGCTAATATATATGAGGAGTTTGAAATGAGAAAAGAAATAAAAGGGCTTACCAGCGAAGAGGCAAAAAAATCCATGGAGCTTTATGGAGATAACAGCTTGCGCAAGGAAAAAAGCAAGGGGTTTATAAAAAGATTTTTTGAAAATCTATCAGATCCTATAATCAGAATCCTGATGATAGCGCTTGCTTTACAGGTTGTTTTTACCTTTGGTAATATAAATTTTTTTGAAATTGGTGGCATTATTGCTGCAATACTGATTTCAACACTTGTGTCGACTGCCTCGGAATATCGTAGCGAAAATGCATTTGAAAAGATAAATGAAGATAGTATTGACAGCACGGTCAGTGTTTTAAGAGATGGGGAAATTCGAAAAATTGAAGCCTCGGGGCTTGTTGTGGGAGATGTAGTCTATTTATCTGTTGGCGAAAAAATACAGGCTGACGGTATTTTGATAAGCGGGAAGATATCGGTAGATCAGTCTGCGCTTAACGGAGAGAGCGTAGAGTGCGTAAAGGTCCCCGGCGCTGACAGTGATTGGGATTTATCCTCAACCTCAAAGGTTTTCAGAGGTTCAATAATAACTAACGGAAGCGGCATAATGAAAGTAGGTCGCGTTGGGGCGTCGACATACTACGGAATGGTTGCCAAGGACGTGCAAACCGAAACCAGAGTAAGTCCCTTGAAGCTTCGACTTGGAAAGCTTGCTACACAAATCAGTAAAATAGGATATATTATCGCAATAATTGTTGGAGTAGTCTACTTGTTTAACTCTATCGTTGTTGATAATGGGTATAATGCGGAAAAAATCATTTATTATATAAGTAATTTTCGGAATGTATCCTCTTCATTTATAAAAGCAATAACTCTTATGATTACAGTTGTAGTTGTTGCAGCGCCTGAAGGGCTACCAATGATGATAACGGTGGTTCTTTCGGCAAATATGAATAAGATGATAAATGATAATATTCTTGTTAAAAAGCTTGTTGGCATTGAAACTGCCGGCTCGATGAATATTCTCTTTACTGACAAGACGGGCACTATTACTGTTGGAAAGCCACAATGCGATAGAATCGTTACTCATTCGCAAATACATAAATCGCTTTCCTCTATAAAAAAGTGCAGTAAAATATACGAGCTTCTTAATATGAGCGCAAAATATAACAGCGACGTAATAAAGATAGGTAAGGAAATAACAGGCGGAAATGCGACAGACAGGGCAATTTTTGATTTTTTTAAGGATGATGATGCCGTAAAGTGCTCCGTGGTATCCAAAACACCATTTTCAAGCGAGAGAAAAGAATCGAAAGTTAAACTAAAAAACGGATTAACGCTTATAAAAGGCGCGGCAGAAATTATTTTATCCTTATCGAAGTATGCAATTGATGAAAATGGTAATAGAGTAAAATTTAATTCGGAAGACGTACATAAAACCTATTATGAGTCAGTAAAAAGAGGTGAAAGAGTCATTGGAGTTGCCTTTTATGATGAAAAAGCAGGCAATGAAATGACGTTTATTGCACTCATAGTAATGAAGGACAAAATAAGGAATGGAGTTTGCGAGTCGGTAAAACGTGTGCTTGGAGCGGGCATACAAATTGTAATGATAACAGGCGACGGAAAGGAAACAGCTACTGCAATTGCCGAGGAATGCGGAATACTCAATAAAAGGGCGGGGCATATAGCCGTAAGCAGTGATGAGCTTCACAAAATGACGGATGATGAAATTAAGGCAATTTTACCTAAAATCAGAGTAATTTCAAGAGCCTTGCCACAGGATAAAACGAGAATGGTGAGACTTTCCCAGGAGCTTGACTTGGTGGTTGGAATGACCGGAGATGGCATCAATGACGCTCCATCATTAAAGCTTGCTGATATTGGATTTTCAATGGGAAGTGGCACGGATATTGCCAAAAGCGCATCTGATATTGTTATACTTGATAACAGCTTTCTTGCAATTTCAAAAACTATTTTATACGGTCGGACTATTTTTAAGTCAATAAGGAAATTTATAACGTTCCAGCTCACAATGAATATAGCTGCGTGCGGTGTTTCTCTTATTGGTCAGCTGGTTGGTGTCGACACTCCGATAACCATTATACAGATGCTTTGGATTAACATCATAATGGACACCTTGGGAGGCCTTGCATTCGCAGGTGAAGCTCCGCTTGAATACTACATGAATGAAAAACCAAAGCATAGAAATGAGCAGATTTTATCACGTGATATGCTTAACCAAATTTTCGTAACAGGGGCATATACACTGCTATTATGTATACTTTTCCTTACATCTTACGTTACAAGGAGCATGTACGGCGGGGTTTATCCTACTGAAAAATTCTACACAGCATTTTATGCTTTGTTCGTATTTTCGGGAATTTTCAACTGTTTTCTTGCAAGATGCTCGAGGCTTTGGTTGCTGTCAAACATTGGAAAAAACAAGCCTTTTATTTTCATAATGCTGCTTATTTGCCTGATACAAATCTGTATGATTTACTTTGGCGGCAGCTTGTTCAGATGCGTACCGCTTTTAACATACGAGTTGAGCTTTGTTATATTACTTGCATCTACGGTAATTCCTTTTGAAATGTTTAGGCGCTTTGTTTATAAGATGAAGTAGAAGAAGCCTCGATTGTATTTTAACAATCGAGGCTTTTTTGGATTTTTCTATTGACAAATTGCTTATTAAGTGGTAAAATAATTAAGCGATTGTTTGCTGGTATGGCTCAGTTGGTAGAGCAGCGCATTCGTAATGCGCAGGTCGTGGGTTCGAGTCCCACTACCAGCTCCAAATCTGCAAAGAGAGGTCAGTAGCCTCTCTTTTTTTAAAGAAGGAGGGAAATATGGACCTTTGTAACATAAACGTTATTAAATCCGTTATGTCTGATGCGGGAATTTCGTTCCGTAAGGAGTTCGGGCAGAACTTCCTGACTAATAGAATTATCCCCGAGGATATTGCTGATAACTGCGCTGATACAAGCGCGCGTATGATACTTGAAATCGGTCCCGGAATAGGTTGTCTTACGCAGGAGCTTGCATTGCGATACAAAAAGGTTGTAGCCGTCGAGATAGACCGCGGATTGATACCGGTTCTTAACAAAACTCTCGCAGAGTACGATAATATTACCGTTATCAATGATGATATTATGAAGGTGGACCTGAAGAAACTTGTTGATGAGTATTCCGAGGAAATGCCCGTTTCGGTTTGCGCAAATCTTCCGTACTATATCACCACCCCTATTCTGATGTATTTGCTTGAATCTGACGTTAAATTTTCATCTATTACGGTTATGGTGCAAAATGAGGTTGCCGCAAGGCTTGTTGCAAAGCCCGGTAGCGCAGATTACGGCTCGATTACCGCTGTCCTTGGTTATTACGGCTCTGTACGTAAGCTTTTTAAGGTTTCTGCAGGATGCTTCATTCCTGCGCCTAAGGTTGATAGCGCTGTAATAAGAATAGATTTACATGAAAAATGTCCCTTTGATATTAAGGATGACAAGCTTTTCAGAAATTGCATAAAAGCAGCCTTTGAGATGAGAAGAAAAACCCTTGAAAATGCTCTTTCGGCAAAGCTTGGCGGCTTTACAAAGGAGCAGATTGCAGGATCTATTGAAAAATGCGGATTCGATTCACGTATTCGCGGCGAAAGGCTTTCTACCGAGGATTTTGTTAATCTTTCAAATGCTTTGTACGAATTAAAAGGAGACACGTAAAATGAGTTTAAAGCTTTTTTGCAGCGCAATACTTAAATTTACACTTGGAGTGTTGCTCGTAGGACTTCTTATCTTTCTTCCTGCAGGCGATTTGAATTTTATAAACGGCTGGATTTTGATGGGAATTCTTTTTGTGCCCATGTTCATTGCAGGAATAGCAATGATGATAAAAAATCCTGCGCTTCTTGAAAAAAGGCTAAACGTCAAGGAAAAGCAGGGCGAGCAGCAGCTAGTTGTAAAGCTTTCGGGACTTATGTTCATTGTAGGCTTTGTTGTGGCAGGCCTTGACCACAGATTTATGTGGCTAGAACTTCCGACTTGGGTTACCATTGTGGGCGTAGTTCTTTTTCTTGCTTCATATCTGCTTTATGCAGAGGTTCTTCGCGAAAATACATATTTGTCTCGTACGATTGAGGTGCAGGAAGGGCAAAAGGTGGTTTCCACAGGCCTTTACGGCATAGTACGTCATCCGATGTATGCAGTGACTCTTGTTTTGTTTATATCCATGCCGCTTGTTCTTGGCTCGCTTATATCCCTGGTTGTATTCCTTGCTTATCCTTTTATTATTGCGAAAAGAATAAAGAATGAGGAAAAGGTGCTTGTTGAAGGTCTTGACGGATATGATGAATATACTAAAAATGTAAAATACAGACTTATTCCTTTTATATGGTAGAAAAATCCCTATTATACCGCTCGGGTATAATAGGGATTTCTTTATTTCCAGCCTAAGCTGCGGTGCGCAGCCTTTTTCCAGGTTGATATTTTTTCTTCTATCCACTCGCTATCCTTGGTAGGAGAGTAGGTTTTTGCGATTTTACGATTCTGTTTAATTTCATCGGTTGATTTATATACACCTGTGGCGAGTCCGCAAAGATATGCTGCGCCAAGGGCTGTGGTTTCAATACATTCGGGACGGTAAACGTTGATACCCAAAAGGTCTGCCTGGAAGTCAAGAAGCAGCTCGTTGGCAGCAGCTCCGCCGTCAACCGAAAGTCCCTCGACCTTAATACCTGTGGAATTTTCCATCAACTCAACAATATCTGCAGTCTGGTAAGCCATTGACTCTACGGTAGCTCTGATAATATGATTTTTTGTAGTTGCTCTTGTTATGCCTACAATAATTCCTCTTGCATAAGGGTCCCAATACGGAGCGCCAAGTCCTGCAAATGCGGGTACAACGATAACGCCGCCTGAATCCTTTACCTTTTTTGCGTAGTATTCGCAATCAGCGGCAGATTCGATAAGCTTTAAGCCGTCGCGGAGCCACTGAATTGCGGCGCCGCAAACGAAAACAGAGCCCTCCAGAGCATAGCTTACCTTGCCGTCAATGCCCCAGGCAATAGTCGTTACAAGTCCTGAATTGGTTATCTGCGGCTTCTCGCCTATGTTCATAAGTAAAAATGCGCCTGTACCATAAGTGTTCTTAAGTTCTCCTGTGTTGAAGCAGCATTGACCGAATAGCGCGGCCTGCTGGTCGCCCGCTACGCCTCCGATTGCAATTTCAGCTCCAAGCAGCTTGGTGTCAGTATATCCATATATATAAGATGAGGGCTTAACCTCGGGCAGAATAGAGCGGGGGATATTAAACAACTTGAGAAGCTCGTCATCCCAATCAAGAGTGCTTATATTGAAAAGCATAGTTCTTGAGGCGTTGGAGTAGTCGGTTGCGTGAACCTTTCCGCCTGTGAGTTGCCATATAAGCCAGCTGTCAATTGTTCCAAAGCAAAGCTCGCCATTTTCTGCTTTTTCGCGAGCTCCGCTGACATTATCAAGTATCCAGCTGATTTTAGTTGCGGAAAAATAAGGGTCAAGCAAAAGCCCTGTCTTTTGACGGATAAAATCGGTGTATCCGCCCGCCTTAAGCTCCTCGCAATAATCGGCGGTACGACGGCATTGCCATACGATAGCGTTATATATAGGAGAACCTGTTTTTTTATCCCAGATGACCGTTGTTTCTCTTTGGTTTGTTATGCCTATACCGTATATTTCGCTCCAGGAAGCGCCTATTTTTGTAAGCGCCTCGGTGCATGCGGCAATCTGCGTTGACCATATAATCATTGGGTCATGCTCAACCCAGCCTTCTTTGGGGAATATTTGCGGAAATTCGCGCTGAACTAAGCTGACGATTTCTCCGTCTTTGTTGAAAATAATAGCGCGAGAGCTTGTCGTTCCTTGGTCAAGCGACATAATATATTTTTTCATATAAATACCTCTCTTTTGCTTTTTGTATTTTAATTATACTATATAATTTCATTTATTGCAATAGGAAATAGAAAAGAGGCTTTCTCAAATGCATTTGAGAAAGCCTCTTTTCTTGAAAGGGGATAGGCAAATTTGAGGAAAAAGCGACGTTTTTCACCACGTTAAGCCGTACAAACGTACGGTAAGTGGTGAAAACGGCGGTAGAAAAAGTCCATAAAATTATAGAAATCTGTAGGATTTCGGCATTACTACTGTCTCATTTACAGTTTTTTGCTTATCATACGTGTTTTTACATTTTTCGGACTTTTTTCGGTTTTACCAAATGTGACAGCCCCCTTTGGCCGTTTACTTAATTTCAACGGTTACGTGCTTACCGCAGGTATTTGCAGCAGCCTTCATAATCTGGCGAATCGCCTTTGCAATTCTGCCGTGACGGCCGATTACCATGCCGGTATCGTCCTCGGCAACGGTAAGAACGAGTTCAACGTCGTCACCGTTTACGGTTTCTTCAACCTTTACTGCGTCGGGATTATCAACGATAGCACGGGCAATGTTGGTAAGTATTTCTTTAAAATCCATTTCGCTACCCGATTCTGAAATTACTTAATAATTTCGCTCTTCTTGAGAAGAGATCTAACAGTCTCGGTAGGCTGAGCACCGTTTGCAAGCCACTTGTTAGCCTTGTCAGCGTCAATCTTGATATCAGCGGGATTGGTGAGGGGGTTGTAGTAACCGATTTCCTCGATGAACTTACCGTCACGAGGAGATCTCTCGTCTGCTACAACTACACGATAGAAGGGAGACTTCTTCGCGCCGATTCTCTTAAGTCTGATTTTTACTGCCATTTTTGTTTTCCTCCAAAATGATTATATTTTTTTATTTTTTTGTTTTTAATTAAAAGGGAAGTCGCATTCCACGCATGCGCTTTGGATTCATGCCGGATAATTGCTTCATCATTTTCTTCATCTGATCAAACTGCTTTAACAGTCTGTTTACGTCCTCAACACCGAGTCCGCAGCCTTTTGCGATACGCTTACGTCTTGATCCGTTAATCAGATCAGGCTTTGCGCGTTCCTCGGGAGTCATGGAAAGTATAATTGCCTCAATTCTTGCCATCTGTTTCTCGTCAACCTGTGCATTTTTAAGTGCACCGGTGTTCGTACCAGGCATCATTGCAAGAATCTGGTCTAAATTGCCCATTTTCTTCAGCTGACGCATCTGATCGAGGAAGTCCTCGAGAGTGAAGGTCTGCTCGCGCATCTTACGCTCAAGCTCCTTGGCGTTTTTCTCATCGTAAGCCGCCTCAGCCTTTTCGATAAGCGAAAGAATATCGCCCATTCCGAGAATTCTCGATGCCATTCTGTCGGGGTGGAAGAGCTCAAGGGCATCCATCTTTTCGCCTGTACCGATAAATTTAATCGGTTTGCCTGTGATGAATTTGACCGAAAGAGCAGCACCGCCTCGGGTGTCTCCGTCCATCTTGGTTAAAACAACGCCTGTGATGTCGAGAAGCTCGTTAAAGGATTTTGCAACGTTTACGGCATCCTGACCTGTCATAGCGTCAACAACAAGAAGGATTTCAGAGGGCTGAACCTGTTCTTTAATATTAACAAGCTCATCCATAAGCTCTTGGTCGATGTGCAGACGGCCTGCCGTGTCTATGATAACAAGGTCGTGACCGTTCTTCTTCGCATGCTCAACGCCTGCCTTGGCGATTTCAACGGGAGATATTTTAGTACCCATTGAGAACACGGGAACATTAACCGATGCACCAACAATTTTTAACTGATCAACCGCCGCAGGTCTATATACGTCACAGGCAACGAGAAGGGGATTTTTGCTTTTCTGCCTGAACATATTTGCGATTTTTGCAGCATGCGTAGTTTTACCGGCACCTTGAAGACCAACCATCATTACAACGGTAGGGGGCTTGGGATTGATATTTATTTTAGGTGTTTCGCCGCCCATAAGCGCAATCAGCTCCTCGTTAACTATCTTAACGATCTGCTGCGCGGGAAGCAGGCTTTCAAGAACCTCGGAGCCAACAGCACGTTCTGTGACGGTCTGTGTGAAGCTCTTTACAACCTTAAAGTTAACGTCTGCTTCTAGCAACGCAAGCTTGACCTCGCGCATACCTTCCTTGACGTCAGCCTCAGTAAGCTTTCCCTTGCTTCTGAATTTCTTAAAAGCATTGGCAAGCTTATCGGTTAGACTTTGGAACATCTTGATTTCCTTTCATAATAACCTTGCAAAGACGCTTAATTTCTTCAGCATCGTTGCTATGTACGCTATCTTTCGCGAGCTTTTCGCTTATTTCGTTAAGCGAATCGCATACGCAAACAAGCTCGGCGTGTCTTGCCGCAAGTCCTAATTTGCTATCGTAGAATTCAAGCTGTTCTTCTGCCTTTTTGATAAGATGCCGAACGCCTTGCCTTGAAATTCCTGCGCCTGCCGCAATCTCTGAAAGAGAAAGGTCATCGTCGTAGTAGGCTCTCATTATATCTCCAACATGCGAATCAAGCAGGTCAGCATAAAAATCGAGAAGATATGCAATTTTCATATTCTTTTCAAACATAAAAAATCCTCTCAAATCCACTGTAAAGCAAATTACTTTACAAGTATATCATCAGAGTTTGATTTTGTCAATACCTTTTTGAAATTTTTTTAAAAAATATACCCGCAAATCAATGCGGGCATATTTAATAATCAATGTAATGAACTTGAATTCACAACGGGCTGCGCATCCTTGTTTCCGCAGAGAACAACCAAGAGATTAGAAACCATAGCGGCCTTTCTTACATCGTCAAGCTTTACGGTGTCGTTTTTGGAAAGTCTGTCGAGCGCCATTTCTACCATACCTACCGCGCCGTCAACAATCATTTTTCGCGCATCAATAATTGCGGATGCTTGCTGACGTTGAAGCATTACCGCTGCGATTTCGGGCGCGTATGCAAGATATGTAATTCTTGCTTCGAGAATTTCAATTCCAGCCTCGTTAACTCGCGACTGAATTTCGTTCTTGATTCTTTCTGCAACAACCTCGCTTGAACCGCGAAGGCTGCCTTCGTCAGCAACACCGTCACCTGTGGTATCAACACCGGGAGCTACGTCATAAGGGTAGATTCTTACTACGTTACGAAGCGCGCTGTCGCACTGGAGCGAGAGGAATTCCTTGTAGTTATCAACGTTAAACACTGCCGCAGCAGTGTCAACTACTCGCCAGATAACCGCAATACCGATTTCCACGGGATTTCCGAGGCAATCGTTGATTTTTTGTCTGCTATTGTTTAAGGTCATAATTTTAAGAGAAATTTTATGATTTTCAGCAGCTATATTGCCGGAATTCGCAATTTCTCCGCCTGTAAATACAGATGTTTGTGTGCTTACGTCACCACTCTGATTAAGCTTGGTTTTTGCTGCGGGGTTAAAGGATGTGCAGAAGGGGTTTACCCAGAAGAAGCCGTCGCCCTTAATTGTGCCCTTGTATTTGCCGAAAAGAGTAAGAACGAGCGCTTCCTGGGGCTTCAATACCTTAAGACCGGGCAGGGGAATCCAGCAAAGGCAAAGACACACAATGCCTGAAATAAGCAATGGATGCGCAGTTTCGTCGGTGCTGAGAGTCGCGCCATAAATCGTAAGGGCAAGGCTTGCAATAAGAGCTAAAACACATAGCACAAGAACAAGCATACCTCTCTTTTTATTGGTAAGAATTTTTTCTTTCATTGTTGTATTCCTTTCTTTCGAATGATACTACCAATATAATATCATAATGAATGAAAGATGTCAATGTAATTGCAACAAAAAAACCACCACGCCCCCACGTGATGGTCAATTTGCTGCAATATGTAATACATGAGACAATTCTCAACCAATAACCGAGCCCTTTGCGCGTCCGTATTTGCATCATAGGATTGATGAATCTTTCGCCAGGGTTCTGCAGCGAAATAATTATACTACATTGTCGATGCTTTGTAAAGATGGAATTTTCCACAATTTTATAAGAAAAAGTTTGGTAAAAAAGTGGAAAATGCAAAAAAATAAAAAAACATAAAAAAACTCTTGACAAATTGCTTTTGTAGTGATATAATATCTGCGAAGTTGAAATAGACTTTTAAAATAAAGTAGAATTTTCGTTCTCACCATACCACATACGGTGCGTTATGGTTAATACGTTTGCCTATTAGGTAATGTTGTATGCGTACGAAAATTCTTCGTATGCATTTTTTTGTTCTTGGAGGTACAAAACTATTAAACCCAACAATTCTAAGGATTTGCCTATCAACGAGGAAATCACTGCTCAGGAAGTAAGAGTAATCGGACCTAATAATGAGCAAGTCGGAATTATGAAGATTGACGATGCGCGTTCTTATGCATATAACAACGGCGTTGATCTTGTTCTTATCGTGGCTAATGCCACTCCCCCTGTTTGCCGTGCTATAGATTACGGTAAGTTCTGCTTCGAACGTGACAAGAGGGAAAAAGAAGCGAAAAAGAAGCAGGTTATAGTTAAGGTAAAGGAAATTCAGCTTTCCTGCCGTATCGAGCAGCACGACTTCGACACAAGAGTTAATCATGCGAAGAAGTTCCTTGCTGAGGGTAATAAGGTTAAGGCTGTAGTTCGCTTTAAGGGCAGAGAAATGTCTCATACAGAGCTTGGCCGTGAGGTCATCTTAAGGTTTGAGGAGGCATGCCGCGAGGCCGGTGTTGCCGAGAAAAAGCCTGTGCTTGACGGAAGATTTATGTCTATCATATTAAGCCCCGTTAAGCAGGACAAGAAATAAGTTTATTAAAAATTGGGTTTTACCCAGACAAAAAGGAGAATAAAAATGGGAAAGATTAAGACACACAAGGCTTCTGCCAAGAGATTCTCTCTCACCGGAAGCGGCAAGGTAAAAATGTCTCACAACAATCATCGTCACAAGCTCGGTCTCAAGACCGCAAAGCGTAAGAGAGGTCTTCGCAAGGGCGCAGTTCTTAGCGAAAGCTTTGCACCTACTTACAGAGCCCTTATCAACAAGTAATTTGGGCATTACAGAGAAAAATTGGAGGATAATGTAAAATGGCAAGAGTTAAGGGCGCTATGATGACGCGCAAGAGAAGAAATAGCATACTTAAAGCAGCTAAGGGCTACTGGGGTTCTAAATCTAAGCACTTCAAGATGGCTAAGCAGGCTGTAATGAAGAGCGGTAACAAGGCATACGTTGGACGTAAGCAGAAGAAGAGAGATTTCCGTGCTCTTTGGATTACCAGAATCAGCGCACAGGCTAAGGTTTGCGGAATGAACTATTCCACCCTTATGCACGGTCTTAAGAAGGCTGGCATCGATCTTAACAGAAAGATGCTTGCAGAGATTGCAGTTTCCGATAAGGAAGCATTCGCAGCAATCTGCGAAAAGGCTAAGGCTGCGCTTTAATAGACTACCCGGTTTTGCTTCATGCAAAACCGGGGTTCTTTTTTTAGGAAATTAAAACATATTGGATGGATAAAAATGAAGATTATTCGGGATATAATTTCAAGCAGAAACAATGAAACGGTGAAATGGGCGGCATCGCTTGCCGATAAAAAAGGCAGAAGCAAAAATAATGCATTTATCGCAGACGGACTGAAGCTTACTATTGATGCGCTTTCATGTAATCTGCCGGTTACACATATCTTTATTACAGAGAGTAAAAGGGAGCATTTTCTTGATTTGCTTGAGCCTTATATGAGCTCTGAAATTTATGAAAATTGCTCTGTAATAACCCTATCTGAGAGTGCTTTTGAGAAAATTTCTAACGAAAAAGCGCCTCAAGGAATAATTAGCGTAATAAAATATCTTGACTTTTTTGCCAATATGGATATAATATATAAGGAAGACTTTTTCATTTTAGAGGGTGAAAGGGCTCTTGCGCTCTATTCTTTGCGTGATCCGGGTAACCTCGGAGCAGTAATAAGAAGCGCTGTTGCCTTTGGTGTTGACCATATCGTCCTGTCGGCAGATTCTGCGGATATTTACAATCCTAAAACCGTAAGGGCGGCGATGGGGACGCTTTTTGGTGTAAAGGTAACTATTGTTTCTGACTTTATGTCCTTTGTGAAGGCTGCTAAAGAGTCAGGAAGACGTGTTTTTGCTGCTGAATTAACTGATAATGCTAAAAGCATCATAGATATTTCTCCGAATAAGAGCGATATTTTCATTATTGGCAATGAGGGGCATGGTATTTCACCCGAAATATCCGCTGAATGCTCAGGCAGCGTATATATTCCCATTTCAAACAAGGCTGAATCGCTTAACGCTTCTGTTGCGGCAGCTGTGTTTATGTGGGAGCAAAATAAAATCTAAAAAACGGAGGTGCTTATGGATAAATTGATATATTGGATATGGCTATCCCTGTCTTGTAGTCCATCAGCGCCTACTTTTGCAAAGCTTATCAAGGAATTCGATGATGCTGAAGCTATATATAACGCAGATGACAAGAAAATTTCATCTGTGGTAGGATACAGATGCTCCGATAGAGGAGCTCTTGAAAATAAAAGCCTTGATAAAGCAAAAGAAATATATGAATTTTGTAAAAAGCATAAGGTTGGTATTTTGTGCTATAATGACAGTGCCTTTCCGCAGTCCTTAAGAGAGATAAGCACTCCGCCTGTTCTTTTGTATTACAGAGGAGTATTGCCCGATTTTAATAGTATTTGCGCCGTAAGCGCGGTTGGTACTCGTTCTCTTAGTGATTATGGAAGAAGAAATGCTTTTAAAATTAGTTATGACCTTGCCAGCGCAGGCATAACCATTGTTTCGGGAATGGCGCTTGGAATTGATGGCGTATGCCATGCAGGCGCGCTTTCTGCAGGTGGAAGAACGATTGCTGTTATAGGCAGCGGCATTGACGTGTGTTATCCATCTCAGCATTTGCGACTTGCGAGAGAAATAGTTAAAAACGGTTGTGTTATTACAGAGTTCGCTCCGGGAACGCAGCCGTCGAGATATAATTTTCCGAAAAGGAATAGAATTGTAAGCGGTTTGTCCTGTGCTACTGTAGTATTCGAGGGAGAAGAGAAGTCCGGAGCTCTCATTACTGCAAGATATGCTCAGGAACAGGAACGTCAGCTTTTTGCTTTACCGGGCAATGTTGGCTCAAAGAAAAGCGAGCTATGTAACATGCTTATAAAGAATGGCGCAAAAATTTGCACCAAGGCAGAGGACGTTATAGGTCAGCTTGATAAGAGATATAGCGGATTGGTTAATCCGTTTCTGCTGAGGGAAAAAACTGGCGTTGATATGATGACCAAGCTCTCAGAATACGGGATTGTGGCTAATTGTCCCAGCGACGATATCTTTAAGATTCCTTTTTCAAAGGGAAGGGCTGATAAAGAAAAGGTAGTTGTCGCACCTGAAATTTCAAAACAGGCTTCATATAATGAGCCACCGGATAATTTCGATAAGGAAGCATTAGAAATTTATAAGAGAATCCCTGCCGATTCTCCTTGTTCTATTGAATCTCTTGTTTCAGAAGGCAAGACGTTAAGAGACGTTATGAAACGTCTGCTTAAGCTTGAAATGGGTGGTTTCATTGAGCTATTACCCGGTGAAAATGTAGCTCGAAAATCAAATTAAGAAAGGCGCAGTATATACTGCTTAAAAATAAATGGCGAATTTAGTTATTGTGGAATCTCCTGCAAAGGCGAATACAATTAAAGGATATTTAGGCTCTAATTATAAGGTTGTTGCTTCTAAGGGACATATCAGGGATTTGCCCAAAAGCACTCTTGGTATTGACGTTGATAACAATTTTGAACCCCATTATATAAATATAAGAGGCAAGGGCGACGTTATCAAGGAGCTGAAAAAGGAAGCGAAAAACGCAAGCAAGATATATCTTGCAACCGACCCTGACCGTGAGGGTGAGGCGATTTCCTGGCATATTGCAAATCAGCTTGGAATTCCTGCTGACAGCGCGTGCAGAGTAACCTTTAACGAGATTACACAGAATGCAGTTAAGGAGTCTATTAAGAATCCCCGTAAAATTAACGAGGATCTTGTTAATTCACAGCAGGCAAGAAGAATTCTTGACCGTCTCGTTGGATTCAAGCTCAGCGAGGTGCTTTGGAAAAACGTTAAAAGCGGACTTTCTGGCGGAAGAGTTCAGTCTGTTGCCGCAAGAATAGTAACAGAACGTGAGGAGGAAATACGCGCGTTTGTCCCTCAGGAGTACTGGACTATCGACGCATCGCTTCTTAATAACGATGGCGAATCTATAAACGTTAAGTTTTACGGCAATAAGCAGGGAAAAATCAAGCTTTCCGATGAGAGTGAGGCAAAGGCTGTTGAGGATAAAATCAATAGCGGTAGCTTTAACGTAACCTCGGTTAAGCATGCGATTAAGTACAAGCAGCCCGCTCCGCCCTTTACAACTTCAACACTTCAACAGGAGGCGTCCAAGCAGCTTGGGTACCAGTCGCAGAGAATTATGAAGGTTGCCCAGGAGCTTTATGACGGTTTGAATCTTGGCGCGCAGTATGGCGGTGTGCAGGGTCTTATTACCTATATGCGTACCGACTCAATCAGAATTTCCGATGTTGCAAAGAAATCCTGCGCTTCGTTTATAAAAGAAAATTATGGCAACGAATTTTTGCCTAAATCTCCCAGAACCTACAAGTCAAGCGCATCATCACAGGATGCCCATGAAGCAATTCGCCCTTCTAACGTATATATTACCCCTAAGTCTATAAGAAAAATGCTTTCAACAGAGCAGTATAGACTTTATAAGCTGATCTGGGAGCGTTTTATCGCCAGCCAGATGGAGTGCGCCGTTCTTGACACGGTTTCTGTTGAAATTGAAAATTCCGGTTATCTGTTTAAAACCGGCGGATACGTTGTAAAATCCAAGGGATATTTGACAATTTACGATTATACCGATGAATTTAGCGAGGACCCTGAAACCGACGAGTATAATCTTGTTACACTTCCCAATATTAAGCAGGGTGAGGTGCTTTCTGCTTCCAACGTTAAAAAGCAGCAGCATTTCACAGAGCCTCCTGCAAGATATACCGAGGCATCGCTCATTAAATTCCTTGAGGAAAACGGGATTGGCAGACCCTCTACCTATGCTCCCATAATTTCTATAATAATTTCCCGTGAATACGTTAAGCGTGATGGCAAGAGCTTAGTTGCTACTCCTCTCGGAGAGATTACAACCAACTTTATGAGAGAGCATTTTCCTCAGATTATAGACTATGAATTTACGGCTTCAATGGAGACAAAGCTTGACTCCATTGAAAACAGAGAGAATACTATTACAGGTGTACTTTCAGATTTCTATAAAAAATTTGAGGCAGACCTTGATGCAGCCTCTGCAATTGACAAAAAGACTGAAATTGTTATTCCTGTTGAGGAAAGTGATATTCCTTGTGATATTTGTGGCTCTAAGATGATTTACAAGAACGGAAGATTCGGTAAATTCCTTGCGTGCCCCAACTATCCTCAGTGCAAGTGCACAAAGGCTGTTGATAAAAATGGAAGGGTTGCTTCTGCCGAGGTTTCAACACCCGAATTCGCAGGCTTTAAATGTGAGCTTTGCGGTGGTGAGATGGTAGTAAGAAATGGTAGATACGGAAGCTTTTACGCTTGCCAGAACTATCCCGAATGTACCTTCACAAAGCAGAAGGTTACCAACACAGGTGTAAAATGTCCTAAATGCGCGTCTAACGTTCTTGCAAGACATGGAAAGGGCAAGATGCTCTTCTACAGCTGTGAAAAATATCCTAAGTGCGATTTTTCAAGCTGGGATATGCCACTTTCCGAGAATTGTCCTGACTGCGGCGCAATGCTTTATTATCGTAAGAGCCGTAAAAGCGTAGTTTGCAAGGAGAAGAACTGCGGTTATAAGCGTGACGAGGAAATGACGGTAATAGAATAATGTCAGAAAATACAATTAAGGTTATTGGTGCTGGACTTGCGGGCTGTGAGGCTGCTTACGCCGCTGCAAAACTCGGCGTAAAGGTTGAGCTTTATGAAATGAAGCCTTACAAACGTTCGCCCGCTCATCATAGCGACGGATTCGCGGAGCTTGTTTGCTCCAATTCGCTTCGTTCCAACCAATTGAATAATGCGGTCGGCCTTTTGAAAGAGGAGTTAAAGCAGCTTGGCTCGCTTATAATCGAAGCTGCATACGCAACAGAGGTTCCCGCGGGATCTGCTTTGGCAGTTAACCGCCAGCGGTTCAGCGATTATATTACAAATAAAATTAAAAATCATCCCAATATTACCGTTATTGAGGAAGAAATTACAGAAATACCCAAGGATGGTATAGTGGTTATTGCCACGGGTCCCTTGACCTCTGATGCTATGGCAGAAAGTATTTCTGAATATACGGGTGGCTCGGAGCTTCATTTCTTTGATGCTGCTGCGCCCATTATTGATTTTTCAACAATCAATACAGACGTTGCTTTCTTCTATTCGAGATACGGAAAGGGAAACCCCGAGGACTATCTGAATTGTCCCATGACAAAAGAAGAGTATGACGTATTTTATAATGCCTTGTTAAGCGCAAAGACCGCTGAGCTTAAGGAATTTGATTCTGAATCACAGAAAAAGCTTGAGGTCTTTGAGGGGTGCATGCCCGTTGAGGTTATGGCATCAAGAGGATACGATACTCTCCGCTTTGGTCCTATGAAGCCTGTCGGGCTTCCTGTGCCGTCAACAGGCGAGGATGCTTTTGCCACCGTACAACTTAGAAGAGAAAATAAGGAAGGAACTATGTACAACATAGTTGGCTTCCAGACTCATCTTACATTTGGAGAGCAAAAACGCGTTTTCAGCCTTATTCCCGGACTCGAAAATGCTGAATTTTTCAGATACGGTGTAATGCACAGAAATACCTATTTGAACTCTCCAGGATTCTTAACTCCTGTTTATTCAGTGAAAAAAGAGGGCAGAATTTATTTTGCAGGACAAATGACAGGTGTTGAGGGATACGTTGAGTCTGCTTCATCTGGTTTTGTGGCAGGCGTGAATGCGGCTATGGCTGCGCTTGAAAAGCCGCCTGTAATATTCCCGAAGGAGACTGAAATCGGCGCTTTGGCTCACTATGTCAGCGAGGGAGGCGTTTCTTCGTCTTTCCAGCCGATGAATGCCAATTTTGGAATAATAGCACCTTTTGATAAAAAAGTTAAAGGAGGCAAAAAGTGTCGAAATGAGGCATATGCTTCACGTTCTCTTGATATAATAAAGAGCTTCGACATCTTTGACCTATAAAGATGAAAATACTTATAGATGCAATGAGCGGTGACAACGCCCCATTAGAGATGCTGAAAGGCGCTGAATGGGCTGTTAAAGAGTTTAAGGACCATACTATAATGCTCGTTGGCGATGAGAATATCATTTCTGACGTTGCCGTCAAGAATGAAATCAGTCTTGCAGGCATTGAGATTGTTCAAGCGGATCAGGTTGTTACCATGGAGGACAGCCCCCTCAGCGTTGTAAGAGAAAAACGAGACTCATCCATGAGTGTTGGCATGAAATGCTTGTCCAGGGGCGAGGTTGACGCTTTTGTAAGCGCGGGAAACACCGGCGCTTTGATTACAGGCGCAACAATTATTGTCAGAAGAATAAGAGGTATTAACAGAGCGGCTATTGCTTCGGTTCTTCCTCTTGCTACACCTGTGCTTCTTATGGACTCGGGCGCTAATCTTAACGTTACCTCAGATAATATATGTCAATTTGCCTTTATGGGCGCAAAGTATATGGAGAAAATATACGGAATTGACAGACCTAAAATCGGTCAGCTTAATAACGGAACCGAATATAACAAGGGAAACACTCTTCAGGTTGAATCCTATCAGCTTCTTAACGAATCAGGTCTGAATTTTGTTGGTAACGTTGAGGCAAAGGAAGTACCTTTTGGTGTATGTGACGTTCTTGTTACCGATGGCTTTACAGGAAATATCTTCCTGAAATGTGTTGAGGGAATGGGCAAATTCCTTATGGGAACACTTAAGGACGTTCTTACAACCAACCTCGTTACAAAGGTATCCACTCTCACAATGAAGGATAAAATAACCGAGATGAAGCAGCAGTTTGATTCTGCAGAGCATGGCGGAGCGCCGCTTCTCGGCATTTCCAAGCCTGTTATTAAGGCTCATGGCTCATCTGATGCCAAGGCTATTAAAAACGCTGTGCGCCAGGCTATATTCTTTGTTGAAACAGGCATAAACAATGATATTGCCGTTTTCGCAGAGGATTATGATGAGAAAAAGCTTATTTCCGACGCTGAAAGAATGTACGGAGTATAAAACGGAATATAAATCAAGGCAGAAAGGAGTTGCGGATGGCTATTGGTAAAGATGTGCTCGAATTGCAGAAAAAAATCTCATATAAATTTGCTGATGTGTCTTATCTTGACGTGGCCTTGACGCACTCATCTTATACAAATGAAATGAGAACAAGAGGAATCAAGGCGGAGTCTAACGAGCGCCTTGAATTCCTTGGAGATGCCGTTCTTGAGCTTGTAATTTCAGAGTATTTATACTCAAACTATTCAAAGCACAGAGAAGGCGCTCTTACGAAGCTGCGCCAGCAGCTTGTCTGCGAAAAAGCATTAGCTAAAATAGCTACAAAGATAAACATTGGAGAATACATAAATCTTGGCAACGGAGAAGAGGACGCAGATTGTAGAATCAGGCCTAAAATTCTTGCAGACTGTCTTGAAGCCTTGATAGGCGCAGTTTATCTTGACTCGATTGCGAGAGGTAGTGATGAATATAAGCGCGTAGTCATAGAACTATTTGATGACGAGCTTAATAGTAGCAATCTTGCTAACACCGATTATAAGACCAGACTGCAGCAGCTTATTGAGCAGGACGGCTCATCAATGCTTGAATACCATGTGATTGGTGAGGAAGGTCCTGAGCATAAGAAGCTTTTCACCGTAGCGTGCATTGTCAATAACAATGAGGTTGGGCGCGGTTGCGCTACTAACAAAAAGGCTGCTGAAATGCTTGCTGCAAAAATGGCGCTTGAGCTGTTTGGGGTAGTGATATAATGCGGCATATAAATATTCCTATTTTCATACCGCATTTAGGATGTCCGAATCAATGCGTATTCTGTAATCAGAGAACTATAAGTGGACAAGCATCATTTTCTCTTAGTGACGTAAGAAATCAAATCAATAGGTCTATTTCAACTATAAACGAGCCCTCAGACGTTGAAATCGCTTTCTTTGGAGGCTCATTTACAGGGATTGACCGTGAACTGATGGTAGATTTATTGGAGATTGCCTATTCATACGTTACACAGGGAAAGGTTAACTCAATCAGATGTTCTACAAGACCTGATTACATCAACGAGGAAATACTCGATATTCTAAAAAAGTACGGTGTAAAAACCATTGAGCTTGGACTTCAAAGCGTTTGCGAGAACGTTCTCGTGACGACTAAAAGAGGACATAGCTTTTCCGACGAAGAAAAGGCCTGTGAATTGATTGTCAAGCACGGCTTTGATCTTGTTGGTCAGATGATGATTGGCTTGCCGGGAGCTGACGTAAAGTCGGAAATAGACACGGCAGATTTTATCATCAAATCGGGCGCTATTGCCGCAAGAATCTATCCTACCGTTGTTTTTTGTGAGACAGAGCTTGCAAAAATGACAGCGGACGGCACATATAAACCGTTAGCGGTTGACGAAGCAGTTAAGCGTTCAGCGCATGTTTTTGAAAGATTTGTCGAAGCGGGGATTGACGTTATTCGTATCGGACTTCAATCAAACGAGAATCTCTCATCTGATAAAACCTACGTAGCAGGGCCGAATCATCCTGCTCTTGGAGAGCTTGTTATTGGCGAATATTACTTTTACAGGATATGTGAAATTATAAAAAACAAAGAGCTATCATCGGATAGCGAGCTTATTATTTATGTTGCTCCGGGGGCAATCTCAAAGGCTGTCGGACAGAATAAAATAAATAAAACCAGGCTTTTAGAAAGGTGCAAGAGCGTGAAGTTTTCTTCACTTGACACCCTTTGCCGATATGAGCTTTTGGTTGACATAAAAAATGGAGAAAAGAAATGTACTTAAAATCATTGGAACTTCACGGATTTAAATCCTTCCCGAACCGTACGGTGTTGTCCTTTGAGCGAGGCGCAACTGTTATCGTTGGACCTAATGGAAGCGGTAAATCGAATATATCCGACGCTATGCGTTGGGTTCTTGGAGAGCTTTCCAGCAGAAATATCCGTGGAACTAAAATGGAAGACGTTATATTTGGCGGAACTGACGACAGACGTCCTATGGGATTTGCTGAGGTTTCGGTTACCTTTGACAACTCTGACCCCGAGCATAGACTTGATTCGGAATTCGATGAGGTCGTAGTTACCAGAAGATATTACAGAACCGGTGAAAGTGAATATTTGATTAACCGTCAGCCAAGACGACTACGTGATATTTATGAGCTCTTTATGAATACCGGTGTTGGCCGTGAGGGTTATTCAATCATCGGTCAGGGTAAAATTGCGGAAATCATCTCAAAAAAGAGCGATGAAAGACGTAATATCTTTGAAGAGGCTGCGGGCATTTCCAAGTACCGCCATAGAAAAGAAGAATCCGAGAGAAAGCTTAAGCAGACTCAGGATAATCTTGACAGAGTAAGAGATATTCTTACCGAGCTTGAAGGTCGCGTAGGTCCTCTTGAAAAGGAAGCCGAAAAGGCAAGAAAGGGCCTTGCGCTTTACGAGGAAAAGAAAAGGGCAGACGTATCTCTCTGGCTTTTTGATACAAAGAAAATCCGCGAGGATATCACAGATGCCGAAAGCGCATTGAAACTGTCCAGAAGAGATCTTGAAATAGTTGATCAGGTTATTGCTGACCTCGAAATACAGAATGAGAATCTTTATGAGAAGTCACAGTCTAATAAGGCTTTATCCGAGCAGCTACTTGAGGACATCAGATTAACCACAGAAAAGCTTCATCAGCTTGATAATGCTCTTCGTGTTGCAGAGTCTGATTTTCTTCATTCCGCCGAGCTTATAGAACAGTGTAATGTCAGAATTCGAGAGATAGAATCGGGCAGAATGACTGTTGACGGTAATTTAAAGGAATTGCTTAACAGAAAGACTGCGCTGGAGACCGAATACAAGGCGGTTATGGATGCTCGACTCGAGCTTCTCAGCGCGGAGCAGCAGCTAGCTCTTGATATAGGCAAGGCAAAGCGCGAGCTTGAAGAGGCCCTTGATGAATTAACCGTTGAGGAAGGAAATGTTTCAAACATTAAGGTACGTATTAACGTTCTTGAAAATGCCAAGGTAAACGACGAGGGCAGATCCCGTGACGTTGAGGCTGAAATCGCAAGATTTGAAGCTGAAGGTAAAATTTTCAAGGAGGATGCCGAGAGATGCGAGGAGGCTGCCTCCGGATTTAAGGCGGAGATAGCTAAAAAGGATACTCAGATTTCCGATTCAAACATAAAAATAGAAGAGCTCGGTGAAAAGCGCGAGCAGGTTTTGAATATTCTTAACGACAGTAAGCTTAAACGTGATACCTTGTCCCAGAAGGTTGATATGCTTCAACGTATGATCGATCACTTTGAGGGATACGCCGAGAGCGTTAAGTTCGTTATGAAGGAATATCTCGCAGGTAATATTCATGGCGCAGGTAAAATTCACGGACCGCTTTCTTCGCTTATCAGCATTGATAAAAAGTATATAACTGCAATTGAGACTGCGCTTGGCGCAAGCTTGCAGAACATTATTGTTGAGGATGAGGAAACTGCAAAGGCGGCAATAAACGCCTTGAAGAAGGCAAATGCCGGCAGAGCGACCTTCTATCCTATCAGTGCGATAAAATCCTCTACCGAAACAGATGAAATCCGTGAATGCAGCAAATTTACGGGTTACGTTGGCAGAGCAGATACGCTTGTAGATTCAAAGGCGGAATATCGTGGTATTATCGAATGGTTGCTTCTTCGTACTGTTGTGTTTGATAATATTGACAATGCTGCATTTGCTGCAAAGAAGCTTAAATATAAGGTTAAGATTGTAACTCTTGATGGCCAGGTTATAAACGCAGGTGGTGCATTTACCGGTGGTAGCGCTAAACGAGATAGCGGTATTCTTTCTAGAATGAGCACTATTTCAGATATGAAGTCCGAGATTGAAAAATATAACGCGACTATCGCTTCCAACACAAAAGATCTTGATGCTATTGACGAAGAAATTGCGGCTGCTCGCGACGTGAAAAAGGATGCAGAGCAGGATAAGGAGCTTTTGCTCAGTCTTTCCAGATCGCAGTTTGCTGCAGTTGATAATGCAGTTGCTAAATTTAATGCAAACCGTGAGATTATTGACAGACTAAAGGCTGATTATGATAATCTTGTGGGTCAGCAGTCTAAGGCTGACGAAGAGCTGCTTGTTTTGCAGGCGGATTATCTCGCTAACCTTGAAAGAATTGAGGCATTAAAGTCCTTCAGACAAAGAAGAAGCGAGGAAATGGGCGTACTTGACGAAAAGAAGGATGAGTACAACCAGCTCGCAAATGAAAAGAGCGTTGAAGCAGCGGAAAAGAGACGCGATATTGACAATATTGATGACAATATTGCATCGCTTAATCTTCGTCTTGCTGAAATTGACGCTGACAAGAATGTACAGATTGACAGAATAAACGAGCTGACCTCAAAGCGAGACGGAATCGACAATGTTCGTTCTGAAAATGCTAAGGAATGTTTAACACTTGAAAATGAGCTACAAAATCTCAGGCAGAAACGTATGGAGGTTGAAAGCGGCAACGATGAGTTTGAACGCGAGATTAACAGCATACGTCAAAGACTTAAGGAGAAGAACTCCAGCCGTCAGATTTGCTTTGAGGTATCTCTGAAAAATGAAAATAAGCTTAATCTATTGCTTGAAAAGCAGGATAAACTTGGCTCGCAGCTTTGGGATGATTATGAAATCACCTATGAGGATGCCATAGGATTTGATTATCCTGCTGTTACTGCGGAGAATCGCGCTGAGGTTGCTGCAGTTCAGTCCTCCTGTAAATCGAGACTCAGAGCGCTTGGCAACTACAATCCCGGCGCGATAGAGGAGTTCGCAGAGGTTAAGGCAAGATATGATGCGCTTAATACTCAGTTTACCGATTTGTCAAAGTCATATAACGAGCTTACTGACATCATTTCTCGCCTTGAGGTTGAAATGAGAAGTAGCTTTGTCAATGCCTTTGAGTCAATAAACAAGAACTTTGGTATAACCTTTAAGGAGCTGTTTGGCGGTGGTAACGCAGAGCTTTCGCTTACCGATCCCGAGGATGTTTTGACATCGGGTATCGAAATTAAGGCGGCGCCTCCCGGTAAGATTATTAAGAATCTTTCGCTTCTTTCGGGTGGTGAGCAGTCCTTTGTTGCTATTGCGCTTTTGTTCGCTATTCTTAAGGTTAATCCCACGCCATTCTGCATTCTTGACGAGATTGAGGCGGCGCTTGACGAGGTTAACGTATTCAGATTTGGTGAATATATAAAGAAGTTTGGCGACGGAACACAGTTCATTCTTATTACTCACCGTCGTGGCACTATGGAAATCGGTGATAGACTCTACGGTATTACCATGCCTCAGAGAGGTATTTCTCAGGCAATAGAGCTTAACATTAACGAAATTGAAGGAAAACAAAAGGAGCTGCTTGATGGGGTTCTTTGATAAACTTAAACAAGGACTGAATAAAACAAAAAATGCCATTGTTGGCAAGGCTGATGAAATATTCAAGAAATTCATTAAAATTGACGAGGATCTTTTTGACGAGCTTGAGGAAATGCTGATTTCAGCCGATATTGGAGTTAATACAACTGAGGAAATTCTTGACGAGCTGAGAGATATTGTCAAGGACAAGCGTCTTAAGGAAGCATCAGAGGTAAAGGCAGAGCTGTTCGGAATCTTACGTGATATGATTGGCGAGCACGAGCCCCTTAATCTTTCAACTAAGCCTTCGGTAATACTCGTAATTGGTGTTAATGGTGTTGGAAAGACAACTTCCATAGGAAAAATCTCGGCAGAATTGAAAAGACAGGGTAAAAAGGTTGTGGTTGCGGCGGCTGATACTTTTAGAGCTGCCGCAGCTGAGCAGCTTAACGTTTGGTGCGATAGAGCCGGCGTTGATATTATCAAACAGGATGCAGGCGCAGATCCCGCATCTGTTGTGTTTGATGCAATCAGCGCTGTAAAGAGTCGCGGAGCGGACGTTTTGATTATTGATACCGCAGGCAGACTTCATAATAAGAAGAATCTTATGGATGAGCTTGCGAAAATCGACAGAGTTATCGGTCGTGAGCTTCCTGGTGCTGCAAAGGAGACATTGCTTGTTCTTGATGCAACCACCGGGCAGAATGCCGTTTATCAGGCGAAGGAATTTAAGGAAGCATCCAAGATTACAGGACTTGTTTTGACCAAGCTTGACGGTACTGCCAAGGGTGGAATAATCATTTCCATCAAAAAAGAGCTTGGTATACCTGTTAAATTTATTGGTATTGGCGAGCAGGTCGACGATATGAAGCCCTTTAACTCGTCTGAGTTTGCAGGCGCATTATTTGAGGAGAATTAAGATAATTTTATGCTTAACAGTAAACAAAGAGCGTATCTTCGATCGCTCTCACAAAATCTTGACACCATTTTTCAAATTGGAAAGGGTGGAATAACAGAGGAAATTTGCCTTCAGATTGATAACGCTCTCGAAGCAAGAGAGCTTATCAAGGCAAGAGTGCTTGACAACAGCGGTTATACAGCCAAGGAGGCGGCAAACGTAATCGCTGAGGTTATTGAATGCGACGTTGTTTCCTGCGTCGGATCAAAATTTGTTTTGTACAAGAAATCAACCAAGAAAAAGCGTATTGAAATTTAACCGGATGAAAAATATGAAATTCAACGATCAACAAATTTCATCTTTACGTTCTCGTGTTAAAGAAAGATTGTCGGAAAAGAGATTTCTGCATACGCTTGGAGTTGAAAAGGCGGCGGTATATATAGCAGAAAGATGTATTCCTGATTTTATAGATGAAATTAGGGTAGCAGCGCTTTTACATGACATTTCCAAGGAATATTCCGAGGCAGAACATTTGGACATTATAAAAACAAATAAAATTTCTGTAACCGATGAGGATAAGTCATCGGTTGCGCTTCTTCATTCGATTACAGGTCCTTATGTCATTGAAAGTGATTTTGAGGAATATGCATCGAAAAAAGTATTAAGCGCAGTTCGCAACCACACGGTTGGCTCACCTGATATGAGCATTTTCGATGAGATTATTTATCTTGCGGATTATATCGAAGAAAACAGAACTTATCCGATGTGCGTAGAGGTTAGAGAATTTTACAACGAGGCTTCTGCCAAGGCAAAATGTATTGATGAGCAAATTTTAGCTCTTCACCTTGCTTGCATTAAGGCTCTGGACAATACAATTAGGGAATTTACCTCTCGTGGAAAAAGTTATAATCAAATGACAAAATTAACAAGAGACAGTCTTTTAGCAAAAACAGAAAGGTATTAAAATGGACGAAAAGAACATCGCCAAAAATCAGGATTCGCTCTATGTTGCCAGAAGAGCGGCTATGATTTTAATAGAAAAGAAGGCAATTGACGTTGCTATGTTTGACGTTAAGGAAAGCAGCAGCGTTACTGATTATTATATCAATGCTACAGGTCGTTCTTCAACAAACGTTGCCGCTCTTGCGGATGACGTTGATGTAATGCTTTCAAAAGAGGGGATTTCCCCACTAAGAGTTGAGGGAAGAAGAGGGCAGAGCTGGATTCTCGTTGATTACGGCGACGTCATTGTAAATGTTTTCGACAGAGGTTCAAGAGATTTTTATAATCTTGACAGACATTTGCCCGAGGGAACGAAAATGGACATCAGCGACCTTGTACGCGAGGTTGATGCTAAATTTGATTTAAATCAGAATTGAGGATATAAAAATGAATTACGAACACTCAAATATTGAAGCCAAATGGCAAAAATATTGGGAAGAAAACGGAACCTTTAACACGGACGTGTGGGATTTTTCGAAGCCCAAGTACTATGTACTTGATATGTTCCCATACCCTTCAGGAGTAGGACTTCACGCAGGACATCCCGAAGGATATACTGCTACTGACATTATGTCTCGTATGAAGCGTATGCAGGGCTATAACGTCCTTCATCCCATGGGATACGATTCCTTTGGACTTCCTGCTGAGCAGTATGCTGTAAGCACCGGAAATCATCCCAACGGATTCACCCAGGATAACATCAAGACCTTCTCAAAGCAGCTTAAAGAGCTTGGCTTTGACTACGATTGGAACAAGGTTATCGCAACCTCTGATCCTTCCTTCTACAAGTGGACGCAGTGGATATTCAAAAAGCTTTATGAGGCAGGCTATGCGAAGCGCATTGAGATGCCTGTTAACTGGTGTGAGGCGCTTGGCACCGTTCTTTCCAATGATGAGGTTATCGACGGCAAGTCCGAGCGTGGCGGTTATCCTGTAGAGAAGCGTATGATGATGCAATGGGTTATCGACCAGCCTGCATTCGCTGAGAAGCTTCTTGACGGTCTTAACGAAATTGATTGGCCTGAGTCTACAAAGGAAATTCAGCGCAACTGGATTGGAAAATCTACCGGTGTTGAGGTTGACTTCAAGCTTGTTGGCGGTGGAGATTTCTCCATTTACACTACCTGTATTGAGACCATCTACGGTATTACCTTTATGGTTCTTGCTCCCGATGGAAAAATTACTCAGTCGCTTATGGACAGAGTTGAAAACAGGGAAGAGGTTCAGAAATATATCGACGAGACGCTGAAAAAGAGCGATATGGACAGAACGGAGCTTAACAAGACAAAGGCCGGCTGTCCTCTCAAGGGCGTTTATGCTATCAACCCTGTAAATGGCAAGGAAGTTCCTGTGTTTATTGGTGATTTCGTACTTGCTAACTACGGCACAGGCGCAGTAATGGCTGTTCCCAGCCACGATCAGCGTGACTTTG
>JAZQWA010000014.1:0-17474 GCA_045632065.1 Eubacteriales bacterium | reverse complement strand
ACCCCCACCGAAGAGGGCGCAAAGCTTATGAAGGAAGCCTTTGAAACCCTCAGCCTTTCGGCAAGAGGCCACGACAGAGTGCTTCGTGTGGCGCGTACCATAGCCGACCTCGACGGCATGGATGAGATAAATGAGGATCATATTGCGGAAGCGATTATGTATAGGTCGCTCGACCGCAAATACTGGCGTAAGTAGGAACGGGTGATTTTTGCGAATTGCTGCAGAGTTTTCGGTCTTGCAATAGCTTTCTATTGCTGGCGACACGAAAATCCTTGCACTTCATCAAAAATCCCACCGTTCTACAGTGCTTTAGGCTTCTAATGCAACGAAAAAGACAAGAATCATTTACAAAACGCTAACAAAAGGAGCAAAGAACGAAAAATCTCCCTCAAAATTTCCTCTTTGCTTTAAATGAAACTGTTTTTTTATTATTCATTTCGAATTTCGAATTCCGAATTTCAAATTTAAAAAGTTTCGAATTTCGAATTCCGTAAAGCCTCGCCCGTCGGGAGAGGTGGCACGGCTATGCAGCGTGGGAGAGGGCAATTCCGAATTTCGAATTTCAAATTTAAAAAGTTTCGAATTTCGAATTTCAAATTTCGAATTTTCTTAAAGGAGTAAGTACCATGTACCGAATAAATAATCTTCCCGAGTTGCTTGCTCCTGCAGGTGATTTGGAGTGCCTTTACGCCGCGGTGGCGGCGGGGGCGGATGCCATTTACGTTGGCGGAAAGCGCTTTGGCGCGAGGGCGTTTGCCAAGAATTTTGATATAGACGAGCTTTCTGGGGCGGTGGAGTATTGCCACCTGCACGGTGTGCGCCTTTACGTCACGCTGAACACCCTTATCGAAGATAAGGAAATGGCGGATGCCATTTCCTATGCCGCAGAGCTTTACCGCATTGGCGTTGACGCGCTGATTGTTGCCGATTTGGGTGTGGCTTCTGCCATACGTCGACTTATTCCCGATTTTGAGCTTCACGCATCCACGCAGATGTCGGTGCATAACGCCCTTGGCGCAGATGCGGCGGCAAGGCTGGGTATGAGCCGTGTGGTTCTGGCTCGTGAGCTTTCGCTTGCCGATATGACCTCTGCCACCGAGAACTCCCGCCCCGAAACCGAGGTGTTCTTACACGGCGCGCTTTGCGTCTGCCACTCGGGGCAGTGCCTTTTCTCGTCACTTGTTGGCGGTCGAAGCGGCAATCGTGGCGAGTGCGCCCAGCCCTGCCGTTTGCCCTACAACAACGGAGGATATCCTTTGTCCTTAAAGGATTTATGCCTTGCAGAGCATATTCCCGAGCTGATTAGGTCGGGTGTTGCCTCGCTGAAAATCGAGGGAAGAATGAAATCGCCCACATACGTTTACACAGTAACCAGCATATACCGTCGTCTGCTTGACGAGAACCGACCTGCCAACGCGGCGGAGAGTGAAACGCTTCGTCGAGCATTCTCGAGAGATGGCTTTACCGACGGATATTTCGTTGGCAAGACCGCATCGGGCATGACAGGCATCCGTACAAAAGAGGACAAAGAGGACAGCCGTATGGCCGAGATGTCTACCTTTGAGCCGATTCGTGTGCCTGTGCGCGCCAGCGTTACAATGCGACTTGGCGAGCCATGCGAGATGACTCTCACCGACGGCAATAAGACCGTCACAGTCACAGGACAAGCTCCTGCCATGGCGGAGAATGCTCCGTTGACTGCCGAGGCGGTATGTCAGCGCCTTTCGAAGATGGGCAACACCTATCTGAGCCTTGCTCCCACCGATATTAAAATTACACTTGATGAAAATATAAATCTTCCGCCCTCGGCAATCAATGCGCTGCGCAGGGCGGCAGCCGAGGCATTCCAATCAGCACAAAGACCTCTTTCCGAGGTCGAATACACGCCCGAGCGCGTATTTAATAAACAAAAAAGCTTTACCACCGCCCAGCTTTTCTCAAAGGAAGCCTATCTTGACGCGCTGAAAACCAACCCTGCCGTTTTCGACGGCTTTGATGCGCTCTTCCTTCCGCTTATGGAATACGAGGGCGAGACAAACGGTGTTTATCTTCCGCCCGTAATTTTCGACTGCGAGCTTGAGGATGTGGTTACAGCTCTTGAAAAAGCAAAAAAACTTGGCGTAATGTACGCTTTAGTTGGCAATATAGGTCAAATTGAGCTCGTTTTGAGCCTTGGGCTCACTCCAATTGGCGATTTCAGGCTGAATGTTTGCAACAGCGAGGCAAGGGTAGCATACGAGAAAATGGGGGTAGAGCATATTGTGCTTTCCCCAGAGCTGACTCTTGCAAAATCACGTGACATAGGCGGCTCGGTCATCACCTACGGCAGAATTCCGCTGATGATTACCGAGAGGTGCTTTATCTCGGAGAATTTCGGCTGCGAGGGCTGTAACAAGAGCTCGCTTGTTGACCGCAAGGGCGAGAAATTCCCAATGCGTCGTGAGTTTAATCACAGAAATCTGATTTTCAACTCGGTTGTAACCTATCTTGGCGACAAGGAGCGCGAGCTTGCAGAGTATTCCATAAAATCTGTGCATCTGCTCTTCACCGTAGAGAATGGCAAGCAGATTTGCGATATAGTTTCGGCTTACAAGGCCAAAAAACCGCTTTCAGCTCCTGTAAGACGAGCGGGAAGAAGACAGTAAAAGGCTATTGATTTTTAAGTACAACGCCCGACGGGCAGAAAAGAGATAAAATGGTAAAAAGAGAAATAAAGGATTTTGAACTCGTAACCGACACAGGCAGATATCCCTGCGCCGCACCCTGCTCGGTAAGCTCTGCGCTTGCCTTGGCTGAGGCCTCGGGAGACGAAATTATCGACACCGTATCCTTTGAGGGCGCATTTAATATTGACGATGCCGCTTTTTCAATGAAGCATATCTACATCAGAGTTCGTGGAGTGAGAATGCCCTTTGAGCTGTTTGTTAACGGTGACGAGCTGGGCTCATTTGACGGCAAGCAATCGGTGTATAACGTTTGTGTAAACGGCAAGGTAAGGCTTGGTGAAAACAGGCTTGAAATCAGGTTCACCGACTGCGATAATTTCGAGGCAAGATACGCTTCAATCCCTTGTCCTATCGAGATTTTGCGCTTCTCGGGCGCAATTATCGACCGCGCGGCAGTTTCGCAGACTCACGGCGCAGGCGGTGTAAAGCTTGACGTCAGACTTGACATTCTCGGCAACCCCGACAACGTGCGCGCAGTTGCGACTCTCGTATCTTCCACAGGGCAGATTTACTACGGCGGTCTCACTCGCGGTAAGGGCTCGATTACAGTAAACGACCCGCTCTTCTGGTGGCCCAGAGGACTCGGCGTGCAGAATTTGTACCGCCTGACTGTGAATCTTTACGTTGACATGGAGGTTGAGGACAGCCTTGAGATGAGAATCGGTCTTCGCACGGTGAAAACCAAGAGCACCGCTGACAGCTCGGCTCTTACTGTTAACGGCGTCGATTTTATGCCCATGGGCGCAACCTTCTATCCCGACCGTGACCCCGATTTTGCATCTCTTGACAGAAAGATTGAGGCATACGTTACATCGGCTGCTATGTCGGAGTTTAACACCATACTTATTCCTGCCGATGCGGCTCGCCCCTCGGACAAGCTCTATGAGCTTTGCGATGCCCACGGTATTCTCATAATTGAGGAAATTGTCGGCTTCGACCGCACAGATGCCCTGGCTCTTGAACGCAAGTCCCACCACGCATCGCTTGGTATAGTTGACATCATTTACGACGGCGCCGCGGTAGAGCAGATTACCGATATGCTTGAGTATGCCGTGCCTGACCTTGATTTTGCGCTTTCGGAATCCGCTCCCGAGTACATAAGCTATCCCTCGCTCCCCTCAATTAAGACCACAATGGACGTATTGGAGCCTGATGAGAGAAATCTTTTCTCTTATTCCATGGAAAAAATGGCGAAGAAAGAGGATATCCAGAAAATGCTCCTTATGGTAGCAGATCGCTATCCTTATCCTACCGACCTTGCTGATTTTACCTATGCGGCATCTCTTGCGGCATCCTATAAGGTTGGCGAGGCGGTGCGCTCCGCTCGTCTTTCCAGAGGCAAGGAGGGCAGGGCAATCTTCAATCGTCTTGGAGACCCCACGCCTGTTGTTTCCGCATCCTCAATCGACAGCAGAGCAAGATGGAAGGCGCTTCAGTACCACGCATCACGTCACTTTGCTCCCGTAGCGCTCTATGTTCAGAACGAGGGATATAACGTGAGCTTCTCGGCATCCAACGTGCGTAAGCACGTCTGCCTTGGCATTGTGGAGTACAGAATTGCCGACTCGTCAAACAAAACGGTATTTTCTGCAAGCGAGCCCTGCGAAATTGCCGCAGGCGAGGCAAGACGTCTGTTTGTCCGTGATTTCAGCGAGTATGTAAAGGGCAACGAGAGGGATTACTATCTCGAATATTCCTTGAAGGAGGGCGCATCCATCCTGTCGCACGGCACGCTCTTGTTCGTTCCCGAAAAGCATTTCAGATTCAAAAAGCCCAGCATCAGAGCCGAAATCGTCGGCTCCGACCGCAAATTCAGCGTAACTCTCACCTCCGACGTGTTCGTTAAGGATTTGGAGCTTGATTTCCTCGATGCAGACGCAGTATTTGCCGAGAATTACATCGACATTACTGCAGACGCCCCTGTAAAAATTTCCTTCTCCGTAACAGGCGGCCTCGAAACTGCATACCATCTCACAAACTCGCTCCGCATGAGAAGCGTTTACGATTTGAATAGCTAAAATTTAAATTCGAAACATTATTAAATTCGAAATTCGAAATTCGGAATGAAAAATGAAATTATAGCAAAAAGAGGCGGGCTTTGGCTCGTCTCTTTTTCGCGTATAAATGGGTGATGCTTTGTTGAAAAAAGCGAAAAGGGTTGGCGAAATGCCAACCCTTGTTTACATTTATGGTGATTTTATGCTTTTTGCTGCGATTTTTTGATTCTTGCGATTTGGATATTTCGGTTTGTGATGCTAATTTTGTGTGAAGCGCGAGCGCCTTTTTAGTTCTTCAGCGAATGAATGGGGGCGGGGATTCTGCCGCCGCGGTTAATGAAATCGGCGCAGGATTCCTGCTTAACAGGCATAATGGGAGCGTAGCCGAGAAGGCCGCCGAACTCGGCAGATTCGCCTACCGTCTTGCCCCAAACGGGGATAACTCTTACGGCGGTGGTCTTGGTGTTCACCACGCCAATGGCGATTTCGTCTGCGATAATGCCCGAAATGGTGGAAGCGTCGGTATCGCCTGGCACGGCAATCATATCAAGTCCAACCGAGCAAACGGCAGTCATAGCCTCAAGCTTGTCGAGGGTGAGCACTCCTGCCTCTGCCGCCGCAATCATGCCTCTGTCCTCGGACACGGGAATAAACGCGCCCGACAGACCGCCAACGTGGCTTGACGCCATAACTCCACCCTTTTTCACTGCATCGTTAAGCAATGCGAGGGCGGCGGTAGTGCCGTGAGTTCCGCAGGTCTTAAGTCCCATATTTTCAAGAATTTCAGCCACCGAGTCGCCTGCCGCAGGGGTGGGCGCAAGTGACAAATCCACGATGCCGTAAGGCACGCCAAGTCTTCTTGCCGCCTCGGATGCGATAAGCTGACCGACTCTCGTGATTTTAAAGGCAATTTTCTTTACGGTGTCGGCAAGAGCGGAGAAATCGCAATCGCCAGCCTTTTTGATTGCCGCCGCAACAACGCCTGGGCCGCTGACACCAACGTTAATTACGGTGTCGGGCTCGCCAATGCCGTGCACTGCGCCTGCCATAAAGGGATTATCCTCAGGAATGTTTGCGAACACAACCAGCTTTGCGCAGCCGATAGAGTCGTTATCGCGAGTGAGATATGCGGTTTTCTTGATGATTTCACCCATCTTCTTCACCGCATCCATATTTATGCCTGCCTTGGTGGTGGCAACGTTAACCGATGAGCAGATTCTCGTGGTCTCCGAGAGTGCCTCGGGGATTGAGTCAATGAGATTTTTCGCGCCTAAAATCTCGCCCTTCTGCACGTGGGCGGAATAACCGCCGATAAAGTTAACGCCAAGGGTGAGGGCGGAGCGCTCAAGCGCCTTTGCCAGCTTCACGAAGCCGTCGGGAGAGAGCCCCGGGCCAACGTAGGAGAGAGGAGTAACCGAGATACGCTTGTTTACAATAGGAATACCGTATGTGCGCTCAAGCTCCTCGCACACGCTGACAAGATTCTTTGCCGAGCGTGTGATTTTGTCGTAAATTCTCTCTTCAAGCCTTGCGGGGTCGTCGGATATGCAGTCAAAGAGCGAAATGCCCATTGTAACCGTTCTGATATCCAGATTTTCCTCGCTTATCATCTTTATAGTTTCTAAAATATCGTTTGTATTTAACATATCTTTTCCTTTTTGTCATGCAAAGTCACGGTGACTTTGCGCTTTTCATAGGGTAAATAATTTCGAATTCCGAATTCCGAATTTCCTTAAATTCTGTGCATCGCCTCGAAGATGTCCTCGTGCATAACTCGGATATCCACTCCACACCTTGCGCCCTCAGCCTTCATAGCCTCGGTGAAGCTCTGAAAATCGGTGTTAAGTCCGCCAATCTCAACCAACATAATCATTGCAAAATACTCCTTCATAACCGTCTGGCTGATATCGACGATATTCGCTCCGTATTTTGCGCATTCTGCGCTTGCCATGGCAATAATGCCTACCTTGTCCTTGCCCGTAACGGTGATTACAGCTCTCATAGTGGGTATCCTTTCAGAAAAAATATAGCAATATTTTAGCATATAGCCGTAATATTTACAAGCCTTTATTGAAATTTTTTTCATTTTGTGTTAAAATGTAAGAAATATTGTATTTTTAGGGTGAATCCAATGAAAAACGGACTGATTATCATAAATAAAGAGCAGGGAATCACATCCCAGGGTGTTGTTAACCGTGTAAAGCGACTGCTTGGCGTTTCCAAGGCAGGTCATACAGGCACCCTTGACCCTATGGCGACGGGAGTTTTGCCTGTCTTGCTTGAAAGGGGAGTTAAGGCCAGCGAGTTTATGCTCTCCTCGGATAAGCACTATATTGCAACGCTTCTTCTCGGCGTCACTACCGACACCGAGGACGTCACAGGCGAGGTACTGACCACTTCTGACGATATACCTGTCGAGAGCGAGGTTATCTCTGCCGTAGAGTCATTCGTCGGCGCATATATGCAGATTCCTCCTATGTATTCCGCCCTTAAGGTTGGCGGAAAGAAGCTCTGCGACCTTGCCAGAAACGGTGTTGAGATTGACCGAGAGCCCAGAGAGGTGCATATTTATTCGCTTTTCTGTGAGAAAATAAACGAGAGGGAGTACACTCTCGACGTCAGATGCTCCAAGGGAACTTATATCCGCACGCTTTGCGCTGATATAGGAGCAAAGCTCGGCTGCGGCGGCACTATGAAAACCCTCTGCCGTGGCTCTGCATCGGGATTTTCACTTGCAGATGCGGTGACTATCTCGGAGCTTGAAGCAATGAGCGAGGCGGAGCGCATGACTCACGTTTTGCCTGTGGAGAGCGTATTTTTGAAGCACCCAGAGGTGAAATTACCCGAGTTTTTTGCAAAGCTTGCCCACTCGGGCCTCGAAATTTACCTGCATAAAATCAAGCTTGATTTGCCACTTGGCACTCTTGTGCGCATGAGCGATGCCAACGGCTTCTTCGCCATCGGTGAGGTACGTCAGTTCGACGACGGCATGGCAATTAAGCCCATCAGGCAGTTTGAATAATTGGCTAAATATATTACAAAAAAGCAAAAATCAACCGTTTTTAAGGTGATTTTTGCTTTTTTATTTTTTTAAAAAATTTCGAAAAATTTGAAGAAAAATGGTCAGAAAATCGGTATTATATATGAGGGCGAATAAAACGGATTGAAAGGAGCCGTAAAATGTTCTAAAAATTTAAAAAATGAAAGGATGTTTATTATGAAAAAAATAATTTCGACTATTCTCATTACAACTATGTTGTTTGCCGGTGCTATAATTGTACCTACAAGCGCAGAAGAAAGTACTACTTCAACACCAAGAGCTTCTTGTGTTAAGGATCATTTTGAAAACTTATCGTATGATTGGGATTCTACGTCTGTTCCTGAAAACGAAGAAGGAAGTTGCACGTTTGTTGCAATGAGTATGTTCTTTTCTTTTTACGATGCGTATTGGCACGATGACTTTGTAGCTAATTCTTTGGAATGGGATAATGGACTGTATGATTCATCTAACGATCGCTTGATTAAGACATTCAACAGTAACACTGAATACAACGCATGGAATGATTATTCAGGAACTTATGAGGAATATTTATTGGATTATCAAGCATCATTTTTGCATAACTACCTTATCTCAATAGGACAAACCAAGGGGTATGTGCCTAACGACGATGGTGATTATGGATTAACGTTAGATCAATTTGTAGACATGGTTGAAACATACATATACCAAATTCGTAGATTTGATATAAACCAGGTAGAGGTAAAATACTCAACCGGCAATGACGATGAGTTGTTTGCAATTATGGAAAATCAAATTGGTCTTGGATATCCGGTTATTTATGCAGGTTTTAATACCCCTGAAGGAACCAAAATGTCATCAGATAATTCAAACGCACAACAATCCCGAGTAGGACACGCAATGATAGCCTATGACATAGTTGAAGACAATGGAACCAAGGATGTGAAGCTATTTAAAGGATATAATGTACCGCCCATGTTTACTTGGGTAAGTGGAACGGAATACGACGAATCCAATGCGGTAATCTGGCTTGAAATAAAAGAAGGACTGCCTCACGAATGTACCAATAATTACTACGATGTCCATACCGACGAAAATATTTGTGCTTGTGATATATATTACAATACTCATCCGGTACATAGTAGTAATCACTCGTTCATATTGAATAGTTATGATTCTGATACTCATTACAAGCAATGTAATTGCGGAGAAAAAACGGATATTTATCCTCACGATTTGACATATCAAGACACTGACGATACAATTCATATTGTTCAGTGTACTGAATGCTCTTACGTAATATGTTCAACACATATATATGATATTTTGGTTCAGCACTCAGATACAGAACACAGGTTTGATTGTGTATGCGGCCGTCATGGCATTGAAACTAAATTGCATTATGCATATCGTTATTCATCTATAGGTCAGTTTACTCACGAAATATTTTGCTTATGCGGAAAAATAATAGGAAGTGAACCTCATAACATGAGAGGTGGGGCAATATCTGCTACTTGTGTTGATTGTGGATATGTTAGCAAGCGGCCTTCAGGAAATATCATTATGAGTGAAGAAGGCGAAAATGATACATTGATTGAATAAAGATTGACAAACATGGTTTTATGTGCTATGATTAATTTTACATATCAAATGGGGAGATAGTTTATGAATAAGGTTATTAAAAAAACAATTGTGTTCATTTTAATATGCTGCACCCTGACCGCTTCAATGCTTTCTTGCTCACTTTTTGAGAGAAAATCTGACGATCAGCCCTTTTTTGGTAAGCTCTCCGAGCAGGCAACCTGGTTAAATGAAGTTACCGCGGATAACGTAGTCAGAGTGGGTGTTTTGCATATTTTTTACGGTGTTCATCCATCTACGTTGATGGACAGTTATTACTCTACAACAGAGAGTGAAATTGTAGCATTTATAGATTTTTACAAAAATCTCGAGGTTGAAGAGGTAAGCTCCGATGAAATCAAGGAAGTATACGGTGGCGGCGGAAGAAATATTGTGTTTACATACGCTGACGGAAGCAGTAAGACAATCTACATGACACAAGGGTATTTCATTATCGATTCTATAGTGTTTAAACCCAAAACGTCGGATGACTTTGGTTACAAAACCGACTTTGACCGTTACAGCAGAATGGGCTATGATAAACTAAGCAACGTTTTCACTAATACAGAAGAGTCCGAGCTTGTCGGAGAAACCGATGATATTTCCGATTTCAGATTCAAGGCTATCGAGGCGGAGGAGGAAGCATATCTTAATGCGACTCATTATATCGAGGTTGAATTTGGAAGGATTTACATATTAAATGAAAAGCAATTTTGTGTAAACACATTAGGCGGCAGTATAAAATATTACGAGCTTGTTGAATGGCAGTCCTTCAGCGATTTTATAACGGCTAAATCAGACACAAGTAACTAACAAGGTGTAGCCATTTCAATTAATTTAAAATTCCAACACATATCCGATGCGTCCTTGGCGCATCGGATTTTGCTTATTTTTAAAAATATTTATCTTTTCCAAAATTTCTTGACAAATTATAAAAATTATTATATAATTAAAAAGTTAAAGAATTTTTTGTAAAAGGAAATACCAAAATGCAAGTTAGAATAGAAGAATTAAAGAGTGCGTTTTTGGCGGCGCTGGCTGATGCCAATACTGCCGAGGCGCTTGAAAATCTTCGCGTTGAGTACCTTGGTAAAAAGGGACACGTAGCGGCTCTTATGCAGAATCTTCGCTTTGCCGAGGACAAGAAGGCTGCAGGTCAGCTTATCAACGGTCTTAAAACCGAGGTTGAGTCTGCGCTTGAAGCTGCAACCGAGGAGCTCCGCGCCGCTGCAATCGCTGCAAAGGTGCGCTCTGCGAAGAAATATAACCCCACCCTCGACTATGCCGAGGAGCTTGGCTCATACCACCCCATCACCCTTGCTACACGTGAGGTTGAGGAGGTGTTCGTTTCTATGGGCTTCACCATTGAGAACTACGACGAGATTGTTGACGACTACAAGTGCTTTGAGGCTCTTAATATTCCCAAGCACCACCCTGCAAGAGATATGCAGGACACCTACTATCTCGACAACGGTCAGCTTCTTAAGACTCACACCTCTGCGGCGCAGAATTACATTATGAAGAAATACGGCGCGCCTCTTCGCGCTATTTTCCCCGGCCGTTGCTTCCGTAACGAGTCCACCGACGCCTGCCACGAGAACACCTTCTTCCAGCTTGAGGGTATGATGATTGACGAGAATATCTCCATTTCCAACCTCATTTACTTTATGAAGACTATGCTCTCCGAGGTGTTCCACCGTGACGTTAAGGTAAGACTCCGTCCCGGCTTCTTCCCATTCGTTGAGCCCGGCTTTGAGCTTGACATCAGCTGTGAAATCTGCGGCGGCGAGGGCTGTCCCTCCTGCAAGAACTCAGGCTGGCTTGAGCTTTGCCCCTGCGGTATGATTCACCCCAACGTGCTCAAAGAGGGCGGCATTGACACCGAGAAGTATTCAGGCTTTGCATTCGGTCTCGGTCTTACCAGACTTGCTATGATGAAGTATGGCGTAAAGGATATCCGTGACTTCAACTCGGGTAACCTCAAGGCGCTTTCACAGTTCAAATCTATTTAAGGAAAGGGGAAAACATATGTTCTTATCTATGAATTGGATAGGCGATTTCGTTGACCTTTCCGGTCTTGACAAAAAGGCGCTTATCAGAAACTTTACACTCTCTACCGCTGAGGTAGAGGATATAATCGAAAAGGGAAGCGATATTTCGGGCATCGTCGTTGCGAAGATTCTCTCTGTTGAGAATCACCCCGACTCAAAGAAGCTTCACCTTCTTAAAGTGGACAAGGGCGACGAGGTTGTTGACGTTGTCTGCGGCGCGCCCAACGTGCGCGAGGGAATGAAGGTTGCTCTTGCAACAGTTGGCGGCAGAATCGGTGAAATCACCATTGCGCCCCGTAAGGTTGCAGGCTATCTTTCCCACGGTATGTGCTGTTCCGAAAGCGAGCTTGGCATCAGCGACGATAACTCGGGCCTTTGGGAAATCACCGAGGATATTGCTCTCGGTACGGACATAAAGAGCGTTTATGATATCGAGGATATTATCTTCGAGGTTGATAACAAATCGCTTACCAACCGTCCTGACCTCTGGAGCCATTACGGTATGGCAAGAGAGTTCGCTACCATCACAGGCCGCGCTCTTAAGGCTCCCGAGCTTGTTGACCTTTCTCAGTTTGACGGACTCTCACCCGTTGAGGTTGACGTAAAGGCAACCGAGCTTTGCTACCGTTATTCTGCAATCAAGGTTGAGAACGTAACCAGAAAGCTCAGCCCTGTAAATATGAGAATCCGCCTTTACTACTGCGGAAGCCGTGCTATCAACTTCCTTGCCGACCTCACGAACTACGTGATGATGGAGCTTGGTCAGCCTATGCACGCTTTCGATAATGCAAAGGTTGATAAAATCGAGGTTCAGACCTTCGATAAGCCCTTCAGGTTCACAACTCTTGACGGTGTTGAGAGAAATATCGACGAAAATATGCTTATGATTACCTCGGGTAACACCCCTGTGGCAATCGCAGGCGTAATGGGTGGCGACGCATCCAAGATTGAGGACGATACTACCTCGCTTCTTCTTGAATCGGCTACCTTCGACGGTGTTTCGGTGCGTAAAACCACCACTCGTATCGGTCTTCGTACCGACTCCTCACAGAGATATGAGAAGATGCTTGACCCCGAGCTTTGCTCTATGGCAACTGCACGTGTGCTTTCCATTATTATGGCGCTTGACGGCGGTGCGAAGGTGATTTCTTCCTTCACCGATAAGTACGTTAAGCACTATCCCACAATCACTCTTAACTTTGACAAAAAGTACGTTGACAGATATACAGGTATCAATATCACCAAGAAGACAATCGTGAAAACCCTCACCTCTCTCGGCTTCGACGTAACCCTTAACGGCAACGATTTCACCGTTGTCGTGCCCTCTTGGAGAGCAACCAAGGACGTTACCATCAAGGCTGACATCATTGAGGAAATCACACGTATCTACGGCTACGATAACTTTGAGATTTTCACCGCGGAGAGCCCCATTACTCCCGTGCGTAAGGAAACTCTCAAGTCGGATGAGGACAGAATGAAGGATATTCTCGTAAAGAGCTTCCGTCTCCACGAGGTACATTCTTACATCTGGTCTGACATTAAGAAAAACGAGGAGCTCGGCATTGAGACTCCCGAGAACGTGAGAATTATCAATGCACAGACTCCCGACCACGCAATTCTTCGTAAGTCTATGATTCCCACTCTCCTTGCTTTCGTTAAGGAGAACAAGGGCTATGGCGACAATTACGGCATCTTCGAGATTGGCCACACCGTTGAGGGACTTACGGATAAGGGCGAGTGCGACGAGCAGAATAAGCTTGGCGTTGCCCTCTACTCCAAGACCAAGAGCGAGGAAGAGCTCTTCCTTAACGCACGAGATATTGCGAAGGAGCTTGTAAGAGACATTCTTCACAAGAGCCCCGATTTCGTAAGCGCAGAGCCCGAGTTCAACTACCAGCACCCTGTAAATACCTTTGATATTACCGTCAGTGGTGAGAAAATCGGTTATATTTCCGTTCCTCACCCCACCGTGCTTGAAAATATTGATAAGAAGTGCGCAGTTTCATTCGTTGAGATTTCCACCGAGAAGTTTGCCAAGGTTGCGGTTGGCTCTATGAAGTACAGCGAGCCCTCCAAGTTCCCCGCAATCGAGATTGACGTTACCTTCGCAGCAGACCCCGGCGCTATCCGCTTCGGTGAGCTTAAGGCAGAGGCAAAGGCTGCCGCAGGCGGTCTCCTCGCTGATATGTGGGTGAAGGACATCTACGTAAACGAGGCAGGCGAGAGCGCAGTAACCTTCCGCTTTGCATTCCTCTCCCGTGAGCGTACACTCACAAAGCAGGAGCTCGCTCCTGTTATCGAAACGGTGACTACCGTCTTCGCAAACGCAGGCTTTGCAGTAAAATAAGCATAAAATGTAAATATAAATTGACAAAAAGAGACGACATATTTGGTAAGAACAAAAATTCTTACGATTTTGTCTATCTCCTAATATCCTAATAAAAGAAGCTCGAGGATAAAAACTTGAGCTTCTTTTTTGCTTTTTCAGAGGTCAGTCCATTTTCATATATCAACTTTTAAAATTATATCTCATATAATGTAATGTGCATACATTTGCACGAGTTCAGATTTTAAAGGATTTGAATATGGAAATACACACCTTAGGGGAGGGTAGGCGACTTAGGGTTTGCCAGGCAATTCTTGCCGATATGACGGCAGGACGCGACGGCAGACTGCTTCTGTTGCCTATTCCAACCTCAAGAGATAACACATATATCACGAGCACAAGCCTGTCAATCAAGGATTTGGACGGTATAGCGCAGGGCTGCGCTCTTGTGGCAGGGTACAACGTTCCGAGCGGAGTTATACCCGATTGTATAAAGGTTTACGATGCCGCCTGCGACGAGGAGTTTCTTATTGCCAATGCAATTCTCACCGCCAGGGGAGCTCTCGGGTATATTCTCACCCATTGGCAGAGGGATATTTCGGATATGAAAATCGGCGTAATCGGCTACGGTCGCATTGGCAGGGAAATGCTGCGCCTGCTTCTGCTTTTCGGCGTGGACGCAACCCTCTATACAAGGCGAAAATCGGTGGCAATCGAGCTTTGCGAGGCGGGGATTTCCGCAGAGCTTATCGAGGCGGGAGATTGCCCCACAGGGCTTGATATTCTCATAAACACAACCCCCGAAAGACTCATTGACCAGTCTATGCTGGACGACAAAACCGATATAATCGACCTTGCATCAGGAAACATCTTTGAGCCGTCGGAGCGGCTCATAAAAATGTCCTCAATTCCCGACAAAATGTACCCCGAAAGCGCAGGCAGGCTCTATGCCGAGGGGATTTTGAAGCAGCTTCGCGAGGAGGGGATAATCTTATGATTGGATATGCAATTTGCGGATCCTTTTGTACCTTTTCCGCCTCACTTTCGGCGTTAAAAAGACTCATCGAGCAGGGCGAGGACGTCCAGCCCATAATGAGCGAGCGCGCATACTCCACCGACACACGCTTCTGGCTCTGTGACGAGTTTAAAAAAGAGGTTGAAAAACTGACAGGCAGGCAAATTATTCACACCATTGCCGATGCAGAGCCCTTGGGCCCCAAAACGCCCCTCGATGCACTCATAATTGCTCCCTGCACAGGCAATACCCTTGCCAAAATGGCAAACGGTATAACCGATTCTGCGGTAACAATGGCTGCAAAGGCGCATCTGCGATGCGACAGACCGCTTCTCATCGCCCTCGCCACAAACGACGGTATGTCGCAGAATCTTGGCAATATCGCAAGACTCCTCACAAGGCGGTCGGTGTACCTCGTACCCATGCTCCAGGACGACCCGACGGGCAAGCCATACTCGCTTGTGGCGGATATGAAGCGCCTGCCCGAAGCTCTCTCGGCTATGCGAGAGGGAAAACAGCTCCGCCCACTGTTTTTGTAAGCTATAAGGTTACAATCTTTAGATTTTTGCCTTTTTTAGTTGCGTAATCAATAGTATATTTTGTTCCTCTTGACACCCCGTCCCAAACGACGATAACCAAGTCTGCTAAATCGACCATTATTTCATTTCGACGTAACGGCGCGGCTTTGCCGTAACGCTTATAATCGGGGAGTATTATTAGCTTGGATATTTTATGCTTGTCGGCATATTTTTCGGCAAGATTATCTATACCACTCGCTCCGCCTGTGATGATCAAATCGACATTGCTCGGAATATGTTGGCTTAGATCAAAAATATCGATATTTCTTGACCCTGCTATTACAATTTTCATAAATACCTCTTTATATGAATATTTAGTTATATAATTATATAATTAAATACAAGAATTGTCAATAGTCTATATATTGATTAAAATATATATTGAGGTGATGATATAATGATTAAATTAACTGTTGATAAGTATATTGATGATAGGAAAATTACAAGATACGAGCTTTCAAAACGAACGGGAATTGCTTTTCAGATAATTGACAATTACTATAAAAACAAGGTTGTGCGTTACGATAGCTACGTGCTTGACAGAATTTGTGAAGCGCTTAATTGCGACGTTTCTGACATTATAGAATATAAGAAGTAAAAAAGAGGTGCTTTTTAATAGCACCTCTTTTTGTTCGATTACGTTAAATAGCAATGTGCACAAGTTTATAGGGTAGATGGGTATAGATTTTTGTAACCCAACTATACTTACAGACGTCTGCTTTTATTCTAAAATGGATTTGCAAATCGATTTGACAATAAATTAATTTTAATGTATAATAAGCAGGTAAAATGAATTATACAACAAAAGCAGACTCATATATTGGTGGAAATAGTAAAACATGGAAAAATTGGCAATCTACATATGATGACTTAAGCACCTGTGAGCCGTGCGAAGAAAAACATGGAAAGATTTATCCATACGATACATTTCCATATATTCCTTTACATCTTCGATGTAGATGTGCTATTATACCGATGAGGACAGTACAGGTTGGCACAGCAACCGAAGAAGGATTTGCCGGAGCAGATGCTTGGTTAATGTATGAAGGGAGATTACCTGATAATTACGTTACAAAAAAAGAAGCGGCTATGGCAGGGTGGCGGTCTGATAAAAAGAACTTATCAGAGGCTTGCCCCGGCAAACTTATCGGAAATGTGCCTTAAAAAAACAATGAAAACAAACTACCAAGCAAATACGGTAGAATATGGCATGAAGCCGACTTTGATTATACCGATAATACTCGAGGAGCAAACAGAATCTATTATTCGAGTGATGGTTTAATTTTTGTCAGCTACGACCATGGACATACGTTTTACGAATTAGTAAAGTGAGGTGATTATAATGCTTGATACATATAGATATACGGTTGACTTTTCAAATGTTGATAATTATCGGGAAATACACAGTATATTGGAACAAAGCTTAAATTTTCCATATTATTACGGTGGTCACTTAGATGCGCTTTTTGATTGCCTTACGGATATGCTTTGCTATAATTCTATTATTGAAATACACGGACTTGAAAATCTAAAAAAATACAATGACTACGATAAAAAAATAATCGAAGTATTTCAAGATGCAAAGCACGATTGGGGAGACGAGTTTGCCGACAGACTTCTTGTTACAATCGTTCACGAGGACGGTACTCGCGAGGAAATTAAATAAAAGCCAAGAAAGAGGTGCTTTTTCAGCGCCTCTTTTTGTTATAAAAAATAAAAATGGCAATCGAATTGCAAAGGTAAATAAAAAGCAAAAGGTAGGGACTGCTTTTAGCCCCTACCATTTTTTGTTCGATTATGCCAAAATTAGAAAAGGGGCGGAGACCGAGAGAATTTTGAGCAGAAATCTTCGCTCGCGTCCCGAAGGTGTATATACATACACCGAGAGGAAGTGAGGGAAGATAGAACAAAAAATACGATTAGGAAAACCGTGGGTTTTCGACCTTATAATTGCCAAGCTTGAAAATCTGATAAAACAAAAGGTAGGGACTAAATATAATCCCTACCATTTTTTTGTTCGGTTATGCCAAAATGCGCCAAGGAAGGTCGGGTGAGGGGATTTTGAGCAGAAATCTTTCATCTCGCCCCGAAGGTGTACAAGGGTACACCGAGAGGAAGAGAGGGAAGATAGAACAAAAAATA
>JAZQWA010000013.1:0-5631 GCA_045632065.1 Eubacteriales bacterium | reverse complement strand
CTCCTTTTATATTTGTCAATAATAGCTTTTATTGCTAGCTCATTTAATGATAAGCGAGAAATATTATAGTAATCCATAAACATCCAAATCGCAAAACCACCAGAGACACTCCAATAAATAACGAATACAACCCAAGCGATTAGTGGTGCAGGGGTTGCGATAGCCTGAACGATAAATACGACTACGGAAGAAACGAATATCAATGCCAAAATAATACCAAAAATTAAATCGATTATCGTTGTCCTTTTTTTGTATTTTCTTGCTATTTCAACCTTACTTTCTTCGTTATAAGTGTTTAGTTCTTTTTCGGCAGCCTTACGCAATAATGTATGTTTGTTCAGTCGATTCATAAGTTATTCCCCCTCCTCGTAATGAAAAAGCAAAACGCTTAATTTGTAGTGAACAAATTATATCATATGTTTTCATAAATGTCAACTTCCTCCTGTGTTCGAGATACATTTAACTTATAAAGACTAAGCATTTTTTCGAACCTGTTTCTGGTTCATTTCGCACGCATAAATGCGTTTGTTCTGCCGGGAGCGCCAATGAAAAAAGCACGTCAAAAGACGTGCTTGGCACTCCCAGCGAGAATCGAACTCACAACTAACCCTTAGGAGGGGTTTATTATATCCATTTAACTATAGGAGCGTATTGAATTTTAAAGATAACTAACCCTTAGGAGTGGTTTATTATATCCTCCGTCGCATAGTCACCGTCTGTGCCTCAGTACACTCGGCTTGTCAGCTTCTTGCTTCGGGAGGTATCGCTACAATAAAACGATTATCAATCCTTTTATCTCGCTCACATTTAACTATGCAGGCGATTTTGCTCAATTTTGGGCACGGTATATATTTTAGCATATTATTTTTGGTTTTTCAAGTGGTTTGGCATTTTTTAGTCATTGACAAGGGGAATTTTTTGTGCTATAATCAACTACGAACTCGTGTTCGTTGTTGCTTTTTGTCGATACGGACAAGAGGCGAGATAAATTTGCTCGCGCGTTGAAGATTTTCTGTCGAAATTTCAAAAATTCGGTTTTCGATTGCCGTTAGGGGAGGTAAAAAGATGAATAGAACATATATTGCCATTGATTTGAAGTCCTTTTACGCTTCCGTGGAGTGTATAGAGCGTGGGCTTGACCCTATGACCACAAATCTTGTAGTGGCGGACGGCGCGAGGACCGAAAAGACCATTTGCCTTGCGGTGTCCCCCAGCCTTAAAAGCTACGGCGTGCCGGGCAGACCTCGTCTATTTGAGGTGGTGGCGCTTGTTAGGGCGGCTAACAATCGCCGCAGGTGGCAGACTCCCGACAGGCGTCTTTCGGGGGCGACCTATGATAACAAATTGCTTATCGAAAATCCCTCGCTGGCAGTAGATTACATCGTTGCGCCGCCCAGAATGGCTCTGTATATGGAATACAGCTCGAGAATTTATCAGGTGTATCTTAAATACTTTTCCCCTGCCGATATTCACGTCTACTCAATCGACGAGGTGTTTATTGACGTAACAAACTACTTAAAAACCTACAAAAAAGGGGCAAAGGAGCTGGCGGAGACGGTTGTCAGCGACGTGCTTGCCACCACAGGCATTACTGCCACGGTGGGCATTGGCACGAATCTGTATTTATGCAAGGTTGCCATGGACATCGTGGCTAAAAGAATGAAGCCAAACGAGCACGGTGCGAGAATTTCCGAGCTTGACGAGATGAGCTACCGCCGTATTCTCTGGGAGCACCGACCTTTGACGGATTTCTGGCGTGTGGGGCGAGGGTATGCAAAAAAATTAGAGGCATACGGCATTTACACCATGGGGGATGTGGCTTTGACCTCGGTGGAAAACGAGAGCCTTTTATATAGGCTCTTCGGCATAAACGCCGAGCTGCTGATAGACCATGCCTGGGGCTACGAAAACTGCACAATCGAGGACATAAAGGCGTATAAGCCACTCTCAAAAAGCCTTTCGTCAGGTCAGGTGCTGCACTGCCCTTACGATTACGCAAAAACGAGGCTGATTATCCGTGAAATGTGCGACGGGCTGGTGCTTGATATGGTTTCAAAGGGAATTGCCACCAATCAGGCGGTGCTGACGGTGGGCTACGATGCCGAAAATCTGAACGGTCACCTGGCTTCCTATCAAGGAGAGGTCACCTACGACCACTACGGCAGAGCCGTGCCGAAGCACGCTCACGGAACGGTGAATTTCCCAAATTTCACCTCATCCACCGAGGAAATAACCGAGGGAATTATCGCCCTTTACGATAGGATTATTGACCGCACGCTTCTTGCGCGCAGAATAAACATCAGCGTGAATAATCTGGCAAGTGAGTCGGAGAGAACCAGCTCCGCCAAGGCGAAGCAGCTGGATTTCTTCACCGATTACGAGGAAAGCGAGAAAAAGCGGAAAAAAGCCGAGGAAAAATATAAAAAAGAGAAGGACAAGCAAAACGCGGTTATAGAAATCCGCAAAAAATACGGTGGCAACGCCATTCTCAAAGCCATGAGCTTTGAGGAGGGGGCAACGGCAATCGACCGAAATATGCAGATTGGAGGTCACAAGGCGTGAACGAGAAATATGCTCACATAATCAACCTGCCAAGGCACGTTTCACCTACTCGACCGCAGATGTCGGTGTCGGACAGGGCGGCGCAATTTGCGCCCTACTCTGCCCTTTCGGGCTACGACGAGGTTGTCAAGGAGAGCGCAAGGCTCACCGAACGGCGAATTGAGCTTGACGATGGTGAAATTGAGGTTATAAACAGACGGCTGACCGCCCTCGTGCATAAAGAGGGCGCGCAAATGGCAAAAATCACCTATTTTGTCCCCGACGGACGAAAATCAGGGGGCAAGTACGTTACCGTCGAGGGCGAGATTGCATACGTGGACCAAATCAAAAGGCTGATACGTATGATTGACGGCAGAGCTATTCCAATTGAAGAAATTATTGACTTAGAGGAGATAGACCTTGAACAACAAGAATGACAAAAGAGAGTTGGAAATATACGATTTTGTAAACAGTTATATACAAAATAAAGGATTTTCGCCTACGACAGACGAGATTTGCCGTGAGTTTGGTATTGCAAAATCCACCGCATCAAAATTCATAAACAGGCTCATTGAAAGAGGTATGCTTGAAAAGTGCGGCAGATACGGACTCGCCCTTACTGGCAGGTCCGCCTCTCGCAGACTCGCGCCCATAGTGGGCAGCGTTGCCTGTGGTAAGCCTATACTCGCAAGTGAGGACATTGAGGGCTATTTAACCGTTGACAGCGATGTAATGGGAGGCGGCGAGTTCTTCGCCCTGCGAGCCGAGGGCGACTCTATGATAAATGCAGGAATTTCAAGTGGGGATCTCGTGTATATCAGGCGTCAGAACTCTGCCGACGAGGGTGAAATCGTGGTTGCAATGATTGATGATGAAATCACAGGCGAGTCAAGAGCCACCCTGAAGCGTTTTTACCGTGACAGAGAAAACAAAAGATACATTCTCCGCCCCGAAAACGAGAAAATGCGGGATATAATCGTAAGCGAGGTTAATATTATCGGTGTTGCAGTAAGTGTGCTGAAAATGTTATAAGTATAAAAACATGACCGATTAGAGTGATGCTCTAAACGTTGGTTTTTCAAGATTTTAAGGAAAATAACAATATAATTTAAAGTTGCTTGATTTTTCTTAAAGTATGTGATATAATAAGTATGCTACACAAACTGAATATTGAAATGGGGGATATTTTTATCTTTAAAGGGATATTTATGCCTTTTTTTATCCATAATCATGTTGAACTTGGCAAAATCGCAAGCTCTACTAAATGATTATGGTGAATACCCTTATTCTAATTTAGTTTGTGTAGCAGCAATTGGAGTTTGCGTTTTTCGGTGCGCTGGCTTCGGTTAGCGCACTTTTTATATGCAGATAGGGGAAAATATGAGCAAGAAAATTCAAAAAAAGGTCATAGACATTACCGGCATAGAACTTATGCCCGGAGAGCCTAATATTTGCCCCGGCAACGGAGAAAATGGATTCGAGTGTTGTTGCGACGAGTGCGACTTCTTTTTTCTTTGCTACTTCGACGCTGATTTAGAAATTGATGAAGAAATCAATAATATAGAGTTACCGCCTCCGAGCAAACGGCACAAGATTCGAATGAACCGTTTGTTTCGTGAGCGTGTTGGCGGTATTTCTCTCCCCTTTCCCGAGGCAGATAATTTTTACGAGAGAGTACGAAGTAAACTCGTAATAAGGCTCAAAATCAACGAATTTCTCGATCGCCATAAAAAACGCAGACGAGCGAGATAAAAAGTTATATATATCACGAAAAAGAAAAATACGAGAAACACCGTAAAGTTTCTCGTATTTTTCTTAGCCTTCGCATTGATCGTAATTCTCAGAAGATGTCCTTAATGGTACGAAGTGTTTGGACCACAAATTTTAAAAAGTGGCGCTAAAAAATTATTCAATTTTTTGTCTTACAAAAAATGGCACGTACAAACTTAATGGTTAGTCAGTTTTGAGCAAGAATTGCCGTTTAAGAGTCGCCAGTTCTCGCTGCGGCTCGGTCACACTCGCGGGAAAACGATACTTAATCGTTTTCTAACACGCTCGTGCCGCTTCGCTACGTAGAAACCTACGCCGAGAGTCCAGCAAACAGCGCTAGAAAATTATTCAATTTTCGTTCTTGCCAAAAATGGCAACCATTAAAGCACGAGAGAGGGTGCGGAATATACCCTCGCCGCCAGCTCCTGATTGAGCATATAGAGGCTCTTAGGGTCGGAGCCGAAGAGCTCCATCTTGGTAATCATATCGTTGGCGTTGGTTTCCTCCTCGCCCTGCTCCTTTACAAACCAGTCAAGGAACTGCATGGTACGGAAGTCCTTTACCTCGTACGCAGCAGCGTAAATGTCGTTGATAAGCGAGGTTACGTACTTCTCGTGCTCAAGACCTGCCAAAAGGACGTCCATATCACAGGTAAACACCTTGTCGGGCTTGTCAATTGCCTCGAGAGTTACCTTCTGACTCTCATTCTGGAGATAATCGTAGAAGAGCATTGCGTGGTCGCGCTCCTCCTGAGCCTGAATTCTGTACCAATTTGCGAAGCCGTCGAGACCTCTTTCTTCAAAATAGTTGGAAAAGTCAAGATAAAGATATGCCGAATAAAATTCCTTGTTAATCTGCTGGTTAAGCAACTCGTGTACTTTTGCGTTCATATTATATCTCCTTTTTAAAATCTGATTAAATCTCGGTCTTCCAGAGGCCGTGAAGATTGCAGTATGCGTATGCTGCAAGGGGCTTCTCATCCTTAAGCGCGAAGCTTACAACAGGAGCTTTGCCTACCTCAAGGCTCTTGCGGTGGCCGCCCTTGTCGGTCTCGAGATATACCCAGAGGATGCTGTGCTCCTCTGCCATGGGATGCTCAACGGAACCGATGGTTACAGTAACAACGTCGCCCTCAACGGCTACAATGGGAATATGCTTCTCGTGGCTGGCCTCAACTGTGCCTGCCTCAAGCTTTGTCATTTTCTGACCGCAGCAAACGGGGTTAACGCCCGAGTCGTGAATCATGCCTACGAGATTGCCGCAGTGCTCGCAAATATAGAATTTATTGTTTTTCATTGTGTTTTTCTCCTTAGTGTTTGT
>JAZQWA010000012.1:0-17016 GCA_045632065.1 Eubacteriales bacterium | reverse complement strand
CGTTTATACCGATACCACAGCTCCCGTGGTTTCCGATTTCGAGGATGGCGAGCTGGAGAGTGATTATATCACAAACGTAATCGGTCTCGGTGATAACGGTGATAAGGCAGTTGCAGATCTTGCAGAGGGCGAGATGGCAGGTTACGTAGGCAATTACGTAACTCTTTCCGTAACCCAGGACCCCACGGATGCAACAAATAAGGTTCTCTCGGCAAGCAAGGTAAGACAGCCTGCAACCGGTAGCTCCTCTAACGGCACTGCAAGCTACACCTCCAAGACTAGAGTAGCAATTTCAAATGAGAATCCTATTGGTGAATATTACACCTTCGAGACTGATTTCTATATCACAAACGTTCAGTACGACGTTACTATCTTCAACCTCGTGGGAAGTGACGGCAAGACTGCAGTAAGCCTCAGAATCTATAACAATACTGCAAATACCTTCTACATCCAGGCTAACAATGCATCTGGCGCATCAGGCTGCACAGGCTCTGCACAGATCAAGGATGGAGACGGAAACACCTTGAATTATAGAACTAACACCTGGTACACTCTTAAGTTTGAGTGGTACAGAGGCGGCGAGGCTGAAAATACCATGGCTAAGGTATATATTTGCGAGCGCGGTGGCGAAGAGGTATGCATCTTCAACGGCAATATGTGGAATTACTACGGTATTGACCAGAGAAGCATTTCCTATATGGAAATTCAGCACCGTTCTGCAAGAGCAGGCGTTACCTATTTCGACAATATCAGCCTTACCAGAAGCGATAAGGTTTACGAGGCATAAAATTAAACTAATGAGCCCGACGGTAACACCGTCGGGCTTGCTTTATCTTAAAAGCGTAAATTTTGTAAAATTGGATAAAAAAGAATAATTTAATCTGTGAAAAAACAAACGTCAATAACTGTAAAGCCCTTGACAATAGGGGCGCAAATTTGATAAAATATATACAGTAAAACGAAGGGAAGAAACGTGATGCAGAAAAAGGAAATTAAGATAGATTTTGATAAAAAATGCGGTAGAATTAAGCCCGTGAACTGCATTAACGGCGGACCTCGCTCGGGCGGATATAATCTGCCTTTCGATTTTTCCGAGGAGTTTACACGTATGGGCGTGCCATTTGCGCGCACAGCAGGCTCTGCAGGCGAATACGGCATGAATCAGTACGTAAATATACACTGCATCTTCCCTGATTTTGATGCTGACGATACACTTGAGGAGTCATATAACTTCCTGCCTACCGACCTTTATCTTGCCTCCATTTGTAACACAGGCGCAGAGATTTTCTTCCGTCTTGGCGAGGGCAGAGAGCCTTATTCGAGAAAGCTTTATGCAAAAGCGCCTAAGGATTTTGAAAAATGGGCGCGTATCTGCGAGCACATCATAATGCACTACAACGAGGGCTGGGCAAACGGCTTTAAGCATAATATCAGATTCTGGGAAATATGGTCTGCGCCCGATACAGTTGAGTGCTTTGCAGGCTCTCCCACCGAGTATTACGAGCTTTATAGAGTTGTGGCAAATCATCTTCGTGAGCGCTTCCCGAAAATCAAAATCGGAGCATACGGCGCTCGTGGCTTCTATTCCTTGAACCGTCTTGACGCTACCGAGGAAATGAAAACCTATGTGCCATTTATGCAAAAATTCTTTAGTTATATCACGGCAGAATCGACTTATGCGCCTCTCGATTTCTTCACCTGGGCGTGTTATACCTCAAATCCCGACGAGATTGCAATGCACAGCCAGTATGCCAGAGCATATCTTGACGGTGCAGGCCTCAGACGTACCAGAAGCATCATTTGCGAGTACAACACGATTGACAACGGTGGTACACCTCCCGCTCTGCGTGAGAGCTATCCTTCTGAGGTTGGCGCAGCGCTTATTTTGGCGCAGAAGAGTTATGCAGATATGATGTTCTACTCCACGGCAGATATCAACTCCCGTGAAAACGGCCTGTTTTCCTACGATGATCACACCACGGTGCATCATTACGCTGCATACAACGTAATGCGCTCCTTTGCAGGTATCTACAGACTCGGCACTGCCATTGACACAGGTGATGATCACAGAAAAGAGGTATATTCTCTTGCAGCCTCTGACGGTGAAAGCGCCGATGCTATGGTTGTTGTGAGAAATTACGAGGGCAGGCTTGAAATCACACTTCGCAATTGTCCCTTTGACAGCTGCACGGTGTCAAAAAATGCCCCCGGAGGCATAAGAGGAAAGGGAACTATCTTAAAATCCAAGGAAATTTCGGTTGCCTCGGGCAAGATTCTTCTTCCTGTCAAGCAGGGCGAGATTTATACGATTTCATTCTTTAACAAATAAGAAAAACACGAGCATTTTTATGCTCGTGTTTTTTTATCTATTACAGCCCTGGGAGAGTCCCTCAAACTGCATTTTGTAGGTAATTGCGTTTATAACCTCGTGCTTTCGCGCATTCCATTCGGGTGCTAAAAGCAAATCACGAGGGCAGTCGCCTGTAATTCGGTGTACCACCACCGCAGGACTGATATGAGTGAGAATATAAACGGCAGAATCAACGTACTCCGACATAGATGGCAGGGTATATTCTCCCGCAGAATACATCTCGGCAAGCCTTGTGCCACTCATAACGTAAATTGAGTGGATTTTCAACCCGAAAATATGGAAACCGTTAATATATTTAACGGTTTCTTTAACATCCTCAATGCTTTCACCGGGCAGTCCGACAATAAGATGAACCACGACGGGAATATCGTATTTTCCGAGAATTTCCATTGCCCGCTCAAAGGTGTCGCGATGGTAACCGCGGTTGATTAGGTCGGCAGTTTTATCGCTTGCAGTCTGCAAACCCAGCTCAACCCACACGTCGCATTTCTCCTTGTAGGAAGCGATAAGCGCGGCAATTTCCTCGTTGATACAGTCGGGGCGAGTGCCTATTGATAGAATTTTAATCCTCTCGTCAATAAGCGCCGCATCGTATCTTTCCTTTAAAATATTTACAGGCGCGTAGGTGTTGGTGAAATTCTGGAAATACGCGATAAAAAGCTCGTCGGAGTCTGCCTCGGAAAGAACTGATTTCACCTGCTCGGTAATTGAAGCAGAGGGCTCGATATGCTCACCTGCGCCTCGTTCACCGCAGTAAATGCAACCGCCCTCACCGCACGTTCCGTCACGGTTTGGACAGGAAAATCCACCGTCAATACAGATTTTCGAAAGCCTTTTTCCGTACTTTCTTCTAAGATAACCGCTTAAATTGTTGTATAACATCAGAGCGACCACTCCTCGTAGTACTTGATTGAAAGGCGGTCCTCACCGTCAAATTCAACAGGTAGCCAGATGTAAGAGCAATGCAGGAAGTTCTCTTTGTTGTGTCTTTCCGCCATGTGAATAAATCTGTCCTCGCCCTCAATTTTGAAGGCGTAGGTGGTCTGTGAAAGGAAGCTGTTGCCGTCCTTGTCGTCAAGGTAAGGGTCGCCCATATCCTCCCAAGGTCCCATCATGGATTTTGCCCTGAAATACTTTGCCTTGTTTGCTTCCCATGCGGTCATATCCGAGGTAAGCATATAATAATAGCCGTTACGGAAGATAATTGCAGGGGCTTCACGTCGGTATGCCTCGCCAACTCTTACGTATTCGTCGGTGGTATCGGTATAATCGTCGTTGAGCTTTACAACGTGAATACAGCGGGTAGGCACGTCAAAGGTCTCGTCTCTGTCGTAAACGAAATAAGCTGAGCCGTCAGCATCCTTGTAAAGCGTGCAGTCACGCACAACGCCCTCGTCGTTTATGGGACGCATAATTTTTACGATTTTGTAGGGCCCTGTAACCTTATCCGCTACCGCAATAGCAGCCTCTCCGCCGCCAATGCCAAAGGAGTGGTCGCCGGGGTACTTTATGTAATGACACCAAAGCACGTATTTGCCGGTTTTATCATTGTAAACAATCTTCGGTCGTTCAAATCTGAGGGGGGGACGCAGAGGATTGTCCTCGCCCTCCTCGACCGAGAGAACAATGCCCTCGTAGCTCCAATTAAGAAGGTCGGGGGATGAGTACATTGCAACGCCCGTATCGGTAACCTGACCGCCTGTGCCCTTAAGCCCGAAGCCTTTATTTCGCATAGCCTGACCGTACCAGAAGTATTTGCCATCCGCAAAAATTACACCGCCGTCGCTTGCGTTTATAATATTGCCGTCGGTGTCAAGCCAGTCAATAAATTCATTTGATTTTCCGTGCTTAAAGTTGTCCATAATAGCTCCTTAAATGATAGTGAAATAATTTTATCATAAACAAACAAAAAAATCAAGTAAAAGTAATAAAGAGGGGAAAAACTGCGCATAATGATGTTAAGAAAGGAGCCGAATATGGAACACAAAAACGATAAACCCAAAAGAACAAACGAAACCGAAAAGAAAAACGTTCGTAACTATCGCAAGGATGCCCCGAGCGCAGTTTCGGGCATAAACAACCCCGAAATTGAGCTGCCTGCATTTAACCCTCCCGTGCCCAACAGAGCATGGACGGCAATGAGAAACGGACTTGATATCGACGAGCTTTCCGAGGAAGAAAAGCGAGATATGTATTTCGGCAGAGACGGTATTTTTTAAACGAGAACAGGGCTGATAATTTTGTCAGCCCTGTTTTTTATATAAAAAAGTAAATTTGTTTTTAATAATTTTCCGTCTCGGTTGACTTTTCCCAACGTGTAATATATAATAAATGTATTACAACTTAAAGGACTAACTATGGAAGATTTTGAACGCTACGGCGACTATAATGAAATAGACGAGCCCCCATCAAAAAACAAAATGAGCATGATTTTAGCCATTGCGGCAATTTCGGTTATCGCTATTGTTGCGGTGGTAATCGGCATCAGGCTTTTCACATTTAACCATTACCCAAAGGCAATGAAAACTCTTTATTTTAATGATACCTTAACCGAGTATTATAATGCCAATGACGGTGATATTGATGTTTATACCCAGAAGCTACGCGCTCCATACGACGATGCAAAGCAGGGTAATTTTTTTGTAAGCGAGCTTATGCTGATACCCGAAATTGACCAGCTTCAGCTCTGTATGCGTTATAACAATTCGCTGAGCAGAACACTGCTTGAAAATTACGGCTTCGATGGCTTTGACCCCGAAAATGAAGCGCAGTTTTCATTCAAACTCTGGCGCGACGGCGATGAGGACAACCCCGACGGATATGAAATCGGCAGACTCTCCGTAGCAGAGTGGGAGTCATACGCTATGTACAGGTACTGTAAGCTCGTTTTCGACGGTGTTGAGCTCGGCATTGGCGAGGATAACGGTCCTGAATGGATACGCCTTGAAATTTATATCGATGGATTCGAGGGTGGAAAGCCGTTTATGATAGCCGTTTATGAGAATAATGAGGAATACTCAAAGCTTGATGAATATAAGTTTTCGAAGGGAGAGAAGCCGTAATGCAGGATTTTTCCGTTAAGCTGACACCCACGAATAATAAGGCGCGCACCGCTTTCATAGCGCTTCTTATGGGTGCATTTGTGCTTTTTGCTCTTTCCACGCTGATTCCGCTTTACAGTGGACTTGTAAGCCTCGGCGGTATGGTTTGCCTTGTGGCATCGCTGACGCTTTATACTAAATACATTTCCCCTGTTTATTATTACGATTTTACCGATGACGGCTACGGCACAAGACTTTTTGTTGTCCGTCAGATGACAGGCAAGCGTCAGACCACGCTATGCCGTATTTCCTTTGGCGAAATCAAAAAGGTGGAGAGGGAAACTCCTGAAATCAGAAAGAGTCACAAAACTCCCGCAGGTTATCGAAAGTATTCCTATCTTCCCACACTCGACCCCGAGACCTCTTACCGCCTGACTATTGAAAATGCCTATGAAAAGGCTGAAATTTTAATTGAGGTAACCGATGAGCTTGCCGAGATGATAAAAAATTACGCAAAGGAATCGAGCGAAAATCCTACAGAGGAATAAAATTATCCCACCGCGGTTTTATCCGTAGTGGGATATTCTTTTTTCGAAAATCTGATGTCCATATCCAAAAAAAAGATTAAGAAGCATAACTGCGGGTACAATCAATAATGCAATTCGCAGTGAGAGGAAATCTGACAAAAACAGGGCAAGCGAGCCAATGAAAGCGGTGAAAAGAAAGCTTAATATAAGCTTTTGAGCATCGAAAATCTCTATAAGAGAGCATTTTTTAAGAAACGCACCGCCCGCCACAGCCCCCACGGTCTGCGAGAGAAGAAGCGCAAGCCCTGCGCCAAAATATCCGAAAAGCAGGGTGAATCCGATGCTCATTCCCAAGGATAAAACAGCAGTTATAAGCGAAAGTGTAGCAGTATACCGCCCCTTGCTTTTGAACACCAGTCCAACCGTTTCCGTTGCGATTAAAAATGACGGCAAACAAGATAGCGCAACAGGCAAGACGGCGATTGTTGAGTCGTAATACTCGGGTGGAGCAAGAATTCTTATTAACTCTGGGGCAAATATGACAGGCAACATCGAAAACGCGCATAAAAGTGAGAAAACAGGTGTTAGTAGCTCTCTGATTTGTGAAATTTGTTCTGCTTCAAGCCGTCTTACAATCCATGGGTGCAGCGCAGAACCAATTGCAACTCCCAAAAAGGCGGTTGCAGCTCCCAAGGAGTGCGCTACCGAGTATTTCGCAAGAGCAATACTTCCTGAAACGGCGGTAATAATAAGCTTGTCCGCCTGAGCTGACAGAGCGCTTGATATGCTATGAGGTAAAATGGGAAGAGCCTGCTTAAATGAGTATTTAATCAGACTTGTCTTGGCTTTTTTACCTATATAAATAAGCCTTGTCAACGCATATAATGCTAATATAAGCGAAACAAAAAGCAAGGAGTATATCCTGACGGCCCATCCACCGCCATAAAACAAAATTCCAACCGAAATTACAGGTGGAATAACAGAGCTAATAAGACTCATGATACAAACCTTGCGGTAATCGTATGAAAATTTAGCCTTGCTGTAAAAAACTCCCACAATTCCGTCACACAAAAGCTGTATGCTTATAGGGAGCAATAAATAGCGATTTATGTTAAAAAATAGCGAAAATGCAAACAATAGTAGACATAAAGCCAAGGAAAAAACGATTGTCACATACAAAAGCGACTTTATTAAGGCATCAATATTGTCCTTGTAAACCTGTAAGGCTCGGTAAACTCCGCTTCCCGAGTAAACAGCCGAGCATATAACCGAAGCCACACCTAAAAGCGTAATATAAAGAGTGAATGTTCCGTATTCCTCACCACTCATAAGACGGGTGAAGAAGGGAGTTGACAAAAAGCTTACGCCCTTGCCGATTACAGCTGCGCTCATATACCACAGAGTAGCTCTTGCAGGAAGCTTCAGCTCCTTTGCCTTGGCAAATAAGTTCATATTTTTTCCTTTTATATATAAAATCTATTGATTTTTAAATTTCTTTGTGATATATTTATTTTGTACACTTTTTTAGGGAGAAATTATTATGTTTAAATCTCAGTATCTTAACGAGCTTATGGATAGGGTTATCAAGCGTAACCCGGGTGAAGACGAGTTCCACCAGGCAGTAAGAGAGGTTCTTGAATCTCTTGAGCCTGTGCTTGAGCAGAGCCCCGAGTATATTACCTCGGGCGTTATGGAGCGCCTTGTTGAGCCCGAAAGAATTATTAAATTCCGTGTTCCGTGGATGACCGACGACGGCAAGGTAGTGGTTAACCGTGGATTCAGAGTGCAGTTTAATAGCGCTATCGGCCCTTACAAGGGCGGTATCCGCTTCCATCCCTCCGTTTACGAGGGCATTATCAAGTTCCTTGGCTTCGAGCAGATTTTCAAGAACTCTCTTACAGGCCTTCCTATTGGCGGCGGTAAGGGCGGCTCTGACTTTGACCCCAAGGGCAAGAGCGAGGCAGAGGTTATGCGCTTCTGTCAGAGCTTTATGACCGAGCTTTACAAGTACGTTGGCGCAGACGTTGACGTTCCCGCAGGCGATATTGGTGTTGGCGCAAGAGAAATCGGCTATTTCTACGGCCAGTATAAGAGAATCACCAATCTTTACGAGGGCGTTCTTACAGGTAAGGGACTTACCTATGGCGGCTCTCTCGGACGTAAGCAGGCTACAGGCTACGGTCTTTGTTACTTTACCGACGCTATGCTTTCTGCAAAGGGCGATTCCTTTGACGGCAAAACCGTTGTAATTTCCGGCTCGGGCAACGTTGCTATCTACGCATGTGAGAAGGCTACAAGCCTCGGCGCAAAGGTAATTGCGCTTTCTGACTCCAACGGATATATTGTTGACGAAAACGGCATTGATCTCAAGGCAGTTAAGCAGATTAAAGAGGTTGAGCGTAAGCGAATTAAGGAATATCTCACCTATCACCCCGAGGCAACCTATACCGAGGGATGCTCGGGCATCTGGACTGTGAAGTGTGATATCGCGCTTCCTTGCGCAACACAGAACGAAATCAATGAGGAGAGCGCCAAGGCTCTTGTTGCAAACGGTGTAATGGCTGTTGCCGAGGGCGCAAATATGCCCTCTACTCCCGAGGCGGTTTCGGTATTCCAGTCTGCAGGCATTCTCTTTGGTCCTGCAAAGGCTGCAAACGCAGGCGGTGTTGCAACCAGCGCGCTTGAGATGACTCAGAACTCCGAGAGACTTTCCTGGACCTTCGAGGAGGTTGACGAAAAGCTCCACGGCATTATGGTTAACATTTATAACAATGCTTCCTCTGCAGCGGAGAAGTACGGCATGCCCGGAAACCTCGTTGCAGGTGCGAATATTGCAGGCTTCCTTAAGGTTGCGGATGCAATGATGGCACAGGGAGTGGTTTAAACGGCGTAAAATTTGGTAATAATCCGCGTTTGCTGGACTCTCGACGTAGTAGCGTAGCGACACGAGGGTATTGAATGACAGTCCGGCGGACTGTCAGACCCCGAGTGTGACCGAACCGCAGTGAGAAACTACGCCTTCGGTAGCAAACGACGATTCTTCCACAAATTTTCCTGCCGTTTAATGTAAAACGAAAAGTTTTTTCGTTTTCTGGACCTCAATGCAGATAAAAATTCGGAATTCGAAATTATAAATTTGATTTTTCATAAAGCCTCACTTTTGTGGGGCTTTTTTATATTTTGTTGACTTTTGTGAGAAAATATACTATAATATAACGGAAAACGCGCGAAAGAGGAAATCAATGAAAAAATACGACGTAATCGCCTTCGACCTTGACGGAACTCTCACAGACCCCGAGCATGGACTTGTAGAAGGATTCATATACGCATTCAAAAAAATGGGTGTTACCGATTACGGTGACAGGGATTCGCTCCGCAGATTCATCGGCCCATCACTTTACAAGGTGTGGCAGGAGGAGTTTGGCTTCACCCCCGAAACGGTGGTTGAGGCAATAGAGAAATTCCGCGAATATTACAACATCTACGGCTGGTGGGATAACAAGGTTTACCCGGGCATAAGAGAAATGCTCGCAGAGCTTAAAGCGGCGGGCAAAACCATTGTCCTCGCCACTTCAAAGCCCGAGGACACAGCCTTGAAAATCATGTCGCTTTTCGAGCTTGACGTCTATTTTGACTTCCTTGGCGGAGCCAAGGGCGACAACCGCGACCATAAGTGGCAGGTGCTTGAATACAGCCTTGATGCAGTGGGCGCAGACAGAAGCTCTGCCGTGCTTATCGGTGACAGAATGTATGATGCCGAGGGCGCTGCAAAATGCGGTGTGGATTGCATTGGCGTAACTTGGGGACACGGCAGTCAAAAGGAGCTTGAGGATGCAGGCGCAACCTATATTGCAAAAACCCCTGAGGATGTTTTAAAATTGATATTATAATAAAAAAACGGCTATCGTCTGATAGCCGTTTTTTTATTATACGCTGTAAACTCTCTTCATTCTCACAGCAATCTTAGGTCTGTCGCTGTAATCGGTGGGAATAGAAGCAATCTCGTCAACCGCATCCATTCCGGAAACAACCTTGCCAAATGCCGCGTACTGACCGTCAAGGTGAGGCGCGTCGGCGTGCATGATAAAGAACTGAGATGATGCAGAGTTGGGATTATATGCTCTCGCCATGGAGATAACGCCTCTTGTGTGCTTTATGGGATTGTCAAAGCCGTTAGCCTTGAATTCGCCCACAATATTGTCCTTTGCGCCGCCCATGCCGTTGCCCTGGGGGTCACCGCCCTGAATCATAAAGCCGGGAATAACTCTGTGGAAGGTAAGTCCGTTGTAGAATCCCTCGTTAACAAGCTTCAGAAAGTTAGCCACAGTCTTGGGAGCATGCTCGGGATAGAGCTCGATTTCGATTTTTTTGCCGTTATCCATTTCAATAACAACCATTTTAAATCTCCTTTAAAAAGTATTTTATGTAATTATTTTGTGTTATTTGGTCTATAATTTAAACAAAGTATTTGTTGGGGGATAGAATGAACAGAGAAAACGCGGTATATTACGCCACCTTAGCCGTTGGCGCCTTGTCAGCAGGGATACTGATTATGGTTGGAGCGCGGTATATTCTACCTGTGCTTGCGCCATTTCTCATTGCATGGCTGATGGCGATGGCAACTCGCAACCCTGCCGGGAAATTATCGAAAAAAATTAAAATACCCGAGAAAATAATCAGACTTCTCCTGTCCATCTTCCTAACCCTGAGTATTTTTGCCGCAGTTGGCATTATAATCTGGCAAATTACAGGGGCGCTCTGGAGTTTTCTTTCGGACATCGGGGAGGGAAGCAAGCTTTATAGGCTTTTAAACCGACTGACCTTACCTACCGTATCGTCGGAAATTACGGGAATGTCAGAGGAAATGCTGGGATATATCGGCGAGCTTTTAAGTGAGCTTCTGAAAACAGCGCTCACCTGGCTTGGCGGGATTGTAACCGACGTTGTTTCGGCTGTTCCAAAGGCATTTTTCTTCCTCGTTGTAACCATAATTTCGCTGATTTATTTCTCCTTGGATTTGGAAAATATAAACCGCCTTGTAAAATGGATATTGCCACACAAAGTAAGCGTATTTTTGTCATCTGTACGTGACGGAATATTCTTCGTTGTAAAAAAATATATCCGTTCATATCTTCTTTTAATGGCGATAACCTATACCACAATTTTTGCAGGTCTCGCACTGCTTGGCATAGAGCATGCCGCCTTGATAGCCGTAATAGTTGCGCTTTTGGATTTGCTTCCCGTAATAGGAGTCGGCACTCTGATTATCCCTTGGAGCGTAATCGAAATTGCAACCGACAATAAATTCGTGGGAATAGGCCTTTTAATACTGTTTGTTGTCCATACGGTAATTCGTCAGCTTGCAGAGCCGAAAATCGTGGGCAAAAGCCTGGATTTGCACCCAATAGTAACGCTGATTCTGCTTTACGTGGGCTATGCTCTGTTTGGAATAGCAGGACTTATACTCCTGCCTGTGCTGGCAGTAAGCGTTACGGTTGCCCTAAGGGGCGATAAAACCACCGAAATCAGCTAAGGGCTCGTCTGAGAGTGAAATCCACTCAAATCCCTCTTCTTCAATGGCTTTTTTTATCTTGTCAAAGTCGGGGTGCAGACGAATATCACCGAAGAAATAGATAGTCTTTTCATATACACCGCTTGCTCCGCCAATAAAGCCGTATTCGTGTGGCGGCAGAGTGATAAATCCGGGACAGATAAGGGTTACCTTAATGCCGTTTTTTGTTAATGCCTCTGCCATGCCGACGTCGGCGGTAATTGCGCTATCTCCAAAGGCAAGCACCGAGCAGGCAGGATATCCCTGCTTGACGTGGCAAATCTCATAGCCCATTTTCTCTGCTAATTCCTTTATAGCAGGGCAGATGGCGTCGGTTTTTGCAAAAAGCTTGCTTTTTATCGCCAGGGCATTGAATAGACAGTCGGCTGGGAATTTTTCACCAAGACTGTCGGATGTGAAGCTAATTTTCACATCAGGAGCATACTCGCGCAAATCGCTGAAAATCCATGCGGCATCCTCGCAATAATCAGCCGAGGTGATAAGTCGGTTGCCAAGACGGAAAATCAGCGTATCGGGGTGCGAGCATATCGCTTGGCTCAGCCTTTTGTGCGAGGGAAGCTTAAGCAATGTAAAACCGCGCAAAAGAAGAGCTCTTTCACACTTTTCTGTAATTCTGTTATCTACAATCAGTAATTTCATAACCAAAAACTCTTTAAATTAAAAAACTCTGCCGTTATGGGCAGAGTTTTTTAATTTTAGGCACGCTCAACCTTACCGGAACGAAGGCAACGGGAGCATACGTAAACGGTAGTGTTGCTACCATCAACTACAGCCTTAACCCTACGGATGTTGGGCTTCCAGGTTCTGTTGGTCTTACGGTTAGAGTGAGAAACGTTGTGACCGAAGGCAACGCCCTTACCGCAGATACTACACTTAGCCATTTTTACACCTCCAAAAATCCCGTCATAAAGACGAAAATTTTATATAAATATTTTTATTTGCATAAATCAGCAGGGTTAATTATAACACATAACTTTTGAAAAAGCAAGTCCTTTTTGAAATTTTTTTAAGATTTTTATCATATAATCGTTATATATTATAATTTAATGGATGGAAACTGTATGAGTAATAGGGCGAGATTCTTTAGAAGCGGAATATTACTGACACTTGTGGGCCTTGCAATGAGGACTGTGGGGATGTTTTTTGGAGCTTTCATTTCGAGAACGGTGGGCGCAGAGGGGACAGGACTTTACACCCTGATTATGACCGTTTATTCGCTTGCGGTCACCTTTGCCACGTCAGGAATAAGCTTGACGGTAACCAGGCTTGTGGCATCAGCCATTGGTGAGGGGAAGGACGGCGAGGTAGGCAGAGTGCTTCGGGGAGCGCTTTTGTATTCGCTTATCTTCGGAAGCCTGGCATCGCTTTTTCTTTATTTTGGGGCGGATTTTCTTGGCGAAGCAGTACTGTCCGACAGTCGTACTGTCGGGGCTCTGCGGGTTTTGTCGTTTTCTTTAATTCCCGGTGCGTTGGGGGCTGTTTTTTCGGGGTATTTCGTCGGAGTGAAGCGAGTTGGCTTCAATGCCGCCGTAACCGTCGCATGTCAGATAATAAAAATCTGCTTTACCTCGGCTCTTGTGATTTATCTTGCGCCAAGGGGAATTGTTGCCGCGGTAGTTGGGCTTTGCGTTGGCATAACCTTCACAGAAATTGTCGGTTTTTTGCTTATTTTCTTTGAATTTTTATATGATAGGCATAGAAACGGCGCAAAAACACAATCGAAGCTTCCCGAAATCAAGGAGGTTTCAAAAATGGCGCTTCCGCTTGCTCTTTCGGCATACGTGCGCTCATTTTTGCTTAACGTAGAGCATATCCTTATTCCGAGAAAGCTACGCGAAAGCGGAGAAAGCGCCTCCGAGGCATATGCCCATTACGGCGCGCTTCATGGGATGGCGCTTCCGCTTATAATCTACCCAATGTCACCTCTTTCGTCTTTCTCGGGACTTCTCGTGCCTGAGTTTGCCGAGGATATGGCAGCAGGCAGAGGAAAAAGAATGAGCGACGTTGCCTCAAAGGCAATAAACGCCACGATTTCCTATTCGGTAATCAGCGCCGTCTTTCTCTACTTTTTCTCCGAGGAGCTTGGTTATCTTGTTTATAAATCCCACGAAGCAGGGCATTACATATCCATTCTTGCTGTTGTCGTGCCAATTATGTACCTTGACCACGTGACCGACTCAATGCTGAAAGGAATTGGCGAGCAGGTCTTTTCTATGTGGGTAAATATCACCGATTCGCTGCTTTCAGTCCTTCTTGTATGGCTTCTGATACCCAGAATGGGCATAATGGGCTATGCCGTTGTAATCGTGGCAATGGAGGGGTATAACTTCCTTCTTTCCTTTATGCGCCTGTCGAGAAAAATCAAATTCAGAATTGAAGCTAAATGCTTTCTCCTACCGCTGATTTCCGCATCCGTATCAGCCTACGTCACCTCTCGCCTTTTTGTCTTTGGCGGCAGCACGTTCGGAATGTTCTGGCTGATTATGAAAATGATTTTTGCTCTTTCCATAACCGTCTTTATTTGCGCTTTATACAATGTCTATAATGCAAAAAAGCAAACAAAAAAGATTGCATAAAAAAGAAAAAGCCGATTTATAAATCGGCTTTTTCTTTTGAAATGTAAACAATAGTTGATAAAATATTACAGAAATAACGATTTGAACCTGAATTTCGTATTTTAAATTTCGAATTTCAAATTTATTTAAAGAAGCTCTGCTGCTTGTCGTTCTGGTCACCATCTTCGTCGGACTCTTCATCGGCGTCTTCGTCGTCAGAGCGCTTATCGAGAACGTGAACCGACTCAACTCGTCTGCCGTCCATCTCGGTGATTTCAACCGCCAGACCGTGATCCTCAAAGCTGTCACCAACCTCGGGAATCTTTCCAAGCACTTCCATAGCCCAACCTCCTACGGTAACCGCCTCGATTTCCTCGTCAACGTCAATATCAAGGGTAGAGAAGAGCTTTTCTGTGTTGGATTTGCCCGAAACAACGTACTCGCCCTCGCCAACCTCTTTGATTTCCTCAACGATTTCGTCATGCTCATCCCAGATTTCGCCAACAATTTCCTCGAGAATGTCCTCAAGGGTAACGATACCTGCAGTAGAACCGAACTCGTCGGTAACAACTGCCATGTGCAGCTGTTTTTCCTGCAGCTCCTTCATAAGCTCGTTTACAGGCTGAGTTTTTGCAACGTAAATCACCGATTTGATTATCTCATCAAGGGATACGTTGGTCTTATATGCTCTTGTGTAGAAATCTTTGTAATAAAGAATACCGATAATATTGTCAATATCGCCCTCGTAAACGGGAAGTCTGGAATAACCCGACTCAGCGAATACCTTTGCAACCGCCTCCTTGGCAGCGCCCTTGGGAATTGCGGTAATATCGATTCTGGGGGTGAAAATGTCGCCAACCTCAAGGTCGCCAAACTCGATTGCGCTCTTGATAAGGTCGCTTTCTTCCTTATCAATATCGCCCCCCTCCTCGGCCTCCTCAATAATCGAGATAAGCTCCTCTTCGGTCATGCCCTGGTCCTCAGGCTTCTTGAATATCTTGGTAAGAAGCTTCTGCCAGCCGTTGAATACGAAGTTAAAGGGTGCGAGAATGATACGAACAGCGTTAATAATTGGAGCAGAGAACATAGCGAAGCTCTCGGCAGAGTTTTTCGCAATTGTCTTAGGCGAAATCTCACCGAAAATCAGCACCGCAACTGTAAGAGTTGCAGTAGAAACTGTTGCCGCAACGTCCTGATTTGCAATAAGCTTTGCAAAAAGCAGAGTGCCCATTGCAGATGCAAGGATATTAACAATGTTGTTTCCTATAAGTATTGTAGAAATGAGGGAATCATAGTTGTCGGAGAGCTTAAGAACCAAAGCTGCTCTTTTGTTTCCTTTTTCAGCCATATTCTTGATTCTGATACGGTTGTAGGTTGAAAACGCCGTCTCAGTAGCCGAGAAATAGCCTGAAAGTATAATACAAACGACTATGATTATTATGTGAATTTCCATTTGAGGTTTTTCTTTTAAACCTGCCTTTCAAAAAAATATTTTTTAAATTTGTGATTTGGAAAACAGCAAAAAAAGGCATAACCGTATCCCAAAAAGAATACAGCTAAGCCTAAAAATATCAATATTTTACGGTACAAGACTGACAATTAGTCCCGTCTGCGTCGTCCATGCTTCCTCCAAGTAAAATTGCCAAAAGGCATAATATAGATGATATATTATCACATTTTTTTAAAAAAGTCAAGGTTTTTTTCATATTTTATTGATTTTCATTATTTTTGCCACTGCTTTATTGACAAAAAGATGCATCCGTGATACAATAAATTTAAATGAAACGAAAGGGGAAAAAGCCGATGAAAGCATGCTCATTTACAGGTCACAGACGCATTAAGCCGGAGCATAAAAATGCGCTTTCGGGACTTCTTATGCGAGCTATAAACTACGCATACGAGCAGGGCTGCCGCGAGTTTTTCTGCGGCGGTGCAGTAGGCTTCGATACCGAGGCTGCAAGGGCAGTTTTGCTGTTTCGTATCGACCACCCCGACGTAAGACTTATTCTGCTTTTGCCCTGTCAGGATCAGGACGACGGCTGGAACGACTACCAGCGCGATGCCTACGGCTATGTTTTAAGGGCTGCGGACGAAATAAGATACACATCGGATTTTTACACCAAGGATTGTATGAAAATCCGTAATCAGGCACTTGCGGACAGCTGCGATATTCTCGTCGCTTATCTCTCCGATAGCAGAAGTGGAGCAGGGCAGACCGTAAGAATGGCAGAGAAGCAGGGAAAGACGGTTTACAATTTATATCCAACCCTCGAAAATATATGAAACAGAGCTTGACGGCTCTGTTTTTTTGCTAAATAATTAATATATCTTTAATTTGCGCTTAATTATATTGACTTTTTAAAAGTTTTAGTGTAAAATTAAATGTAATTACTACTCATCAGGAGCATTTTATGGAACAGGCAAAAATTTTAGAGCTCTCACGCATAGCAAATAACCTGCGTATGAGCATTATCGAGGGCGTTTATAACGCAAAATGCGGTCACCCCGGCGGATCTCTTTCAATGGCTGACGTTATGACCTATCTCTACTTCGTGGAGATGAACGTCAATCCCGAGAATCCAAAGGATCCCGAGCGAGACAGATTCGTTCTTTCAAAGGGACACACCGCCCCCGTGCTTTATGCAGCACTTGCAGAGCGTGGATTTTTCCCCAAGGAGGATATCAAGACCCTTCGTAAGACGGCATCGTATCTTCAGGGACACCCCGATATGAAGGGCGTACCCGGAGTTGATATGTCTACAGGCTCTCTTGGACTCGGAATCTCTACTGCGTGCGGTATGGCGCTTTCGGGCAAGGTGAGGAATAAGGACTACCGTGTTTACACCGTTATCGGTGACGGCGAGAGTGAGGAAGGACAGGTATGGGAGGCAGCGATGTTTGCCGCACACTATAAGCTTGACAACCTCGTTTGCGTTCTTGACCTCAACGG
>JAZQWA010000011.1:0-2287 GCA_045632065.1 Eubacteriales bacterium | reverse complement strand
CCCTGACGGAGAGAGGAGAGGATAAGCGACTGCTTTCCCATACCCATCGCCTGGAAGGTGAAGGAGATCTGCAGATTGAAGAGCATAAAGGGTACTGCAAGACAAAGTATGCGAAGGAAGTCGGTAGACATCTCCACAGTCTGCGCGTGACCGTTGAATGCGCCTGCGATCTGTGACGCAAAGACCTGGAACAGGAGTATACAGAAGCCGGCAAAGATCATAGATGCGTTTCTTGCAGTTCTGGCAATAGCACGCATACGCTTGTGATCGCCCGAGGCGAAGTTATATGCTACAAGAGGCATCATTCCCTGACAGAGACCAAAACCAACGTTCATGGGAAGCATATCTATCTTCTTTGCGATACCGATTGCCGCAACGGGAACGTCACCGTAAAGATACTCATAGCTGGAAGCAAGGTTGTTAATTACAATATTAGCAAGACAGGCAAGGAGAGAGCCGAGAGCTGAAGGAATTCCAATTGCAAATACCGATTTGATGTGCTCAGCCTTTAAGAATGCCTTCTTAGGATTCAAGGAAATTACGGTTTTCTTCTTTATGATGAGATAATTAATGATAAAGTAAATCAACACCACGATATTTGAAATCATGGTTGCCAGCGCCGCGCCAAGAACCTCATTACCCCTTTCAAGTATAACAAACATGAATACGGGGTCGAGGATGATATTAAGTACACCGCCAAGTCCAAGACCGATGCTCGCTTTATCAGCAAAGCCCTCGCTACGAAGCAGTTGTGCCATTGTCATAGACAACGTTGCAGGAATTGCGCCGACTACAACTACCCAAAATGCATACTGACGGGCGAATTCAATAGATCCGTCGGTTGCGCCGAGCAGTCTGAGAAGCGGATCCATAAAGATAAGCACCGCTATAGAATATACTCCGGCAAAAATAAGGGTCATATAGAACGAGAAGGAAGCGACGCCGCCTGCCTCATCATCACGCTTTTCGCCCATGAGTCGGGAAATAAGGCTGCCGCCGCCAACACCGAAGAGGTTGGGCAGCGCGTTCATCATAAACACAAGTGTAAATGCTACGCTTGATGCCGCAGTCATAGAGGGGTTGTTTGCAAGACCGATATAGAACGTGTCGGCAAGGTTATATATCATTGTAATAAGCTGGCTGATAATTGTGGGAATAGCCAGTGTAGCCAACGCCTTCGGAACAGGCATTTTTTCAAAAAGTTCTCTTTTTGCAGTCATTTTTCTTTCCTTTTATTCAAAAATCATAACTTAAATATTTTATCACTTATCTTTTAAATTGTCAAGCGATTTGGCTCGGATAATGTCATAAAAAGCATTTTTTTGTTATAACTATTGAAACGAATGTGCAAAGGTGTTATAATATGTAAAAAAGGAAGGAGAGCCGTATGAAGATAATCGCCAGAATACATAATGATTTTAAGGAAAAATTCGGAATTCCGAGACAAAGCGGACTTTCAGGCGAGCTAAAATCAAGAATAGTTTTCGAGAGTGAATACCGAAACCCCGATGCCCTGCGCGGTATTGACGGATACTCACATTTATGGCTGATCTGGCAGTTCTCCGAGGCAATAAGAGAGGATTGGTCACCAACAGTAAGACCACCGCGTTTAGGCGGAAACAAGCGCATGGGTGTCTTTGCTACTCGCTCTCCCTTCAGACCCAATCCCATTGGACTCTCATCGGTTAGACTTGAGAAGATAGAGATCACCAAGGACGAAGGAACTGTGCTGATCGTCAGTGGTGCAGACCTGCTTGACGGCACTCCTATTTATGATATAAAGCCCTACGTTGCCTACTCGGATTGTCACACAGATGCGGTGTCAGGATTTGCCGATCCGGTGCGAGAATACCATTTAAATGTGGTATTTTGTAAAGAGTTGTTGTCAAAAATTGAGGTTTCCAAGCAAAAAGCACTTATACAGATACTCGAGCAGGATCCAAGACCGTCATATCAAAACGACCCCGAAAGAGAGTACGGCTTCCGTTTTGCCGACTATGAGATCTTCTTCAAGGTTGACGGTGAGACCCTTACAGTTACCCGTGTTGAAGTTTTAAAATAACAAAAAAGAGTGAAGAAAATTCTTCACTCTTTTTTTATCTGCATTTAATTAATACTCTGCGTTTCCTACAGTACGAGGATAAGGTATAACATCCCTAATATCCGATACACCTGTAAGGTACATAATTATTCTCTCAAAGCCGAGACCAAAGCCTGCGTGCTTTGTACCGCCGTACTTACGAAGGTTGAGATACCACCAGTAATCCTCCTCAGAGAGGTTAAGCTC
>JAZQWA010000010.1:0-6234 GCA_045632065.1 Eubacteriales bacterium | reverse complement strand
GTTCCCATTCCTGCAGAAACGCCCTCGCATTCAAGACGGAATACAACCGTTGCAACAGGTCCTGTGATAACGGACGCCAAAATGGGAGGAAGCCAGATAACAGGCTTTCTGATTATATTTCCCATCTGCAGCATTGAGGTTCCGAGTCCCTGCGCCAAAAGTCCGCCAACACGGTTTTCGCGGAAGCTCATTACCGCAAAGCCAACCATCTGCGCGCAGCAGCCTGCAAGAGCCGCACCGCCTGCGATTCCCGCAATACCGATCATAGAGCATACGGCAGCGGAGGAGATAGGCAAAGTGAGAATAATACCAACAACTGCAGAAACTATCATACCCATAAATACGGGGCGAAGCTCCGTTGCATTATTAATGAACTGACCTAAATAATACATAAGATAAGCCACTGCGGGGCAAACAAGCTTGGCAAAGGCAAAGCCTGAAACAATAGTTACGGCAGGGGTGATAATAATGTCGACCTTTGTACTGCCCGCCTCAAGCTTTCCAAGCTCACAAGCAAAAACGACCGCAAGAAAAGCGCCTGCAGGGCCTGCAGTTACAGGAGCAGCTACACTTGCAACCGTTGTTCCTATCATATATCCCATAGCACCAACAACAGCGCAGGAGTAAAGCACAAGACCGCTGGCCTTAAGGGCACCTGCAACCGCAATACCGATAGCGGCACCGCAAACGTAGCCGTTCATTGCAAAGCCTGCAAGCTCCAAAAGAAACTCCATGCCAAGCCACTGACCAATAGTTTTGAAAATCGTTCCTATAAGAAGGGACGCAAAAAGTCCCTGCGCCATTGCGCCCATAGCGCTAATAAAATAAGTCTTGGGAGAAAGACTGACGTTTTTCTTTTCCAAAAATGATCTGAACTTGCCCATAAAAGCTCCTTTCTAAAAACCAACACATCAAATCAGCTTAATATAAATGGTTTTTTTATAATTGACCATATTATAAATCACAAATTTTGTTTTTTCAAGGGGGATGGGGGAAAATATTTATTTGGTATTTAATTTATAGAATATACTATATTTACGCAAAACTCCCCCAACTGAAGTTGGGGGAGTTTTTAATCCAATGCTAACAATCTTTCTTCACATTTTTGAAAGCGGGGATCTGTAGCTATTATATTGTCAGACGAATTGAAACACCAATTATAGCATCTATGCAAACGCTCTGTTATATTGGATCTAAGAGCTTTTGCCGAGTCCGTATCACCATTTTCTATATATTGATTATAGTGTTCTACAAGTGTGTCGGTGAGTTCTTCAACGATATCAAGCGCAGTATCAAATTCAGAAATAGCTATATATTCATTGGCGAGATAGTTTAATGCTGCGTGCCACCAATGTTCAGAATGTATATTTACATCCGCAAACCTTTTATAATTATATTTTGCACTTTCCAAAAGATCGCGCCATGCAAGAATCGCTTCTTGTTTTCTCTCATTACCGAATATAGATATTCTTCTTGCTCTTACCCATAATGCCCATAAGTAATTATTCACAGCATCACAACACATTTTCTTTGAGATCTCAAGGCATTTATCCTGATCTCCTTTTATGGAATATATCTCTATCTCTGCCATAGACTTAATATTTCCAACTTCAGGTAAACCTTCTGCTATCTCTTCTGCTCTAACAAAGTCTTTTCTGTGCATATACAATTTAACAAGCAATCCTTTAGCATCGAGAACTCTCGTTGTATCTCTGTCATAATTTATCAAGGTAGTTAATAGACTCACAGCCTCGTTATACAGTGAGTCCTCCAAAGAAAAAGAATATCTCCTTGCATCATAAAGAAAACCATATATACAATTTGCACATCTGTATTTAGCTTCATAGTCAAGAGGATATTTCTTTATATACTCTCGGTAAAGCTTATAACAAATATAGTCGGGATTGTTTTCCTGATCATCATAACTATATTCATCGTTATCATAAATAGCTTCAATCTCTTTGTACAGTTTTTCCCTATCTGTTTTCTCATCACCACCCACTCCTAAAAGACAGTCTGTTGTGACGCCGAGAACCGCCGCCAAAGGTACTATCTAAGATATATCCGGCATTGTGTTATCACATTCCCATTTTGATACCGCTTGCACCGAAACCATAAGCTTCTCTGCAAGTTCTGCCTGAGTTATCTGCGATTCTTTTCTTAATAGTTTTAATCTTCTGCCAAAACTTAACATTTCAAATTTCCTTTCCATATTAAATCGACGCGCATCTTTCTGTATTTAATATAACATTTAGTTTGGATTATGTAAATATAACGGCAGGAGAATAATATCCGTAACTGTGGTTGATTTTTTAGTTTTTAAAGATAAAATTTCACGACCCGCGCAAAGAACAATTGTTCTTTTTATCTTGACATACCTATTTGAAGCTTCTATAATGAAGAGGAAAGGAGCTGATAATATGCACTTTGTTCAAGCCAAAGGCATCCTGTCCGCTAACAACGGCATGAATATTTACCGCGGCTGTACTCACGGCTGTATTTACTGTGACAGCCGCTCAGATTGCTACCAGATGAACCACGATTTCGAAGACATAGAAGTGAAAGAAAATGCCGCTCAGCTTCTTGAAGTTACGCTGCGAAGTAAAAGAAACAAATGCATGATAGGAACAGGCGCTATGTGTGACCCTTATATGCATTGCGAAAAAAATCTGGAATTAATGCGAAAATGCCTTATAATTATCGACAAATACGAATTTGGTGTTACCCTACAAACGAAATCCGATCTTGTTTTGCGAGATTTGGATGTTTTAAAAAGAATTAACGAGCACTCGAAATGCGTTGTTCAGATGACACTGACAACTTACGCTGAAGATTTATGCCGTATAATTGAACCAAACGTATGCACCACAAAAAGAAGATATGAAGTTCTGAAAAGACTTAATGAGGAAAATATTCCTACAGTAGTCTGGTTTACACCTATGTTACCGTACATAAACGACACGGAAGAAAATGTTCGCGGAATACTCGATTATTGTTTTGATGCCAACGTTAAAGGCATACTTACATTTGGCGGTGGCGGAATGACACTTCGCTCAGGTGACAGAGAATATTATTATAAAGCTCTCGATTGCTATTTCCCCGGATTAAAGGAAAGATATATAAGAGAATACGGACTCAACTATGAGATCCCATCTCAAAACGGTAAATATCTTTTAAATATCATAAAAAAAGAATGCATAAAGCATAAGGTTATGTACGATCAAAATGAGATTTTTGCCTATATGTCTCATCTGCCGAAAAAGTTTGAACAGCTAAGTATATTTTGAATACAACCGTGGCTCGTGATTCCGTAAGTTCGCCACTAAAGCCACCGCCAAATAAAAAAGCTCCCAAAAGGGAGCTTTTTTATTTGGTGCCGGTGGCGGGGGTCGAACCCGCACGGTATCGCTACCAACGGATTTTGAGTCCGCCTCGTCTGCCAATTCCAACACACCGGCTTGTTCTTGCGACTAAGTTAGTATATCACACTACTCTATATTTTGCAAGTGCTAATTATAATTTTTTATATGCGTTTACTTATTTGATTTTAAATCTCCTCATCCACCATTTTGTAAAACAAAATGGTCCCCCTTCTCCCACAGGAGAAGGCTTTTTGCTTTACAAATCCTTCTACTAATGCTATAATTCAATTAACAAATCCTTTTGAAAGGATACTATTATGCTTTACGAAATTCCCAAGCTTAAATCGCGCTCGGCTTGCGCTGAGAATCCCAAGGCGGAGAGGTCTATGGGTGGTGTTGCAGGTGGTGGCAAAAAAGGCTGCCCTTGCGTTCAGTGGGTGAAGCCCGGTCAGGTGGTGACGTTACTTGACGTTGAAGGATGCGGCACCCTTCGCCACATCTGGCTCACCTTCCCTCCTTATCATCCCGATCTTTATCGCGGTCTTGTTATCCGTATGTATTGGGACGGGCAGGAAACTCCTTCCGTTGAATCTACCGTTGGCGACTTTTTCGGCATCGCTCATATGAGATACCGACAGATGAGCACGGAGCTTACCTCCTTCCAGGCTAACAACGGACTCAACTGTTTTATCCCCATGCCATTTAGAAATAGCGCTCGTATTACGGTGGAAAACGATTCCGACCGCACCTTCTCTGTGCTTTTCTATCAGGTGGACTTTACCTTAGGCGACGAGCATCCTGATGACATTGGCTATTTCCACGCACAGTTCCGCCGCTCGAACTGCCATCCCTTCCACCAGGACTACGTTATTCTTGACGGCATCAAGGGACGCGGACGATATCTTGGAACTGTTCTGGGTGTTCGCAGCGTTTGCCTTCCCGAGCAATGGTGGGGCGAGGGTGAAGTGAAGATGTATTTTGACGGAGAGGCTGAGCCTACTTATTGCGGCACGGGTGCTGAAGACTACGTTGGATGCGCATGGGGGCTTGCAGAATGTATCACTCCCACACAGGGCTGCTCCGTTTGTGACCGCGAAAACAATCTTTTCTCCTTCTATCGCTGGCACACCTACGATCCTATCTGCTTTGACGAATCTATCAAGGTTACTATCATGCAGATGGGCTACGGCGAAACCGAGGTTGCAAGAGAGCGTCTTGGCGAAAACTTCGTTTCCTTCCCTGCGGCAGGAGCAGACGACGATTTCTGCTATTACGACCGAAGCGACGACTACTGCTCCGTTGCATATTGGTATCAGACACTTCCCACTCTTCCCTTCCCGCCTTTCCCTTCAAAGGAGGAGCGCCTGAAGGACATTCCCGAGGAAACAAAGACTGCTACACGAAGCGATATATAAAAACAAGGCGGGAAACCCGCCTTGTTTTTATTTTATTCTTCACCGTAGTTTATAATTATAATGTCGTTATCAAAATCAGCGTCTAACATATAAGCATCATATACTCCATCATTAACAAGCTCTACTAACAAATATCTTATAGTCACGTCAAAAATCAGAAGATCGTTTTCAACCCATTCCAATCGACAATCTGGGCTAATACCCCCATTAGTAAACGTAAAATCATAGCTAATGTCATTATCTATTCCATAAAATATAGCATGATTATTATAATCGGGGTGTTTTTCTAAAACATATCTTTCTCCATTATAAGTTATTTCAGCATAGCGCTCATCCGTCCATTCCACCTGAGCTCCTATTGCCTCAAGCAAACTTGTGATAGATACTATACAATACTCTTTAAGAATAACGGCGTGTTTATCTTCTATCTCAACTCCGTTGACCTGAACCGTTGCCTTTCTTTCCTTTGCATATGCAAGATATTCTTCCTCGGTATACGCCTTTCGAACAATCTGAAAAGTCTCATTCTCAACATATTCAAGGAAATAATTCTCTTCACCGCATTTCACCCAAACTACTGGATATCTGAAGGTTGTATCTATCATGCAAACAGTTTCGGGTGACCGCGTCATATAAATTCCTTGCTTTGAAAACAGCGCCATCATCCTATCAGCATCGTTATACAAATCAACGTCCACATAATTTCCTACAAAGTACCCCAAATACGACGAAGTATAATACATTTCATAGGATTCATTCAATTCAATTAGCGTCTCTCCGGTTTTTAAATAAGTTCTTTGAAACACTTTTCCGCTCTTAGTCTCGCTAATTCGCTCTTCTATAACATGATCCTCAACTATAGAGCCTTCTGAATTTCTTAGAACATCAACGCTCATATCATCAAGGAAGCTCTGGAAGGTCTTACGGTCAACTGAAAATACGGTCAGAGTGTTATCTCTATCGTCATAAGGCAAACCAACCATCAGCTTATTAAAATATAAGAGGTCCTTAGCATTTACGACGCCGTCTTCTACAAGGTCTGCATTTTTATTATATACTTCAATACCCATAAGGATCATTTTTATAGCAAAAGCATCCTTTGCATTAATAGCGTCGTCGCAATTGGCATCTCCCCTAACTACGGGAGGCCTACCACGAGCAGAGGAGTAGAAGCAGAGGTTTGACGCCATTAAAACAATTATCATTATTATACTGATCAATTTTTTCATAGTTACCTCCTCGTTTGGGTATTTTTAATAATTATATCTAATTTCATTATACACCATTTAGTTTTTTTGTCAAGAGAGGTGTAAAAATATGGACTTGACGAGTGGTGGTTTAATAGCGTAGGTCGGGATAGCTGGCAAAGTTCGCTTTAATTGAAGTGGCGACCATTGGTCGTCCGCTTGTAATACAATCAAAATGTATAATTGACTTTAAAACGGGCGAACACAGTT
>JAZQWA010000009.1:0-1727 GCA_045632065.1 Eubacteriales bacterium | reverse complement strand
TTTTGTCCGTATAATTAAAAAACTCTGCTGTATAAGCAGAGTTTTTTAATTCCTTTAAGCGCGCTCGATCTTTCCGGAACGAAGGCAACGGGAGCAAACGGAAACAGTAGTGTTAGTTCCGTTAACTACAGCCTTAACCTTACGGATGTTGGGCTTCCAGGTTCTGTTGGTCTTACGGTTGGAGTGAGATACGTTGTGTCCAAAAACAACGCCCTTACCGCAGATACTGCACTTAGCCATTTTGACACCTCCAAAAATCCCGCTCTTGCGAGCGTAATTTTATATAAAATTTATTTGATCACATAAATCAGCGAGGATAATTATAACACATAATTTTATAAATTGCAAGTGTTTTTTGTATTTTTTTTAATATTTTTATTATTTTCTTCTCATATAATCAATATGTAGTAAGAAAAGGGGTAAATTGAAGGGGATATGAGCGAGGCAAAAAGGTTTTTTAGGAGCGGAATATTACTTACACTCGTAGGACTTGCAATGCGCACGGTAGGAATGTTCTTCGGTGCATTTATCTCTCGGACGGTGGGGGCAGAGGTAACAGGGCTTTATACTCTGGTTATGACTGTATATTCATTTGCGATAACCTTTGCCACCTCGGGCATAAGCCTGACGGTTACAAGACTCGTCGCCTCGGCAATAGGTGAGGGAAGACCGTCAGAGGTAGGAAGAATATTGAGAGGTGCTTTTTTATATTCTTTGTTTTTCGGTGCTATTGCTACGGCGGGATTATTCTTCGGCGCTGATCTGATAGGCAATTATTTGCTTTCCGATAACCGTTCGGTATATGCATTAAGAGTCCTTGCGCTGTCACTTCTGCCCTGTGCGCTTTGCTCGGTGCTTTCCGGCTATTTCGTTGGAGTAAAGCGGGTTGGATTTAATGCGGCCGTATCGGTTTTTTGTCAGCTGATAAAAATAGTAATCACCGTTGTACTGGTCATTTATCTCGTGCCCTATGGAACGGTTACAGCTTTGATTGGACTCTGCGTAGGTATAACGGTTACAGAAATACTCGGTTTTTTGCTTGTTTTCTTTGAATTTTTATATGATTGGCACAAGAACGGTAGCAAAAGCAATAATAGGAAATCTGAAATTACCAACGTTACAAAAACTGCGTTACCGCTTGCTTTTTCAGCATACGTTCGCTCTCTTTTATTAAATATTGAGCATATACTTATTCCCAAAAAGCTATGTGATAGCGGTGACAGTCAGGCTGAGGCATACGCTCATTACGGAACACTGCACGGTATGGCTCTGCCACTTGTTATTTACCCCATGGCGCCCCTTTCATCCTTTGCGAGCTTGCTTGTTCCCGAATTTGCCGAGGATATGTCAGCTGGGAAAGAAAATCGTATGAGCCGTATCGCATCAAAGGCGCTTAACTATACCTTGGCATATGCGGTTATCTCTGCGGTCTTTCTGTTCGTTTTTGCACAGGAGCTCGGATACATAATCTACGATTCTTATGATGCAGGGTATTATATTTCCGCACTTTCTATCGTTGTGCCTATAATGTATCTTGACCACGTCACCGACTCTATTTTAAAGGGAATAGGCGAGCAGGTGTTCTCAATGTGGGTTAATATTACAGATTCGTTCTTGTCGGTCTTTCTCGTTTGGCTTTTGATTCCTCGTATGGGAATTATGGGATATGCAGTCGTTATAGTTATAATGGAAGGATACAATTTCGTTTTGTCGTTTTTTAGGCTGCG
>JAZQWA010000008.1:0-13150 GCA_045632065.1 Eubacteriales bacterium | reverse complement strand
TGACACGGTACTTGTTAGCCTTTGCAGCTGCGGGATCGTTCTGGTACTTGGTGGGAACCCAGAAACAGGTTGTAGCAGCAGAGGTAATTGTAATACCTCTCTCCTGCTCCTGTGCCATCCAGTCCATTGTTGCAGAACCGTCGTGAGTTTCACCTATACGGTGAGTTTTACCGGTATAGAAAAGGATCCTCTCGGTTGTAGTTGTCTTACCGGCGTCGATGTGAGCCATGATACCGATATTTCTGGTGCGTTCAAGCGAATATTCTCTTGGCATTTAACCTTTTCTCCTTTAATATAACGATTAGAATCTGTAGTGAGCAAACGCCTTGTTTGCTTCTGCCATCTTGTGGGTGTCTTCCTTCTTCTTGAATGCGCCACCCATGCCTGCCTTAGCGTCCATAATCTCGCCGGCAAGTCTTTCAGCCATGGTCTTTTCGCCACGGTTTCTGGAATAAGAAATTATCCAACGGAGACCGAGTGTCTGTCTACGCTCTGCGCGAACCTCCATAGGAACCTGATAGTTAGAACCGCCCACACGGCGAGCCTTAACCTCAAGAACAGGCATTACGTTCTCAAGAGCTGCGGTGAACACGTCAAGCGCGTTCTCGCCACTCTTTGCTTCGATCATTGCGAATGCATCGTAAACGATTCTCTGAGCAACACCCTTCTTACCGTCGTACATAATGTTATTGATGAGCTTGGTTACAAGCTTGGAATTGTAGAGCGGATCAGGTAAAACGTCTCTCTTGGAAATTTGACCTCTTCTAGGCACTGTACTTCCCTCCTTCATTAAATTTTGAAATGATATCATAGGTACTCGAATGTTTAATTCGTTAGCGCTCTGTTTTGTAATATAGATGGGTTTAGGAAAATCTAAACAGCTTTAACATCACAGCACGTGAGCACATATCGTCCGATAAGACCTATTACTTCTTCGGACGCTTTGCTCCGTACTTGGAGCGGCCCTGCTTACGGTTAGCAACACCCTGGGTATCAAGTGTACCACGAATAATGTGATAACGTACACCAGGCAAGTCACGTACACGTCCACCACGGATAAGAACAACGGAGTGCTCCTGAAGGTTGTGGCCGATACCGGGAATGTAAGAAGTAGCCTCCATTCCGTTGGTAAGTCTTACTCTGGCGATCTTACGAAGCGCGGAGTTAGGCTTCTTGGGGGTAACGGTAGTAACCTTGGTGCAAACACCTCTTCTCTGGGGAGCAGACTGGTCGATGGGCGCATTCTTAAGAGCGTTGAAGCCTCTCTGAAGCGCAGGAGCCTTAGACTTGTAAGTCTTGTCCTGACGACCCTGCTTTACGAGCTGGTTAAAGGTTGGCATGATTTTCCTCCTTTCAACAAAAATTAAGTACCGGCAAAAAGGCATAATACACCCATTTGCACAGTTACAACACATTTTACCACTAAAATATATGTTTGTCAATAGATTTTGTAAATTTTCTCTATTTTTATCATATTCAAGAGTCGTTACATTTCATTATTTATATACAATAAACAAATGCGCCGCTCGATTTCGGTCGAACGGCGCGAAAAATAATTATTCAATAATAGCCTTTGCGATGCCAAGTCCGCTGTTACCGAGAATTTTGATAATGTTGCCGAGAAGCGACATTTCCTCAATGGGAATCTGGGTAAAGTCAAGGCATACGGTCTGGGAGTCGGGCACAGACGCCTTTATCTTCATATAAACCTTATCCTTGCCGTAATACTCAACGGTTGCCTTGATAATCTCGTGGATACGTGTGGTGATGTTGGGGTCAACGCTTCTGCGGAAGACAAGCTTAACGCTCTTTGATGTGTAGGAATACTTTCCGTCACCCATCTCGGGCATAGCCTTCTTTGCAGCTTCCTTCGCTTCCTCTGCCTCGCGGCGAATACGCTCAACCTCTGCCGCACGGAGCGCCTCAAGTCTTGCCTCTTCCTCTGCTCTTCTGCGATTTTCCTCGGCAATTCTTGCCTCCTCCTCACGCTGACGGGCAATTCTGGCGTTTTCTGCTTCGAGTCTACGCTGCTCCTCTATTGCAAGGCGAGCCGCCTCTGCAAGTCTCTCGCGCTCGCGAGCCTCTGCTCTGAGCTGAGCTTCAATCTGCGCGCGAAGCTTCTCCTGCTCTGCCTTGCGAACGGCATCCTGCGCCTCTCTTACTGCCTGAGCGCGCTTTGCCTGCTCGCGAAGCTTTTCATATTCGAATTTAAGTCTTTCCTGCTCCTGCTTTGCCTGGTTGAGAAGCTTCTCGTTCTCAATACGGAGTCTCTCCTGCTCACGACGAAGCATAGTTATCTCTTCCTCTGCCTTAAGGCGAGCCTTGTTTTCATATTCAAGGCGGATTTTCGCCTCGATTTCAGCGCGAATGCTATCCTCTACGTCAGACAAATCAACAGTGATTTCCTCTTCGGACTCTTCAACAGTCTCTTCGATTTCCTCGGCAGGCTCGTCCTCATCGGTTATGTTCTCATAATCGGGCTCAAGGGCGAGAAGCTCCTCGAGAGCCGTCTCATCATCTTCTGTGAGCTCCTCTGATTCCTCGAGTGTGAACTCCTCCTCGAGAGCCTCTTCCGCTTCTTCCTCTGCCTCGAGCTCGTCGAACTCAACGCTCTCGCTCTCATCGGCTGTCTCTGCTATATCAAAGAGATTCTCGGAGAAGATATTTTCCTCTGCCTGCTCTTCCTCGTCGACTTCAACAGTCTCCTCAGCTTCCTTTGCGCCTGCAAGCGCTTCAAGAGCGAGGGTGGTGAGCTCGTCTATTTCGACCTCATCGTCATCGTTGAATTCCTCAAAGTCCTCGAGTTCAAGAAGCTCCTCGGCTTCGTCAATTTCCTCTGTTTCGAGGGGCTCCTCGGTTTCTTCCTCACAGAAATCCTCTTCAATTTCAAGAATTTCCTCGTCGTCCTCGGCAATTTTCAAAAGCTCCTTGGCAGGCTCGGGAATATAGCCCTCGGAGTCGTCGATGTCGCCCTCCGCAACCTCTCTCGCTTTCTGCATAGCGCGCTCGAATTCATCATCAACGGGAGCAAGCTCAATCTCCGTCTCTTCCTTCTGAAGCTCAACGCCGAGAACGTCTGCAAGGCGGGCTTCAAGCTCAAGAGTTTCGGGAGAAAGCTCAATCGCAAGCTCAACCTTTTCGAGCTCGCCACGGCGCACCGCGCGCTTAAGAATTTCACGCCACTCGGTAACGTTTCTGCGGCTCATAGCGTTCTGATATTTATCTCCGCCTGCGGTGAGAAGATATCTGTATTCCTTCTCACGAATCTTCTTATCAACGTCCTCGCCAAGCTCGAAGAGAATATTTTCCTCATCTATATCGTCAGATGCGGTGTATGCCGCCTCACCGTCAAGACGTGTCCACTTAATCCACAAATCTCTGGGGGCGCTCACTCCGTCAAGAAGAAGCAGGCGGCGATATGTAACGTTGTCAGACGTGTGCTCCAAGAACGTGCCTGCAGCAAAAATCATAGCAAGCTGAATATTGCTCTCGCTAAGACCGCTTACGGAAGCGGCGCTTTCAATGGCAACGGTAAGCTGCTTTGCCATTTCAGCAATAAATTTCATAGAGTATCTTCCCGTCAAGTCGGCGTTATCGCCACCTATAAGGCGCACACCAACCTTAACCGCATCGGTGTCGGAAAGGATATTCACAATATTTTTTTCAATCATAATTTTGGCCTCCCTTGCAAAGGTCTATATTTTTACAATTATATTTTAACATACAAAAATCAAAAAAGCAAGAGGTTTTATGCCATTGACAAAGAGTTTTTTATGTTGTATAATAGTGAAGAATTTGTGAAAGGAGATAAATATGATTCCCGAGAGATTTAAAGAGCGAATGAGCGCGCTTTTAGGCGAGGAGTACCACGCATTTGAAGAAGCTCTTTCCCTGCCCGGCATCAGAGCCGTAAGGGTTAACAACGTAAAAATATCCACCGAGCAATTTCTCGCAAAAACAACGCTTGATTTATCTCCTATTTCTTATGCTAAGGACGGTTTTATTCCAAGCGACTGCGAGGGCATTGGCAGGTCTGCCGAGCATCATTCGGGCATGTTTTACGTGCAGGACCCGGGCGCTATGGCGACGGTGAAATCTGTTGAAATCAAAAGCGGATGGCGTGTTCTCGACGCTTGCGCTGCGCCCGGCGGAAAGGCATCTCAGCTTGCCGCAGCGGTTGGCGAGGATGGATTTGTTCTGGCAAACGAATACTCTCAGAAAAGAGCCAAGATAATTGTCAGCAATTTCGAGCGCCTCGGTATAAAAAACGCTATGATTTTATCCACGGATACCGAAAGGCTATCCGAAATGTTCTCCTGCTACTTTGACTTAGTGCTTTGCGACGCTCCCTGCTCAGGAGAGGGTATGTTCAGAAAATACGACGAGGCTATCACCGAGTGGAGCGAGGAAAACGTGCTTGCCTGCGCAAAAAGGCAGAAGGAAATTCTCGAAAACTGCTCCAAAACAGTAAAAAGCGGCGGTTATCTTCTCTACTCCACCTGCACCTATTCAAAGGAAGAAAACGAGGGGGTTATAAGCGAGTTTTTGACGGCTCACCCCGAGTTTAGCCTGTGTGAAGTCAACGATAAAGTTAAGGCTGCAACCGCAGACGGAATTGATGGTTTTAGTGAGGCAAGACGCTTCTATCCTCACTTACAAAAAGGCGAGGGGCAGTTCATTGCTTTGATGAAAAAAGACGAAAATTGCAATAATTTGCCAACTATACTTTACAAAGATAGTGCAAAATCGCCATTAAAAGACGAAATTGCGGTCATAAACAAATTCTTCGATGACAACCTAATTGAAAGACCAAAAGGCAGACTTATCAAGTGGGGCGAGAGCGTTGCGATAGTGAGTCACGACCTACCCGTTCCATCGCAATCGGTGTTTATGGCAGGCGTAATGCTTGGCGAGGTGAAAAAGGGTGTGCTTACACCTCATCATCAGTTCTTCTCGGTTTACGGCAAGACGATGAAGCGGCAAGAGAGTCTGACAGTCAATGACAACAGAGTGCAAAAATACCTGCGTGGCGAGGAAATTGACACCGAAATCGCTGACAACGGCTATTGCGCCATTCTTTACGAGGGTGTTTGCCTCGGCGGCGGAAAAATCGTAAACGGAAAAATCAAAAATCACTACCCCAAGGGGTTACGAAATAACAAATAAATCAAATATAAAGGACGGAATAAAAAATGAGCAAAATTCTTGCAACTGTTGGCGGTATGGCAATTACCGAGGATGACGTAAACGAGTTCCTTATGAATCTCGGCCCCAGAGGCCAGAGCTACAACAATCCCGAGGGAAGAAAGGTGGTTCTCGCACAGATTATAGGCAACAAGCTTTTGCTTCTCGATGCAAAGAGAAATCTCTTCGAGATGGAGCCTGCTTTCAAGGCAGAGCTTGCAAAGGTTAAGGACAGCCTGCTTTCAAGCTATGCGGCTGACAAGGTGCTCTCCGCAGTTAACGTAAGCGACAGTGACGTTGAGAAATATTATAACGAAAATCAGGACAAATTCGTTGCAGACGAGAGCGTAAACGCAAGTCATATTCTCGTTGATAGCGAGGAGCGTGCGCTTGAAATTCTTGCAAAAATCAAGGCTGGCGAAATTTCCTTCGAGGATGCGGCGGCAGAGAATTCTTCCTGTCCCTCTAAGGCAAACGGCGGAAATCTTGGCGATTTCACCAGAGGACAGATGGTGCCCGAGTTCGACGCTGCAGTTTTCGCTATGGATGTTGGCGAAATTACCGATGCTCCCGTAAAGACACAGTTCGGCTATCACCTGATTAAGCTCAACAGCAAGAGAGAAGCAGAGGCTATGCCCTTTGCCGAAATCAAGAACGAAATTAAGGAAGCGCTTACTATCGAAAAGAGAAAAGCGGCTTACGAGAGCAAGATAAATCAGCTTAAAATTCTATACCCCGTCGATATGATGATATGACGAGCGACAAGGAGCTTTTAAAAAAGCGTTTTATCGAGCTTGCAAAGAAGTCCTATAATGCGGGGATTTACACCTTTACCGACTTTTTAGGACTTGCGGAGCAGTCGGCATTTTCGGAGATAAAAAAGGACATTCGAGGTATTCCCTACACCGCTTTTGGCGGCGCGGAGGGAGCTGAAAGGGTGATTATACGCTTCGGCTCGGAGGAGGTATGCTCTTACGAGCAGCCTTTCCCTATTTCCGTCGTGAAAATTGAGCCCTCAAGCCAAAAATTTGCCGACAAGCTCACTCACCGCGATTTTCTCGGCTCAATTTTGAATCTCGGAATTGAGCGTGATACTCTCGGTGACATCGTAATAATCGACAACGTGGGTTATCTCTTTGCAAACGAGGATATTGCGACCTATATTGTGGACAGTCTGATTCGCGTGAAGCACACCGACGTGCGAGTATCGGTTGTTGACTCTCTGCCCGAGGGCGAGCTTTATCGCACCGAGTCACGCACGGTGCAGGTGAGCAGCGAGAGGCTTGACGCGGTGGTGGCCAGGGTGTTTTCAATGTCACGTGAGGATTCTCAATCGCTGTTTACCAAGGGGCTTGTATTTGCAGACGGCAGACAGATTGAGAGCGCCTCGTATCAGCCTAAAATCAACGAGAAAATCAGCGTAAGAGGCCACGGCAGATTCATTTATCTCGGCCCGAAATCGCTTTCCAAAAAGGGAAAGCTGAACGTTCTGGTAAACGTGTACGTTTAAATTCGGAATTTGAAATTCGAAATTCGAAATGAAAAATTTAGAGTTGTAAATTTAATTGTTAATTATGTAGTAACATTAAATTTACTAAAATATTATTGACAAATCAGCCTTGGTGTGCTAAAATCATAGCAAATTGGTGATGCACTACCGAGGAATAAAAAAGCCGCGGTAATGCGGCTTTTTTTAGTGTTAATTATTCGATACGAGGTACAGATAAAATGGATAAGAAAAATTTGAGAATTGAAACAAAGTGCGTTCAGGGCGGCTACACTCCCGGAAACGGTGAGCCAAGACAGATTCCCATCGTGCAGAGCACTACATTTAAATACTCCACCAGCGAGGACATGGGCAAGCTCTTTGACCTTGAGGCGAGCGGCTATTTCTATTCGAGATTGCAGAATCCCACCTGCGACACCGTTGCCGCAAGAATCTGCGAGCTTGAGGGCGGCTCTGCCGCAATGCTGACATCGTCCGGACAGGCTGCAAACTTCTTTGCGATATTCAATATTGCCTCAAACGGCGACCACGTGGTTGCTTCCAGCGCAATTTACGGCGGCTCGTACAATCTCTTTGCCGTTACAATGAAGAGAATGGGCGTTGATTTCACCTTTGTTTCTCCCGACTGCACCAAGGAAGAGCTTGAGGCGGCAATTCGTCCCAACACCAAGGCTGTTTTCGGTGAGACTATCGCAAACCCTGCCCTTTGCGTTCTTGATATTGAAAAATTTGCCGAGGTTGCGCACAAGCACGGCATTCCTCTCATCGTTGACAACACCTTTGCAACACCTATCAACTGCCGTCCTTTTGAATGGGGCGCAGATATAGTTACCCATTCCACCACTAAGTATATGGACGGCCACGGCTCTGCGGTTGGCGGATGCATCGTTGATTCGGGTAAATTCGACTGGGCGGCATCAGGCAAATTTGATTGCCTCTGCACACCTGACGAGAGCTACCACGGAGTTAATTATTACGAGAGATTCGGCAAGGAGGGCGCGTATATAACCAAGGCAACAGCCCAGCTTATGCGTGACTTCGGTTGCACTCAGTCGCCTCAATCCGCATTTATTCTCGGTCTCGGACTCGAAAGTCTGCACGTGCGTATGGCTCGCCACTGCGAGAACGCGCTTAAAATTGCGAAATTCCTCAAATCCCACCCCAACGTTACCTGGGTAAAATATCCTAACCTTGAGGGCGACGACTACTACGACCTTGCCTCAAAGTATCTGCCAAACGGCTCTTGCGGAGTTGTCAGCTTCGGTGTTAAGGGCGGTCGCGCGGCAGCCGAGAAATTTATGAAAAATATGAGACTTGGCGCAATAGAAACTCACGTTGCCGATGCTAGAAGCTGCTGTTTGCACCCTGCAAGCGCAACTCACAGACAGATGAACGACGACGAGCTTCGCGCGGCAGGCGTTTCACCCGACCTTATCCGCTATTCCTGCGGAATTGAAAGCGCAGAGGACCTAATTGAAGACCTCGATTACGCGCTTAACTCTATCAACTAAAAGAGGTATAAAATATGCCCATTAAAATCCCAAACGAGCTTCCTGCGGTAAAAACTCTGGAGAATGAAAACATTTTCGTGATGACGGAAAACAGAGCGATAACCCAGGATATTCGACCGCTGAAAATACTGATTCTCAACTTAATGCCAACTAAAGTTGACACAGAGACGCAATTATCCCGACTTTTAGGTAATACGCCCTTGCAGGTTGAGATTGAACTTATACGCACGAGCACCCATCAATCCAAGAATACCAAGGAGGAGCACCTGCTCGCTTTTTACAAGGAATTTGCCGACGTCAAGGACAATTTCTACGACGGAATGATTATCACAGGCGCGCCTGTTGAGAAGATGCCGTTTGAGGAGGTTGACTACTGGTGTGAGCTCTGCGAGATTATGGAGTGGACAAAATCCCACGTCCATTCCACCCTGCACATCTGCTGGGGTGCGCAGGCAGGACTTTACTATCATTTCGGCATTGAAAAGCAGATGATGGACGAGAAGCTTTCGGGCGTATACGCTCATCACGTAGACTACAAGCGCTCTATTCTCTTCCGTGGCTTTGACGATATATTCTACGTTCCTCACTCGCGCTATACAACTGTTAGCCGTGAACAGATTGAGGCTACAAAAGGGCTGAAAATTCTTTCTTCCTCGGACAAGGCAGGCGTTTATGCCGTTTCCACAAAAAAAGGAAGACAGATTTTCGTAACAGGTCACTCGGAATACGATGCCGACACGCTGAACAAGGAGTACACCCGTGACAAGCTTGCGGGAATCAATCCCAAAATCCCCGAAAACTACTTCCCGAATGACGACGACACAAAACCGCCTATGATTACCTGGCGCGGCCACGCTACTCTGCTCTTCACCAACTGGCTCAACTACTTCGTATATCAGACAACACCGTATGATATAATGAAGATTAAAGAAATTAAATAAATCAAAAAGCAGATGCACCATAAGATGCATCTGCTTTTTTTGTGTTATTACTTTTTATTTTTCGGAGATGATTGCATATATCATCGTCGTTTTTGCCGTCTCAAATAAGACTGATAAAATTGGATGAGAGTCGTCGCTTGGAATCTGAAGCTGTAGTAGCAAAGCGGCCTGAGGGTGTTAGAAAACGATTAAGTATCGTTTTTCCCCGAAGGTGACCGAGCCGCAGCGAGAACCTACAGCGAGCGGTGACAAACGGCGGCTATCGCCGATTTTAGCGTCTTATTTCTCGGGTACGATAAGTCCGTAGCTACCCGCTTTTCTCTTGTAAACAACGCAGGTCTCACCGCTTTCGGAATCGGTGAACGCATAGAATGCGTGGCCTATAAGATTCATCTGCAGAATTGCTTCCTCGGGTGTCATGGGCTTGAAGGGGAAGGTCTTAACTCGAATCTGGAACTCATCCTCTTCCTCGTACTCGTCGTCCTCGTAATCTCCGATAACGAACGAGCCCTTTTTAACCATTTTTTCCACACGGGTCTTGTTCTTTCTGATCTGTCTTTCAAGGCCCTCGGCTGCTCTGTCAAGCGCCGTGATAAAGGTTTCGTTCTCCTCTTCCGAACGGAAAGTGGTACCGCCGTAATTTACGGTGATTTCGATGATTTTTACTCCTTTGCGAACCTTGCAGGTTACGAACGCCTCGGTATCCTCGCCAAAGAACTTGTCGAACTTCGCCATCTTCTTTTCAACAGCTTCTTTAAGACTGTCGCGAACCGTCATCTGCTTGCCGTAAATCGTAATCTTCATACTGTTACCGCTCTCTTCCGAGAGCACCCTCACGTGAGGGTATCCTTTCCTGAGTTCTCGCGGAGCGGAAGGTATCTTCCCCTCCGCATCTTTATTATAGCATATAATTTGTAAAAAATAAACAGTTTTTGCAAAATTTCCTTAAAATTTTTGACAGTTATGTACAAACTGTAAAAAATATCCTTTTTGGAAAAATTCTATTGACACTATACAAAAATTATGATAAAATATTATGTGCTGGGCAAGAAAAAGGACGCGAAATTCGCGTCCTTTTGTTATTTTATAACTATAACCGAATCGAGAATAGCCTTCAAAATTTCGTCAGACAGCTCGTGACCGCCTCTGTATACAGGAGAAAGCGATAACGCAAGCTTGCCGTTAATATAAATATGATATGCACCCGAGAAGAAATCTGTGCTGTCGTCAGCTACCCACTCGTAAGTGAAGCCGTCAGCCTTGGGGTATTCATCCAAAGTGCCAACATCCGATATTCCGGGAGTAAACAATATATATGCATCGTAAAAAGCAATATTCTCGTACACTAACTCGTCTATTGTAACTTCCTCCATAAATACGATACTCTGAACGCGGACTCCTTCTGATTTTCTATCAAAAGGATTTTCACCATATTGAATTTCATCCGATCTTGCACCATTCATTTTGAAACAGTACTTTGTGTCGAAAAGCTCGCCGTTGTATGTGAAAATCGGCCACTGCTCAAAAGTACTGCCGTGGGATTTTAAAAGCTCAATAGCTTCAACGCACTCCTCGTATGTTTCTACCCAGTAGTATTCAACGTCTGAGCCCGACGGAATGCCCATTCCACCCGTATATCCGTCAGGGAAGTAATTTTCCGAATCGTGATTACCTACTTTTTCATCAATATCTTCTCTTTGCGTTTCAACAAAGGAACATGAGAAGAGTGATAAAATTAAAATGCAAACTATTAAAACAAATACCGTGATTTTTTTGATGGTTGTCTTCATATTTTGTCTCCTTTTCAGCCGGCTGTTGGATATTAGCCTCATTTTATTTCATAAGAAATATCATCTTCTTCAATCCCTTTTATAGTTATATCGGTAAATGTGTCAACTCTTACACCGCAAAGAGTACAAGTTGAATATCTTCCTTGAGTAACCATTGTATGTGCCCCGCTTCCAATTAAGTGCCCGCATGAACAATATACATCGTGCTTAAAGTTGTTTTTGCTCGAATAAACGGATCCAGAGTGCGGTTCTGTTTCTGTTCCCTGATGTCCACAAATACATTTAAAACCATGTTCTGTCATTGATAATGATGTCGGAATGTCGTGTTTATGATCAACATTCATTATTTCAAGGCACTTAGTGCATAATGCTGTGTGATGATCTCCGTTGTTTGTACAGCTTAAGGTGTGAATGCATAATTCAATTTCATCTCCACAGTGGCACACTTTATATGCCCTTTCGGTATCTGAATGATAAACGTAAACATGGTTATTTTCATGCTCGGGATGCGTTGAATATATCTCGCAAGAGCACATATACAAATCGTTGTATGAATCCAAATACATATGACTATGTTCGTGCGGAAGATTTTCTTCAATTATTTCAATCCAAATAATTGCTTTTAATTCCGAATAATTTGTGTTGTTTAGCGTTGTATATTCTTCACCATCCCAGCCTGTGTGCATTCTAATATCAGTATTGTCATCAATCATCTTGTATGCAATCAATGCATGGCCACTAGAAGAATCTTCTTCGTTGCTGTTTGCAGTTTGCTTATCGTTGCTTGTATTAGGCTCGTAACAAGAACAAATCACCGGATTACCATTCATGACCTGTTGTATTAGCACTTGTTTTATCTGTTCAACGGTATAGTCCTCTATGGTTAACAGATTCACAACGACCTCGTTACTTGTCAAGCCTTGAATTAACAAATATTCCTCTAAAATCACCTTTGTCTCCATGGGATTTAAGCCAAACTTGGTGTATGGTTCATCGTGTAAATTCTTCGAAATTCCCATAGATACCAAATATGATTCTAAAAATGTGTTAGACGTTTGAGTTGCAAAATCGTAGTAACTTTCACCTTCATTCTTGCTAGCAATCCATTCATCATATTCAGTCTTTGCCGTAAAGGTTTCCGTCAATTTATCTCTTGATAATTCCTCATCAAACAAGTTGTATCTTCCCGTGTTCCATTCCAGGTCATCTGGCACAAAATCCTCGTGCCAGTAAGCATCATAATAAGATAATATCATACTCATAGCAGTATAGGCACATGTGTTTTCACTCGGCGGGGTGCTTACCCTCCAATTTGGATGAGATACTACATTAAGTCGATCAAAATGATCTTCTACAAATTTTTCCGTAAGAGCTGAGGCGGTCATACTAAACGCACCTGAAAACAGCAAAACCAAACTCAAAATCACACAGATTAGTTTTTTCGTTGCTTTTTTCATCTTAAAACCCTCTTTTCTTTTATTAGGCATTTTCGTGCCTTCATATTATAATACCGATTTTTTCTTCAATTTTCTTCAAATTTTCAAAAATTTTCTGAACTTTATTTTCTCCGATTTTGTTGACATTTTCACGTCGTTAAGCTACAATAGGGGCATAAAAGCGAAAAAAACGAAAGGAAAAATGATGCTTCTATACCTATTTACTCTTACAGAGGAATCCAATCACGGTAAAATTGAATATCTTTACAATTTATTCTATGCTGACATAATGGATTATGCAAAAATAAAGCTTCGTGATGCCGGCAGAGTAAACTTTTCATACGACGCAGAGGATGCAGTGCAAAATACGTTCGTAAAAATCACAAGAAGCATTGAAAGAATAGATTTTTCAAGGTCCGAAAAGGAAATACGCGGTTATATATTTGCCATTCTGACACATGAGATTTCAAATATTTTAAATGACGAAGAATTAGGTACCGAAATTTTTGAAAATGGATTAAGCGACGAAAATCTTTACATAGAACACCTCGAAATAACCGAAAGATACGATGAGGTTGTTCGCACAATAAGGAACATGGACGAAAAATACAGTTCTACTCTTTATTTTGCAATTTGCAAGGAAATGCCGATAAAAAGCATAGCGCAAATGTTAGGAATTTCAGAAAAAACCGTATATACAAGGCTTGCCCGAGGTAAAAAGATATTGATTAACACCTTGAAGGGAGCAAAGGCTAATGGATAAAAACATGAATCTGTTAAA
>JAZQWA010000007.1:0-27150 GCA_045632065.1 Eubacteriales bacterium | reverse complement strand
CCTCCACCGGTTACGTTACCGAAGATGTCACCCCAACCGCCCTCGTAATTGAGGTATTCCTGGAAGTCGTTGTAGTGATTGTAGGTATAGAAAACGTACTTTTCGTCAAACTCGATGATGTTGTTTCCGTTTTTATCAAATCTTGCGTAAACTATTCTTGCAGCACCTCTTACAATCTTTGAGCCGTTGTTGTAAAGCGCAGGAGTGTAGCTGGGATCGCAGTCAGTACCTGTAGTACCGATGTCGATTTCGTAATACTGAAGACTGCCGCCGCATCCGCTGATGTCGGGAAGCTCGGGCTCGTATGGGTACTTGGAGGTATTACCCGAGAACTTAGTGTGATTTACTCTGAGGTATTCGCCCCAAGGGTTGGATTTAGGAGATTCTTTTTTGTTTGCAGAGTAGTTTGCGGGAACATCGCCGAATGCAAATACGTAAGCGGCAACCTCTTCAAGTGTAACGTATGCGCCGCCCTTGTAAATCTGGAACACAACCTCGCCGTATGCGTTCACTACGTTATAGGTATATCCGCCGTCGGTAAAGTAAGGCTCGGTGTTTTTAATGTAACAGCCGTTGTACTTGGGACGGTATTCGGAAACTGTAGGAGCCTGATCCTGAAGAGCAATTGAACCTGACATAAGCTTATTCTGTGTTCTGAAGTAAGAATCCTCATAGCTTGTGGCAGGAGTGTAATTTGCGTAGAATTCTGCCTTGTCGATATTTTCGTAAGGATCGTCCTCTTCGTTGATTGTGGGAACTGTGCCGATGCCGTTAGTTGTAATCTCTTCGGTAGTAACTTCCTCTGTAGTAACTTCTACTGTGGTAATTTCCTCAGTAGTAGTTTCTTCAGTAGTAGTGTCTATATCGGTAACTTCCGATGCGGTTACTTTTTCAGTCGTAGCTTCCTCTGTGGTAATTTCCTCGGTTGTAACTTCCTCGGTTGTAACTTCTACAGTAGTGATTTTTTCAGTAGTAGTTTCCTCTGTGGTAACTTCTACATTAGTATCTTCCTCAGTAGTGCTTTCTACAGTGGTAAATTCCGAGGATGCCTCGGATTCGCTCTCGGAAGGCTCTTCAGTACTTGATGCGTCCGTGCTTTGAACAGTGCTTTCAGGCTCTGTATCGCTTGAAGTATCTGTAGGAGCTTCAGTTATAATCTCGGTTGATTCTGTGGTTGTTATGATGTCGGTTACGTTTGACGTGTTGCAGCCGCACAGAATGATGCTTAAAGTAAGTAACAGGACTAAAAGCTTTGATAAGTGCTTCATATTTAATATTCCTTTCTAAAAATCGACATATATATCTATTATAACATGTTTTTATAGCTTTGTAAATATGTATATGAAAAAAATAACGGCCACGAAAAAAATCGCAGCCGTTAATGTGTTATTTAACGTTACCGTTTTGTATGTATTCTGCAAGCAAATCTCGTGCGAAAATGTCATCGTCAATTCGGGCAATTTCGGTAAGATTATTGTACTTGTAGGATGATGTATAGGAGTCAACTATAACGTAATACGTTGCATTCGGGTCGATATTATTTTTGATGCTTGCGCCGTACTCGCCGTAGCTGATATAGTAATTACTGTTTGTAGTCTCAAAAAATTTGTTTTTGAGATCCTTGCCCTTGATAGAGCAGAGAACTAAGTTGTTATCAAAGGGAAGAACCGATTGAATATCGGAGTATTTTACCTCGCCTGCGTAGATGTTGTAAGGACTTCTTACGTTCAAAAATCCGCCGCCAAGCACGATGTTATATTTATCTCCCCAGGTCTTTACGCCAAATTCGTAGTAAAGCTTTGCAACCAATTGCTTTATAGCTTCGCCTGAGAGGTTTTTAGAAATAGTTCCGAGGGTTTCCTTGCCCTTGGATATTTCATCCTTGTATTTTTCAAGAAGAGCATCTACAATGGGGTCGTCGGAATACGCGCCGTATGTTTTGTACGAAACTATTTCTACCATAGATACGTCGGAATTGAAATTAGCAAAATTAATGCTTATCTCAGCGTGAGAAATGCCGTTGTTTTCGCCGCCGTTCTGTATATGATAAACGCCGTGGGAATCTATTAATGTGTAGCTTTTATGTGTGTGTCCCTCAAATACCATATCAATGTATCCGCCACTTGAAAGCTCGGAGCTGTAATACGAGGAAATGGAGCTTGACGAGATATTTCCGGAGGAGTTTTTGTCATAACCGTCATGGATGGAATAAATAATGAAATCAACGCCCTCACTCTTGAGCTTTGTAGCTTCGTTTTTTACAAGAGTAGTCAGCTCATTTCCAACCTTGAAATAAACCCCCTCGGATTTGTCGGAGGCAATGGAGCTGTAGCAATCGCCGATAGCACCTATAATTCCTATCTCTATCTCTCCAAAGTCAACTACTACGGAGGGCTTGCAGTAATCGACGGGCTTGTTGGTGTCTCTATCGTAAATGTTAATAGCAAGGAAAGGGAACTCTGCAAGATTTGCGTTCTCTATAATATATTCCTCGCCCCAATCGTATTCGTGATTTCCAAGTGTCATGGAAACAAAATCAAGCGCATTCATCCACTCGGTCATGATTTTGCCCTTTGTAAGATTAGATTCACTCGAGCCTTGCCACATGTCTCCGGATGAGAAAAAGAGTGTATATTCGTTTTGCTTTTTCTGATTCTTCAAATAAGAAGTAAGCTCGTCAACACCGATGTTTGCATCAGTATCGTCGAATTTTCCGTGAAGGTCGTTTATAGCGAAAATGTCAAGGACAATGATAACCGATATTCCGCAGTCGTCGCAAATGCCATCGTTACCTGCGTCCTTGTGACCGTCAATGCAGTTGGGATTTCCTTCGGGCTCTTGAGTTTCGGGCTCTGTTGTAGTTTCGGGAGTTTGAGCTTTGCTTTCAGTTTCGCTTTCAGTTTCGCTTTCGGTTTCAGTTTCGCTTTCGGTTTCAGTTTCAACTTCTGTTGTTACTTCGCTTTCCTTGTGTGTTGTAACAACGTCAGAGTCAGCTTCACTTTCTTCGGTTGTGTCTGTTTCGCTTTCATCTTCCGAGTCTGTTTTAGAGGTGTCTTGCGATGTAGCATCTGAGGAGTCCTCGTCTTCCGTATCGGAATTTGATTCTTCCGTTTCCTGCGCCGTGTCGGTTGGGGTGACTGATTCGGTGGTCGCAAGTGTGTCGGAAGGTGCGGATGTATCGTGAGATTCCGTGTCTGTGAGTGCGCCGGATTCGGTCTCGGGTGTGACTTGTGTTACGGCCTCGGAGTCTTTGGGTATATTGCTATCGGTGCTTTGATGTGTGTTGCACGATGACAAAATCATTACGGCAGCAAGTAACCAAACTATAAAAATTTTTTTCATAAGCTCGTCCTTTGTTATAAATTTTGTGTATATTGACATTATACCATAGCTTGCCAATAATTGCAATAAGATATATAATATTTTCTGTTTGACAACATAAAAATGTTTTTTTGATGCAATTTAAAGTACAAAAATAGAACGGTATAAAACAATCGGTTAATAAAGTAACCGAAAATTTAGTTGCAAATGTATACAATTTGTAAATTTTAGATACATAAGGTGGAATTTTGTATACTCATATCTCTGCGAATCGTTGTGAAGGAGTATATGGAAAGAAAAAAATTCGTTATTTTTAACGATTTTGAAAAAAGAGGTTGTTTTTTAGAAAGTTTTGTGGTATTATATATATTAGACTAATATGCCGTAACTGTGCCTATATCAAGTTTCGGCAAAAAAGTCGCAAGCAAATAGTTGATTTTGCGGCGGTTTTCACGATTGAAATGAGGAAAAATAATGGATTTGGATTTGCAAAAGGCGGGGATATTTAAAAGATTTTCCGCTTGGATGTGCGATGCCGTAGCCTTTCTGTTGGTTGCGCTTTGCATAGGACTCGTTTTGTCGTCGATTTTGGGATACGACAAAAACTACGAAATTCTCGTTGATGCGTACGCTGAGTGCGAGGAAAAATACGGTATTGATTTTGATATAAGCCAGACGGAGTATGACGCGCTTTCCGACGAGGTAAAGCAGCTGTATACGGTAGCTAACAAGGAGCTTAACAGCGACGAGGCGGTAGTCCGTGCATACGCTATGGTAAAAACTCTCCCTCTCCTTTTGGTTTCGATAAGCATACTCGTTGCATCGGTGATACTTGAGTTTGTAGTTCCGCTCATATTTAAAAACGGACAAACTCTCGGTAAAAAGCTTTTCGGCATCGCCGTTGTCCGCACCAACTGTGTGAAGCTTTCCACTCCCGCACTCTTTATACGCTCGATACTCGGTAAATGCACGATGGAAACAATGGTTCCTGCGTACATTATAATAATGATACTTTCAGGCTCTCTCGGAATCGTGGGCTTCGGTGTGCTTGCTCTCATAGCTATACTTCAGGTGGCTATGCTTATAATCACAAAGACAAACAGCGCAATTCACGATTTGCTTGCAGATACGGTTACGGTTGACTTTGCAAGCCAGAGAATATTTGAGAGCAACGAGGCGCTTATGGAATATAAGCAGAAGGTACACGAGGAAATGGCGAAAAAAGCCAAGTATTAATTTCGAATTTTATTTAATTTAAAAAATAAATAAAAATACAAAAAGATTGACTTTCAAGGAGGTTAGGTTAAATGAAAGTAGAATTACAAAATCTAACAAAAATCTTTCCCAGCCGTAACAAGAAGTCGAACGAAGAGGTTATTGCGGTAAATAACTTCACGTTTGAAATTCCCGACGGTAAGCTTGTAGGACTTCTCGGTCCTTCCGGATGCGGAAAGAGTACGACTCTTTACATGATCAGCGGTCTCCAGCAGCCCTCATCAGGTAAGATTTTCTTCGGTGATGAAGACGTAACAGATCTCTCTCCCGAAAACAGAGGTATAGGACTTGTTTTCCAGAACTATGCTCTTTATCCTCACTTGACAGTTAAGCAGAATATTCTTTTCCCCTTGCAGAACCTTCGCGGCGCTGACAAGATGACAAAGGAACAGATGCTTGACAGAGTAGTGTACGTTGCAAAGCTTGTACAGATCGATGAGCTTCTCGAAAGAAAGCCCAGCGAGCTTTCCGGCGGTCAGCAGCAGAGAGTTGCTATCGCACGTGCGCTTGTAAAAATGCCCAGAGTTCTTCTTCTTGACGAGCCGCTCTCAAACCTTGACGCGCGTCTCCGTCTCCAGACTCGTGAAGAGATCAGAAGAATTCAGAAGGAAACCAACATCACAACGGTATTCGTAACACACGACCAGGAAGAAGCTATGTCTATTTCCGACCTTATCGTAGTTATGAAGCTCGGCGTTGTTCAGCAGATTGGTAAGCCCCAGGAGGTTTACGACAATCCTACCAACCTCTTCGTTGCCAAGTTCCTTGGTACTCCCCCTATCAACGTATTCAAGGGTGAGGTTAAGGGCGGACAGCTTTACATCTGCGGCGCTGCAGTTCTTGCAGTTCCCGGAGCAGCTGACCAGGCAGTTACCGTTGGTATTCGTCCCGAGGGCTTCATTCCCGCAGCAGACGGCAAGTTCGTTTGTCAGCTTCGCAGCACCGAGGTTATGGGCCGTGACGTCAGCATTGTTTCTACTCACGAGGCTTCCCTCAATCCTCTCGTTCGTTCCATCGTTGACGCTGATTACAAGGTTGATCCTACAAGCGCAACAGTTTCTTACGACCTTAAGCCTCACAAGGTACTTCTCTTTAACCAGGACACCGAAGAAAGAGTTTATTTCGAGGTGTAAGCTATGGAGAAGGCTTTAAATAAGAGTGGTTTCAACGCTTTTATGGACACTTTCCGTGAAAAGCGCAAGAAATTCCTCAGAAAAATTCGTTTTGAGAAATGGAAGGGCTGGCTCTATCTTTCTCCCTGTCTCGTTCTCCTTGCGATCTTCACCGTATGGCCCATTTTCAACACCCTTCGTATGGCGTTCTGGAATGGCTACGGCGTTATGACAGAGCTTGGTATGCAGACTTTGAGAGAGGAATGGATGGCGCTCGGCAAGCCCGACCCCGGTAACCTTTACCCCTTCCAGTTCGGTATTGACAACTTTAAGAACGTTGTTGCGTACGGCCAGTTCTGGCAGTGCATGCAGAACACTGTTCTTCTCTGCGTTCTTACAGTGCCGATTTCCACCTTCCTCGCTCTGCTTATCGCTGTTTGCCTTAACTCTATCAAGGCACTCAACAGATTCCTTCAGACCATTTACTTCCTTCCCTATGTTACAAACTCCATAGCGATAGGAATGGTATTCACCGCGATGTTCAATATCATCGGTTACAAGACAACTGCTCCCTCCTGGGGTATCGTTAACAACGTGCTGATGGCTTTGGGCCTCGATCCTGTCAACTGGATTAACAACGGCTCACAGTATTGGGCAAATATCGTAGTGCTTGTTATCTACATAGTGTGGAACGCTCTGCCCTTCAAGATTCTTATTCTTCTCGGCGGTCTTCAGAGTGTAAACAAGCAGTATTACGACGCGGCAAAGATTGACTCGACTCCCAAGTGGAGAGTATTCTCAAGAATTACAGTTCCGCTTCTTTCTCCTATGATAGTATACGTTGTTATCACAGGCTTCATCGGCGGATTTAAGGAATACTCCTCCATCGTTGGTATCTTCGGTGAAGATATGCAGGCTGCGGCAGGCACTTCGCTGAACACCATGGTCGGATATATTTACACCCAGCTGGGTCAGGACCATCAGGGCCAGGCTTCAGCGGCCGCTCTTATTCTGTTTGCGCTTATCTTCGTGGTTACTATGATTAACCTCAGCGTGAGCAAGAAGAAGACTCATTATTAATAAGGGGGTGTCAAAATGTATAGTTACAAGTATGACAAAATATTGTCCATTTTAGCCTCCATCGGTATTGCAGCGCTTGTTTTGGTGCTTGCTGTAACCGGAGCGCACGCGGCCTTTACAGGCGGCCAGCTCAGCTTTGGTCAGTACGTTAAGGCGGCGCTCATTCCTCTTATTCTTTCTGTGGTTTCTGTTATTGTAGGCTTTGTTTACAAGAAGTTCAGAAAGCCCGAGGAAGAGGAAGAGCCCGTAGGCGCTGCAACCATTCGCGTTGACGAATATCTTAACAGCACCGACACATCCTCCTTCAACAAGACCAAGACTGCTCAGGCAATGTCTGCCATCAAGCGCAGAAACGTAATTGACATCGTTGCCTCTATGGTTTGCACCGCAAGCCTTGTATTTGTTATCGACTACATTCTCTTTATTGCGGAATATAGCACAAAGAGTGTTGGCGGCAACATCTTCGGCGCTTGGTTCGTATCCCTTATCTTTGCGGTAATCGCCATCGGCGCTATGACTCTCAGAGCTAAGCTCTCCGACCAGTACTCCGAATATGCGTACGACCTGCTTCAGTCTGCTGCGGTAAGCTCGGATGACGAGTCTATCGTTACTATGAAGCAGAGAGATATGGGACAGGTAACCGCTAAGCATAAGGCAGTCAAGGTTATCAGCCTTGCTGTAACCTATCTCTTCCTTTTAGTAATCGCAGTTATCGTACTCTTCCCCTTCTATTGGATGATTATTTCCTCCCTTAAGACAATCGATGAGTACAGACTTGCAGTTCCCACCCTCTTCCCCAAGGAAGTTGTTTGGTACAACTACCCCAACGCATTCAATACCGCAAATCTTGGTACACTCTTCATGAACACCATGTACGTTGGTATTGTTTCTACCATTCTTTCACTTGTAATCACCGTTATTTCGGCGTTTGCATTTGCAAGACTTGAGTTCAAGGGCAGAGATGCGCTCTTCGCATTCCTCCTTGCAACCATGATGATTCCCGGTGAGCTCTTCACCATTACCAACTACGTAACGGTTACTAAGCTCGGCTGGATTAACAGCTACACAGTACTTATCGTTCCCTTCCTTGTAAGCGTGTTCTATATGTATCTTCTGAAACAGAACTTCTTACAGATACCTAACGAGCTTTACCTTGCGGCGAAGGTTGACGGTACAACCGACCTTAAGTATCTTTGGAAGGTTATGATTCCTCTCTCCTTCCCCACCCTCGTTTCTATCACCATCTTGAAAATGATGGGCGCGTGGAACTCTTACGTATGGCCCAGACTCGTTGCTAACGATAAGGCATATCAGCTTATCACCAACGGTCTTCGTAACTCCTTCACAAACTCCGAGGGCTTCGTTGACTATCCCTTGCAGATGGCGGCGGTTGCAATTGTATCCGCGCCTCTGTTCTTGGTATTCATCTTCCTTCGTAAGTACATTATGAAGGGTGTTTCCAGATCCGGTATCAAGGGTTAATCCCTTGTTACCGACCGCAAATATCCATTATTTGCACACAATAGTTTACTTTTAGTGTTAAATGCGGCTATCCGCTTAACAAAATAAAAAACCGAAAGGAAAACAAAAAAAACATGAAAAGAATTGTTGCATCCGTTCTTCTTGCAGCTATTATGCTTCTCAACGTAATCGCTATGGCAAGCTGCGGACCTAAAGAAACTCCCAACATTGAAGACATGAAGCAGGAAATTGCAAAAGCAGGTTGGCAGGTTCCCGCTGAGGGCTATGATGGCAGCGCTGTTACCATCACCTTCTGGCACACCATGAGTGCTACCAAGCTTCAGCCTACTCTTGACCTCTACATTCAGGAGTTCAATGAGCTTTACCCCAACATCACCGTTGTTCACTCCTCTCCCGGAAGCTATGACGACGTTCTTGACCAGGTAAAGACCTCTATGACAGCAGGCAACGAGCCTAACATCGCTTACTGCTATCCCGACCACGTTGCATCTTACCTTAACGCTATGAAGGTTGTTCCTCTTGACAACCTTATCAACAGCCAGATTCCTGTAGTTGACGCTCAGGGCAACACCACTATTCTTGGTCTCACCGCAGATCAGAAGGCGGACTTCGTTCCCGGCTACTATGCAGAGGGCGCAGTATTCGACCAGGCAGGCACTATGTACACCCTTCCTATGTCCAAGTCCACCGAGGCTCTCTACTACGATAAGACCTTCTTCGAGGAGAACAACCTCACCGTTCCTACCACTTGGGACGAGATGGAAGCAGTTTGCGAAGCAATCAAGGCTATCGACCCCGATTGCATCCCTCTCGGCTATGACTCCGAGGCTAACTGGTTCATCACCATGTGCATGCAGTACGGCGGAGCTGATCTTTACACCAAGCTCGACGCTAACAAGGATTACTTCAAGTTTGACAACGCTACCACTCGTGCTTTCGTAGAAAGATTCCGTAGCTGGTACGACAAGGGCTACCTCACCACCGAGACTCTTTACGGTTCTTACACCTCCGGTCTCTTCACCAACACCAAGCCTATCGACGTTAACAAGACTCCCGATGATGAAACTGACGATATCGTTCAGAGATGCTACATGGTAATTGGTTCTACCGGTGGCGCAAGCTATCAGCAGCCCCCTGTTGACGCTAACGGTCAGCCTCTCTTCGAGACCGGTATGGCTATGATTCCTCAGGTTGATCCCGCAAAGCCTCAGGTTATTTCTCAGGGTCCCTCTCTCTGCATCTTCAAGAAGTCTAACCCTCAGGAAGTTGTTGCTTCTTGGCTCTTCGTTGAGTTCCTTACCACCAACGCAGGCTTCCAGGCAGAGTTCTCCATGAAGTCCGGTTACGCTCCCGTAATCCAGTCCGTTCAGAACAATGAAGTATACACCGCATGGCTTGACAAGGCTAACGGTATCAACAACCTTACCGCTATGTCCGTTAAGCTTGCTCTTTCTCAGGCAAACGCTTACTACGTATCTCCCGCATTCAACGGCTCTTCCGAGGCTCGTAAGCAGGTTGGTCTTATCATGACTAACGTTCTTGGTAGCGAAAGAACCGACATCAAGGCTCTTATCGACGAAGAGTTCAAGAGAGCTATGGACGAGTGTAAGTACGCTGTAAATAACTAATTCATTCTCTAATTAACAACTTAAAATTTAAGGAATAGAAGATATGAATAAGCTTAATAAACTGATAGCTTTATTGCTTTTGCTTTCTATCTTCGCCTCTACCCTTTTCGCTTGTGTAAAGCCTGGGGATGACCCCTCTGGCGAAAACCCTGGCGAAACTCAGACTCCCGGAGGGGACGGCACTCAAGAGCTGCCTCCCTTCGTGGACTACGTTGCAAGCGTAAAGCTTGATATGAACTCCGACAGACTCAGAACTGAGGCTACCGTTAAATCCGAGAACAGAAACGGCGAGATCGTATATACTGGTTTCGTTGACGGTGACACAACTCACTTTGAAGTATCCAAGGATATATCAAGCACAGGTATTCTCAAAGCGAGATACATTGCAATCAACACTCCCGAGTCAACCGGACAAATTGAGCCCTGGGGTAAGAAGGCATCCAACTTCACGAAAGAAAAGCTTTCAAAGGCTACATCAATCATTCTTGAATCCAACACGTCCCGCTGGGATCTTGATTCAACGGGTGACAGACACCTGGTGTGGGTATGGTACAAGACGGACGAAATGACCGACTACCGTAACCTCAACCTTGAAATCATGCAGGAAGGCCTTGCATACGCCTCCAGCTACACAGATTTCGTTTACGCTGATGCTTGCCGTGATATTCTCGCCCAGGCGAGAGCATACAAGCTTCACGTGCATGACAGAACTGCCAAGGATCCCGATTTCTACTACGGCGATGGCGTTACCTTAACTCTTAAGGAGCTTAAGACCAACATCGAAAAGTATAAGAACACCACCGTACGCTTTGAGGGTGTTGTTGTTAAAAATTCTGCTCAGACAGCATACGTAGAGGAATATGACGAGGAAACAGGCACATACTTCGGTATGCAGGTTTACTACGGCTTTGGCCTTGACTATTTCGGTCAGGAAATACTTCAGGTAGGCAACAGAGTTCTCATCGTAGGCTCGGTTCAGTACTATGAAGCAGGCGGAACCTACCAGGTTTCCGACATTTATTACTACCCATCAAGACCTACTCATCCTAAAAACATTCAGTTAATCAGCGATGGACACAGCGCATCTTATCAGACTGTTGCTGCTAACACGCTTGTTAACGGTACTGTTAGCATTAACGTTACCGAAACCGATGATGACGGCAACGAAACTACTACAACCAAGACTCTTGACTACGGCTTCTTAACGATGCACAGTACCAAGAAGCTTGAAAACCTTACTATTAAGAGCACCTACACCACCAACAACGGTGGTAACAACGATGGCGCTATTTCTATCACCTGCGTGGCAGAGGATGGCACCGAGGTTGTTCTTCGTACCGTTGTAATGCTTGACTCCAACGGCGATCTTATCACCAAGGATGTTTTCCCTGTTGGCGCGAAGATTGCTTACGCCAAGGGCGTGGTTGATGCTCACAACGGCGAATATCAGCTCAAGATTTTCAGTCCTGACGATATTGTTTTCGCTGATTAAGTTTAAATCTGGGGGGCGTATCTCCCGATTGTCCCCCAATTTAATAAAAGAGGAAGTCTTACGACTCCTCACAAAAGTTTTTTTCATTCGATCCCAAAAAATTTTTATAAAAAAAGGAGCAAAGAAAAATGAAAAAGATTCTCGCACTTCTCATTCTTCTCACCCTCGTTGTGTCTGTTTTCGCAGCTTGTAAAAAAGACGAGCCTACTGAAGACCCCGGCACAATCACCCCTCCCGCAACTGAGCAGGGTCCCACCCTCGAGGACGCGAAGGTTGTTCTTCGTGACCTTTACAGCAAGAAGGGTGAAATCACCTCCGGTGACTTCGACGTTGTTGCATCCATCATGGTTGGCGACGTTAAGTTCACTGTTACCTGGGCAACTGATAGCACAGACGTTGTTATCGCTGAGAGCACCAAGGACAATGCTTACCTTGTAGACATCGTTCCTACCGAGCCCGATGCAGAAATCCCCTACGTTCTTACTGCTACCATTACCGCAACAGACGGTTCTACCATCACCACCGCCTTCAACTACAAGGTACCCAAGTTCCAGGTTAACACCTACGCTGAGTACGTTGCAGCTGAGGCAGACGCTCCCCTCGTAGTTGAGGGCGTTGTTTACGGTATCATGTCCAAGGCTGCTGGCGATAAGGAGAACTCCATATTCGTTCAGGACCTCAACGGCGGTGGATACTATGTATACGCTCTCGCTGATGATCCCTCCGAGACAGGTATTGAGATCGGTTACACCGTTCGCGTAAAGGGTGTAAAGGCTATCTACAACGGCACTCTTGAGATCAAGAACGCTTCCGTTGAAATCAGAAGCACCGAAAAGGTTAACGTTACTCCTACAGACCTTACCGCAGCTTTCACTGCAGCAAGCACCGCTTCTAACGCAAACCTTCTTGCTCACCTTGGTGAGTACGTTGTTATCAAGGGCGTTACCGTTCTTGAGGCTGGCAGCAACGGCTACTACTACTTCGAGCTTGACGGCGTTAAGACCTACGTAAGAATTTCTTCTTCCTCCAACTGCACAACCAAGGCTCAGGAAGATACCATCATCGCAAACCACACAGCTAAGTTCTACTACACCGCTGATGTAGCAGGTATCGCTTCTATTTACCAGGGCAACTTCTACATCATGCCTGTTGATGACAAGGCATTCGATAACTTCAGCGCTGAGCAGCAGCCCCTTCCCGATTCTGTAAAGGTTAACATGGTTAAGGATGCTCTTACTCTTCCCGCTGAGTTCGCAACCGCTACTCCTTACAATCTTCCTCTTGCAGGCACAGGCGCTAACTTCTCCGACGTTGCTATCGCATGGGCTCTTGCAGAGACCACTAACGCTACTCTCGTAGACGGCGTTCTTACTCCCGTTCTTCCTGAGTCCGGTTCTGTAAACATCGTTCTTACTGCAACCATTACAAAGAACAATGCTTCCGTTACTAAGGAATTCACCATTGCTGTAAAGGCTCTTGAGCTTACCTCTATCACTGCAGCTGTTGAGCTTGCAGCAGCACAGGCACACAACACCTACACTGCAGACAAGTACATGGTTGAAGGCGTTATCGCTGAAATCAAGGCTGGCGGTGAAGCTTACGGTAACCTCTGGATTGCAGATGCTGAGGGCAACAGACTCTACGTTTACGGCGTTTACACCTCCGACGGTGTAACCAAGTACGGCGATATGACCGGTGACAAGCCCAAGGTTGGTGATAAGGTTGTTCTCTACGGCGTACTCGGTACATACAACACCGATCAGCAGATGAAGTCCGGTTGGCTCATGAGCTGGGAGCACGTTTACACCAAGACCACCACTAACGCAACCTGTAAGGATGACGGCGCTCACACCTACACCTGCGCATGTGGCCACACCTACACCGAGACTATTCCCGCAGGCGAGCACAACTACGTTGATGGCGTATGCTCCGCATGTGGCATTGCTAACCACGAGCACACTCTCGTAGCTGGTACCGTTGTTCCTAACACCTGTACCACTGACGGTTACACCACCTACACCTGCTCCGGCTGTACATACATCGAGAACAAGGACGTAACCACCAAGAAGGGTCACGCTTACGTAGACGGTTACTGCACCAACGAAGGTTGTGGCGCAGTTGATCCTGATTACTACTTCCCCATGACTATTACCGAGGCTCTTGCAGCAGCAGACAACACCAAGGTTAAGGTTACCGGTACTGTTATCAGAATCGACACTGCTTACAACTCTCAGTATAATAACATTACATTGACCATCAAGGATGAGTCCGGTGCTACTCTTTACTGCTACAGACTTACCGGCAACTTCGCTGTAAACGATGTTATCACCATTACCGGTGTTAAGTCTTCCTACAACGGCGCTCCTCAGATGGCTCAGGGTGCTACCGCTGAAAAGATTGGTGTTCACGAGTGCACCAACTTCACTGAGGCTACCTGTAAGAAGCTTGCTGCATGTACTCTTTGCGGCAAGGAAACCGGCGAGCTTGCAGATCACACCTATGTTGAAGGCACATGCTCCGTTTGCGGTCACGTAGAGGGCGCAGCTGAGGTTCAGACTCAAAAGGCAACCATGTCTTACACCGGTTCTACTACCGGAAACATGACTGGTAACAACGATGCAGCTACCGTTGGTCTTGATGCAACCCTCTTCACCGTAATCGGTAACAAGGGTGGCACTAATAACAACTGTGGTCTTAACAAGTCTGGTCAGATCAGACTTTACGGTAGCAGCTCCAATGGTAACGGCTCTTACTTCACTGTTACTGTTGCTGAGGGTTATACCATTAAGTCTATCAAGATCAACTTCACCAACACCACTAACAATAAGAATTGCCAGCTTACTGTAAATGGTACTTCTACTGTGTTTGATGGTTCTTCTACCGCTTGGGAAGTTGATGTTAATTCCAACTCCTTCGAGCTTAAGAACATTGTAACTGGTTCTACTACCCAGATTTACATTTCCAGCATTGAGATCACCTATGCTGAGGCATAATAAGCTCTTTGTTAGGTAACTGAATAAAGAACATCAGAACCACGCCCTCGGGCGTGGTTCTTTTTTCTTTATTGCAGAGATAAAACTTGAAGTTATGTTCTTTCTTCCTTTTTTATTATATAACTATTTTTGCAAAACTATTGATTATTTTGTAGAAAAATGTTATAATGTTATTGATAAATAATTTTATAAAGGAGAAAGTTATGAAATTTTCTACAAAAAAGTTAATTTGTGCGCTTCTTATTTTCGTAATGGCGCTTTCCTTTGCATCCTGCAAAAACGCAGATGCCGAGGATTTCTACATTGACGGCGATGCCAGCGTTACTATTCAGGTTGGTGAGACCATTTTGCTTACAATAGTTAAGCCTGATAGCCTTAAGGGCAAGGTTGAGTGGACGTCATCCGATGAGAGCGTTGCAATCGTTGTTGACGGCGCAGTTAAGGGCCTCAAGAGCGGCACCGCAGTTATCACCGCATCACTTGACGATTACTGCGACAAGGTTATGATTTCCGTAACCACCCCCAAGGATAACAACAATACAGGTAACAACGGTGGTACTACAGGCGGCAACACCTCGGGTGGCAATACCGGCAACAACACAGGCAACACCGGTAACACAGGCGATAACACCGGCAACACCGGTAACACAGGCGATAACACCGGTAACGCAGGCACAACTCAGGGTCTTCTTGGAAGCATTGATTTCACATCTACCACTCATCGTGTATCCCTCAGCACATCTGAGCAGGTTTGGACCAACGGCAACGTAACACTTAGAAACACAGAGGGTGCTAACCCCGTTGCAGATTATTCGCCCATTCGCTTCTACCCCAACTCTGGCGTTATTATCGAGTGTCAGGGCATGAAGAAAATTGTTATGACCTGCGACAATCAGTACAAGGATTCCACAGGAGCGCTTCAAGCTGCTGCTACCGCTGCAGGAGCAAGCGTAGTTGTTGATGGCGAGACCATCACTATTACCCTTCCTTCTACTATGAACAGCTTTACCATGACCGTTACAACTCAGGCGAGAGTTAAGACTCTTGAGGTGTATAGCAACTAATATTTCAAAAAAGCCTCTATATGAGGCTTTTTTTGTTGATTATCGTACTTTATTGTGCTATAATGTATGTATAAACATAAATCGAGGTGGAATATGAAATCCTTACTTAGAATTTTCACCGCCCTGTTACTTGTTTTTGTATTTACCTTTAACGTAGTTTCCTGCGATTTGGCATCGGGCAACATAGCGCTCGAATCCGAGAATCAAAACGAAACCACTAACGACGAAAACGGTAGTAAGGACGACCAAAACGGCAATGATAACACCGACAGTGGCGACAATGGTGATGGCGGTGACAACGGCGGCAACGGCGGCAGCGACAACACCGGTGATAACGGCAACGGCGGCGACAACGGCGGCAGCGACGACACTGGCGATAACGGCAACGGCGGCAGCGACGACACTGGCGATAACGGCAACAGCGGCAGCGACGGCACTGGCGACAGTGGCAACAAATTCGGCGATGAATACTCTCCTATTACCATTGCCGAGGCGCGCGCGATTGCCCAGAGCTACACCTCTGTGGCTTCAACACAGATTTACTACGTCGTTGGCGAGATTACAGAGATTACAAGCGCTTCAAACGGCAGATTTTACATCGAGGACGAGACAGGCTCAATATACGTTTACAAATCTACCTATATTGACGGCTCAAAAATCTCTGCAACCACTCTTTCGGTAGGCGATATTGCCATTGTTTCGGGCACGCTCCGCAACTATCAGGGCACGCTGGAGATTGAGACAGGCACTGTAATTGATTTCTATGACCCCGACGATATTCCCGACCCCAACGACCCATACGCAAACGTTGACGTAGACGAGTTTTACGCAAATTACACCCCTGCAACAAGCTATCTTGACGCATATTACAGAAGTAAGCACAATTTGCTCTCGGGTAGCCTTGGTGAGCAGGACCAAGCGCCCAAAATTTCGGCAAATCGCCCGACATCAGGCGGAAAATACATAAAAAACAGCTCCTATCTCTTCTCCGCTGACGGAAACACCTATTACGTCGTTGATTCAAGCGGCAACGTAGTTATGGAAATCTACCGTGGCGGCGCGTATATTATGCTTGAAGAGGTTGCGGCGTACGTATTTGCCTTTGGCGAGCCCCCCGCAAACCAGACAAGCGACAAAAACGCCTCTCCCAGCGGCAATCCCTGGGGCGAATTCCTCAGACTCAACAACACAAAGTTCAGCGGCGACACCTCGAGATACCCCTACGAGCCTGTATTGCCCAGAATTTCGGGTTGTGGCGGCGATTTGACCTACTACGAGATGGATATCGGCACAACAGGCACCGATTGCGACCCAACCTACACAGCGGCAATCTACAACAACGGCTCCACAATTACAAGAGGCGCTGCAAGAATAGTTTATTCCTGCTACGACACAAACGGCAATAAAATTATCGAGCTTGACGAGAGATACGTGTTCTACACCTACAACCACTACAACGATTTCCAGGAATATCTGAATTACTACGGTGGTTGGGGCGAGATGTTCGGTAACATCACAGGCGGCGGCACAATTTCTTCCAAGACAGACTACAACCCCACCGATTACGTGCAGGTTGTGCTCTCCCCCTTGGCTGCTACCGTCAGCGTGAGAATTATTTACGCTTATTTTCCCAGGGAAGAATACGATCTCTGCGCAGCATAAGGGAATGTCATATTTGACAAGAACGAAAAAGACCGATATAAATAAAAAGACGAAAATCGTAATGATTTTCGTCTTTTCTATTTTATAAAAGGATAGGCAGATTTGAGGGAAAATAGTCGTTTGCGACCGAAGGCGTAGTAGCCTACGTCGAGATTTCAGCAAACGGCTATAGAAAAAGTCTATAAAATTTGAAATCCGCAGGATTTCGGCATTACTAAAATCTTCACAATAATTCAAAATATTAGATTGTTTTGTAGAGTAGACTTTTTCGATTTCACCAAATATGGCAGCCTTTTGTCAACTTTTATTTACATATTTCCTTGATTTCCTCATAAACCGCCATATTCGTTCTGCCGTTTACAAGAGGAGTGATGGAGATAAATCCGTCACGAACGGTATCGGTATCGAACTCGGGATTTCCCTCGTTCTCCTGAATTATATATCCCGTCTGCTCCCACATATCGCCATCAAGCTTTTTAAACTCGTCGAAGAAATAAATTCCGCCCTGACGGGTTATTCTTATATTTCCGTGAGAATTGGGGATATTAACGTTATAGAGGGGATTTTTCTCAAAAAGTCCGTTATCCACGATAAAACGATATGCCTTATCGACATATTTTCTCGCTCCGTCAAAGGTTTTCGGCTCTGTGGAAAAGGCAATACCCGGTATGCCAAGTCTGCCGCCCTCGAAAATTGCTCCTGCCGTGCCCGAATAAACGATATCCTTACCGAGATTGAAGCCACGGTTCACTCCCGAGAGGAGCAAATCGTACTTCTCCTTAAGTCCGATTACTGCAAATCTAACGCAATCGGCAGGTGTTGAATCCATGGAGTATGCTTTTACGCCCTCTATAAGCTCAATTTCCTTGATTTCAATAGGCTCAACAAACTGAATCGCGTGGCTCTTACCGCTTTGCTCCACCTTGGGCGCAACTACGGTAACCTCACCGAGCCCTCTCGCCCACTCTGCAAGCAGACGTATGCCCTCGGCATTTATGCCGTCGTCGTTGGTTATAAGTATTCTCATAGCCAGCCCTCGTTGTTTTCCTTATAATCCTTAAGGCGAGCGTCAGCGTCAGCGATAAGCTGCGCCATCTCTTCCTTGGAGTACACGGTTGCGCCTGCAGCGCAGGCATGTCCACCGCCGTTGTATTTTTCGCCAATGGGGCTTACGGTAACAAATCTCGAGCGCAGACGAACTCTGATACTGCCGTCGTCGTTATCGATAAAGGCAAGCCAGATAAGGCTGTTTTTAATAGAATCGAGATAGGAAACCGACGCGCTGGCACTCTCTTGGGAGAGACCGAACATCTTTTGCATTTCCTTGTCAACGTATATATATGCAACACCGTTTTCGGTAATCTGCATCTTCTCGTAAACGTAAGACTCGAACTTGAACTGCTCAAAATCCTTCATATAGAGGTTAGCGTAGAGTGTATCCACGTCGATGCCCATATCGAGAAGCATACCTGCAAGGCGCATAGTCTCGCCCGACACACTGCGGAAGCGGAATCTGCCCGAATCGGTTACCATACCGCAGTAAATATAGGTGGCAGCCTCTGTGTCAATCTTCAACTCGTCCTTAAAGGTGTTATAGAAGTCTGCAATCATCTCACAGGCAGAGGAGCGCTCCTCCTCAACCCAATTTATCACTCCGTAGTCCTCTACGGGAATGTGGTGGTCGATTTTTACAACCTCGCGGCAGAGGGTAAAGTCCTTGTTGGACACTCTCTGCGAGGTGGCGGTGTCAACTACGATACCGAGTGCGTCGGCATAAAGCGCCTTGTCAATCTGCTCGCCCTCTGCGCCGAGGAATGAGAGATAGTCGGAATAATCGCAGTTCTGAAGCAGAATTTCCTTCTCCGGATAGCTGAGGGTGAGTATTCTGTGCAAACCCTTGGTTGAGCCTGTGGCGTCACCGTCGGGACGGAAGTGACGGAAGATGATTATTCTGTCATATTCCTTGATTTTATCGAGTATTTGCTTTTTTATTTCAAAATTCATATACTTTCTCCTGATGCGATTTTGTTGAGATCCTCAAGAAGCGCCATAGCCTCGGCTCTGTCCTTAAGAGTTGCGCCGCTTGCCTTCTGATGACCGCCTCCGCCGTATTTTACGGCAACGGGATTGATGTTGTAGGTGCTGGAACGGATTTCGCAAAGCACGTTACCTTCACTCTCGGTGAAGTTTACCCAAACGTCAACGCCCTTGATTTCACCCATAACGTTTACCATTCCGCGAGAGAGGGTAAAGGTGTCAAAGCCATAGCTTGCAGCCTCGTCGGCAGTGGTGTATATATATGCAACGTTTTTGTCGGTAAACTGAATTTTTAAAACGTACTGGGCGCGCAGGCGGATAAACGCGAAATCGTCAGCATAGAGATTTCTGTAAATATCCGAGGTGTTGAACTTCTGCTCCATAAGGAATGCCGCCATTTTAAATGTGGTGGGGCTAACCGAGTCGTATCTGAATCTGCCCGAATCGGTAATCATACCCGTGTAAAGCGACTTTGCCGCCAGAGGTGTGAGTCTGAGTCCGCACTCGTAGGCAAATGCGGTGATAAGGCCGCAACAGCTCTCATAAGAGGTCTCTACAACCTCAACGTCGCAGATTTCCTCGCAGAAGAGGTGGTGGTCGATTCTTGCGGTAGTCTCGGCAAGAGTGTAACGCTCGTCGCTGATAAGCGCCTTTGCCGAGGTGTCAAGCACGATTGCCAAAGCGCCATTGTACTCCTCGTCGGAAATCTCGTCCATTACGCTATCGTCCATAAAAGCGTATCTTTTAGCCGCGTCACCCACGGTATAAACCGTCTTTTCGGGATAATTTTCCTTAATTATGTGCTTAAAACCAATCTGGCTTCCAAGCGCATCACCGTCGGGGTTATTATGGCGGTGAATTATGATTTTATCGTATTTTTCGATAAGCTCTTTAATTTTTTCAAACATTTTATTCTCTCCGTTTATTTTATCATATTATTATACCATAAATATAGGTATTTTGTAAACCGTTTTAAGAAATTTGTATATATTTTATAAAAATCATTGACTTTTTTTCCTTTTTATGTTATAATATCATAGAAATAAGCAAATTTTAGGTATAAGCCTGCGATATGGGCAGGCGTTTCTACAAACCGCCACAAATGGTTGACTACCGGTCTTTACCGTAGTCAGCTTTTTTATTTATTAAGAGGTAATATGAATATTTATTTAGAAATTTTTGGATATTTAGGCACGGCATTGGTTATTATTTCGATGCTGATGACCGATATTAACAAGCTCAGAATTATTAATATTTCGGGCGGAGTAATCAGCCTGATATACGCCATATGCGTAAACACTATGCCCGTTGTGGTGCTTAACGCCACGCTGGTGACGATTAACACCATACAGCTGGTTCGCTCTAAAATTAACCGCCGTCGCTCCGAGCTCATCGAGGCAAGCGAGTACGACGAAATCGCAGAAAATAACGAAGAAGGAGATACGCTATGAAGCTTAATATAGACGGCCGCGAGGTTATCGTAGGCGCTGACCAATCATTACTTGACATTATAAAAGAAATGGGGCTCGTTACAGGAAAGCTCTCCACCGACCCTATCGCTGCTAAAATTGCGGGTGATATTTTCACCCTCAACTACATACCACTTCGTGAAAAGGACGTCAGAGACGACCTTGAAAGAACGAGAGAGGCGGTTGCCGCCTCTGGTGGAAATATCCACCTTGTAAGATATTCCGACCCTGCGGGCTATGAGGTTTATACCAGAACTGCGCAGTTCGTGCTTTTCCTTGCAATCAAGCAGTTGTGGCCCGATTCTGAGGCAAAAATGAGCTTTACCGTAGGCTCAGGCCTTTACGTCAAGGTGACGGGCGCTCCCGACTTCTCCGCAGAGCTTCTTCGCGAGAGGGTTGACCAGATTGTAGCCGACAACCTTCCTCTTTTAAGGCACAGAATCACAACAAAAGAGGCTATTTTGCATTACGAGAGCAAGAACGAGCCCGACAAGGCGAGACTTCTCTCCTACCGCTCCACTCCCACCTTTGATATTTACTCCCACGGTGACTTCTACGATTATTATTACGGTGAGGTTGCGCCCTCTACCGGGTATCTTAGAAGCTTCGATATTTTAGAGGCCGACGAAGGCTTTATCTTCGTATTCCCCAACAAGAAATGCCCTGATCGGGTATCACAATATAAGGAACAGCCCAACCTCTTTGCAGTTTGCAACGAGGGCAAGGAATGGGGTGAAACAATGGAGTGCGAAACCGTCGCAGACCTTAACGGTCTTGTTGAAAACGGCGGTATCAGAGAGCTTATCCGTATCAACGAGGCTCTTCACGAAAAGCGCTTCTCAAACATCGCCGACACCATATGCGAGAGAGGTGTCAAGGCGGTTATGCTTGCCGGCCCCAGCTCGTCGGGTAAGACTACGTCTGCAAACAGACTGTCTATCCAGCTTCGAGTCCACGGCAAGCATCCTATCCTTATGAGTCTTGACGATTATTACGTTGACCGCGACAAGATTGCCCCCGGCCCTGACGGCAAGGTTGACCTTGAGCATATCAACACCATTGACACCGAGCTTTTCGGTCAGCATCTTCTTGCTCTGCTGAATGGCGAGGAGGTTGAATTGCCCTCCTTCAACTTCAAAAAGGGCATACGTGAGTGGCTTGGCCACAAGCTCCGCCTTACTGACAAGTCGGTTATTATCGTTGAGGGACTTCACGCAATGAACCCCGTGCTTCTGCCCGAGGGACTCGACTCGTCGCTTATATTCAGACTTTTCGTTACCCCCCTGCTTCCCCTCAACCTCGACAACCACAACCGTATTCCCTCGAGCTATTTGAGATTGCTTCGTAGAATCGTGCGTGATTACGAAACCCGTGGCGCTTCGGTTGCCAAAACCCTCGATATGTGGCAGTCGGTGCGCGCAGGCGAGGAAAAATGGATTTATCCCTTCCAGGAGAACGCCGACGTTATGTTCAACAGCTCCACGCTCTACGAGCTTGCGGTGCTGAAAAAGCATATATTCCCGCTTCTCACCGAAATTGAGCCCTCCGACGAGTGCTACGACCAGGTGCGCTCCATCGTTAAGGTGCTTAACTTCATTCACGAGGCAGACGTGGACTATGAAATTCCGCCCACAAGCCTTGTGAGAGAGTTTATCGGCGGAAATACCTTCTACAAATAATCAAACGGCAAAAAATAAAAAAGCTATCTCATGCGATGCGCTCCCAAGGACAATAGCCTTACGCGCAAAGCGAGATAGCTTTTTTATTGCGAGATAGCTTTTTATTGTTTTTTATTCCTCGTCGTCGAAATCCTCATTGGAATTTTTGCGCTTTACCACAAGCAAAACTGCAATAACTCCGTTTGCAAGAAGAGAGACAGAGCCGATAACAACCGCAGCTATGGCGATATTTTTAGCTCTCTGGGTCTCAAAGCCAAGTATCTCTGCCGTGTTGGCAAAATTAAGCTTCGCCAGAGCAAGCTCATAGTTGGTCTTGTTAATCTGATTTTCAAACTCCGCTCTTATGTTATCAATCTGCTTTTCCTGCTCGCTTCTGCCGTCGCAGGCGTTGATTTTATCCAATCCGCTTGTGTTGTGAGCGCGCACGGCATAGCTATCAAGGGCGCTGAAATCGCAATTACCGCGAAGAAATACGTCAAAAGCGCCATCACCGCTGACGGTAAGCTTGCCGTCAACGTAGATTGCATATCTGTTCTTGGTGTTTTCATTAACCGTATGAACAATTTTACTGTCAGAAAGTATAACGATATTAAGGTCTGTCGCCGCGAAAATACTGTATTCTCCGTCAGGATTTCTGACGTCAAGTCCGTTTAACGTCAAGGTAAAGCCCCCCTCGGCATCATAATCAAGCTTTGCATTGTAGTCAGCCTCGCTGCCAACAGCGCCGCCATTTTTGTAATAGACAGTCTCGAAGCTGTCAGCATCGGGCGCAGCACCCCTATAAAGCACGCTTTCACCCACCGAAATGCAAATTTCCTCCTCCACGGCAAAGGAAACCACCGAAAGCGAAGAAAAAATCAAGCCAAGAGTAAGCAAGGATGCAAAAATCTTTAAAAAAACAGTTTTTTTCATAATAAACTCCTAAATAATTATCAAGCAAAATTAGTATAGCATAAAATAGGCGCAATTTCAACTTTTTTTAAGCGAATATCTATTTTTTAACGTTTTTTTAATTATGGGTTGGTATTCATTAAATTTAATTAAATATTGTTGCAATTTGTCGCTGAAAGTAGTATAATCATAGTTGTTATATTTAATTTTAATTTTCATGGAGAGGTAAAATGAAAAAAAACTCTAACAAAATGCGGAAATTTATTATCCCCGCCATATTCGTTGTAGTTGCAATTGTTTGCGTGCTGCTGACGCCTTTGGTGAAGATAAATTATAACATTTCCGATTACCTTGACGATTCCTCGGAAACCAAGGTTTCTCTTAATATTATGGAGAGCGAGTTTGGTCTTAACGGTAGCGTTCAGGTTATGATTCGTGATATCGACGTTGAAACAGCAAACGAGGTTAAAAACATCCTCAGCGGTATTGAAAACGTACTAATTGTAAACTTTGATTCACAAAATGAGAACTATTACAAGGATAACACCGCCCTGTTTACTGTTATGACAAACGGCGATGAGTATTCTGACACCTCTCGAGCTGTTGCCGCAGAAATCCAGGAAACCTTAAATGCAAGGTTTGGCGACAAGGTTGAATACGACGGCTCGGTTGTCGAAAAGCTGTTGCTTCAGAAGGCAATAAAGAGCGAGGTTGTGCTTATTCTTGTAATTTCGCTCTGTCTTGTTGCGCTTCTTATGCTTATTACCGCAGAGTCCTGGCTTGAGCCCTTTATTCTTCTGCTTTCCTCAGGCTTTGCAGTGCTTATCAACATGGGAACAAACCTCATTTTCGGTGAAATTTCCTATATTACGAATGCGGTTGCTTCGATTTTACAGCTTGCGCTTTCAATCGATTACAGCATCGTGCTTCTTCACAAGTACCGCGCCATCAAGGCTGACAACTCCGAAATGGATAGCGAAACCGCTATGAAATCCGCAGTTAAGGCGGTGCTCAGCCCTGTTTCCGCCAGCGCGCTTACCACTATGGCGGGCCTGCTTGCTCTTCTGTTTATGTCATTCAGAATAGGCTTCGATATTGGAAGCGTTCTGATGAAGAGTATTCTCATCTCGGCAATTACCGCCATGACGCTTCTCCCTGCTTTGCTTCTCATATTTGAAGGCTTGATGCAGAAAACGAAGAAGCCCGCCCTTCACGTAAACGGCAAAATTTTCACTAATTTCACCTTTAAATTTAAGAAGGTAATAATTCCCGTCGCCGTAGTGTTCATCATCGCAGGCGCGGTTTTACAGTCCTTTAACACCTATTCATTCACCGACGGCTCTAACAAGAACAAGAAACTGCAGGAGGCGTTTGGAAACAACAACTCTGTTGTAGTTCTTTATCCCAACCGCGCTGACGGCGCCGAAAAGGAAGCAGAGCTTAAAGCTCTCCTCGAGGCATACGAAAACGGCGATAAAGAAGGCGTAATCAAGAGCTTTACCGCTTACAGTAACACCATTGGCGTTCAGTATTCACCCGAGGATGCGGCTGATATGTTCGGTCTGCCCCAGTCAAAGGCTGATCTGCTGTTCAAGATGTATCACCTCTACGCAGACAGCGCGCAGGTAAAGCTTGACATACACGAGGTTCTTGAATACGCAAGCGAGCTTATCAAGAGCGGCGACCCCGATATTCAGGGCTACGTAAGCGAGGATATGGCAGGCGCCATTGACTTCTTCCTGTATCTTGATAGCATAATGGATACCGAATATACCGCCGACGAGTTCTTTACCGCTGTAACAAGCCACGAGTTCGTAAAGGACGCTATGGCTGAATTCCCCCTCAGCAGTCTTGTGATTGAGCAGATGTACGGTATGTACGTCTACGACAACAATAGCAGCGTTGCAAACACCAAAATCCAATTCTCCGAGCTTATTAAGTTCCTTTGCCGCGAGATTACAACTGCAGAAAGCTTTGTATACGAGCTTGGAGCAGTTCTCGGCGCTGATTTCTCTGAACAGATAGATGAAATTCTTACCGAAGATACAAAAAAGCTTATCAGCACACTCGAATATCTTCTTGACTCCATGCCCGCTCCAGGCGCTAAGGTAACCAAGGCACAGTTCAAGGAAATTTTAGGAATGATTGGCGTAGAGGGCGCAAATGATTTTGCATGGCAGATGGCATTTGGATCTGCGAAGGAGGTTACTACCGAGCAGTTCCTCGGTGTAGTTGAAAAGGACTTCCTTAACTTGATTCTCGACCTTTACGATCCCGTGGAGGATGGCGAAGAGCCCTCGAAGATTCGTACGCTTCTCAAGGATTACTTCTTTAAGAGCGAGGGATCGGGAAGAAATAAAACCTACCCCAACTATAACAAGCTTTATAACTTTATAAACGGCACTTACACCTACGACCAGGTGCTTGACTCATTTGTTGCCAACGACCTTGACGACTACTACAAGGAGCTGACAGGCAACGAGCTTAGCGACGTGCTCGGAGAGAGCGCAGGCATTGCTATCACCGATATGGACGTTGCAGTTCAGCAGCTTTACATTCTTTACCTCAACAGAAACGATATGATGCCCGAAGCAAAGGTCAGCACACGTCAGCTTATAGATTTCACAATCAACAAGCTCGAGAGTGACGCAATGCTCTCCAATCTTCTTCCTGAGTACGTTGTAGGTCTGCTTTACGACCTGATTGATCTCACCGAGATGATGGATGACCAGACCAAGTATGATTACAAGGAGCTCAATGCCAAGGTTAATGACTTCATTCACACCCTCGACTCCTTCGAGATATCACAGAGCATTGACGAAGGCATCCTTATGGGCGCTTATGTAAAGTATGGTATACAAAACAACCTTATCAGAGAAGGCTCTGTTGTTGCGATTGACCTTGTGCGTTTCATTTACAACAGCATGAATAACAATGCTATTCTCTCCGGAGCAATGGGCGAGGAGGCAAAGGGACAGCTTTCCGATGCATACGGCATGCTTGTTGGCGTTGAGGATATGCTTCTTGGCGAAAACTACTCCAGAATCCTTGTTTCAGTTGACCTTCCCGTTGAGGGTGAGGAATCAGTTAAGTTCGTTAAGTATCTTATCGAAAAGACCAAGGAAGTATTCGGCGATGACGCTCACGTAGCGGGTGAAATCGTTTCCACAATGGAGCAAAAGGAAGTATTTAAAAAGGATAATGTTATGATAAGCATTATCACAATAGTTTCCATCTTCCTTATCATACTGTTTACCTTCAAGTCTATATCGCTTCCCATTATTCTCGTTGCGGCTATTCAGGGCGCAATCTGGATTTCAATGTCAATGTCGCTTGTAAGCGGTCCGATGTTCTTTATGAGCTACATTATGGCGACCTGTATTCTTATGGGAGCAACCATTGACTATGGAATTCTGATGTCTACGAACTACGTTCAGGCCCGTCAGTCCATGGAAAAGGAAGATGCGCTGAGATATGCGCTAAATGCAACCATGCCTACAATCTTCACTTCGGGTATTATCCTTATGATTTGCGGACTTGTTGTTGGTATTGTTGCGAGCCAGATGTGCATTGCATCGGTTGGCTTCCTGCTCTTCAGAGGTACGCTTATCTCGACAATTATGATTAGCATAGTGCTTCCCTCGCTTCTTTACGTGCTCGACAAGTTTGTGCTTAAATTCACAAAATCAGAGCCTATTGACTTCAAGAAGCTCTTTAAGAAGCAGTAAAATTCAATAATTTAACGAGGCTATCATTTGGTAGCCTCGTTTTTTAATTGATTTTGCGAGCTATTCTTCGGTAGCCTTGTTTTTTAATTGATTTTTGCGAGCTATTCTTCGGTAGCCTTGTTTTTTAATTGATTTTGCGAGCTATTCTTTGGTAGCCTCGTTTTTTTATTGATTTTTGCGAGCTATTCTTCGGTAGCCTTGTTTTTTAATTGATTTTGCGAGCTATTCTTTGGTAGC
>JAZQWA010000006.1:0-5858 GCA_045632065.1 Eubacteriales bacterium | reverse complement strand
ATCCAGCCAAGGGTGTATTTTATCATTCGATAATTCATAGATTATTCCTTATTTTTTGAGAATGTCCTTTATGTTAGTAAGAGCCATATCCTTGGTAATAACGACTACGGAGTCACCCGGCTCAATAACGTCCTGACCTCTTGGTGAGATCAGGGTTCTGCCACGCTGAATGGTGGCGATAAGTACTCCGGGCTTTAAAGCAAGCTCCATAAGAGGCTTGCCAACAACTGGAGAGCCGTTGCCGATGGTAAATTCCACAGCCTCAACGCGACCCTTAATAAGATTGTAAACCGTTTCAATGTTAGAGCCACGGCGATTGTTCATCGCTCTTACGTAGCTGACAATGGTGTCGGCGGTAATGTTCTTCGGATAAACCATGGTGTCAAGATCAAGGTGGGTCACGATGTCGTCAAAGTCGATTCGGTTGATCTTGGTAATGATCTTTCGGCTGCCCGACTTCTTTGCAAAGAGAGAGAGAAGAATGTTCTCCTCGTCAAGCCCTGTCAGGGCAACGAAGGCGTCTGTGTGAGCAATTCCTTCCTCGCGAAGCACGTCCTCGTCAGAGGGGTCAGCGTTTATGATAGTAACCTTCTCAAACTCGGTTGCAAGCTCGTCGCATCTTGCCGAATTCTTTTCTACAACGGTGCAGGAAATTCCCGCGCCCTCAAGCAGGTTGCAGAGATAATAGGTGATAGGACCGCCGCCGACGATAAGTGCGTCCTTGATAGGCTGGATCTGGTAGTTGATATTCTTGAAGAATGCCTTCGCCTTCTGGGGAGAGGCGATGATAGAGATGATGTCCTTTTCTTCAAATACGAAATTACCGTTTGCAATATAAACATCGTCACCGCGCTCAATGGTGCAGAATGTGATGGATGAGCGCAGCTTGGTCGCCACGTCCTTGACCGACATTCCTGCAAGAAGGCTGCCTGCAGGCAGCTTGAATTTAAGCAGCTCTACGCGTCCCTTGGCAAAGGTTTCGATCTTTATTGCAGAGGGGAAGTTGAGCACTCGCGCGATCTCCTTCGCTGCCGCAAGCTCGGGGTTGATAACCATTGCAAGTCCAAGCTCGTTTTTGAAGTAAGGAGCATCCATATTATATTCGGGGTCCTTAAGTCTTGCTATTGTACGGCAGTTGGATGACTTCTTCGCTACAAGGCAGGAGAGCAAATTTAACTCGTCGTTGCCCGTAACGGCAATAAGCAGGTCGGTCTTGTCCACACCTGCATCCTTCTGCACAGATCTTGATGCGCCGTTGCCGATAACACCCATGATGTCCAGCTTGTTGGCGAGAGCCTTTACCTTGTCGCCGTCCTGGTCGATGATGGTAACGTTGTTGCCCTCGGCATTAAGCTTGGCTGCAAGAGTTGAGCCAACCTTTCCGCATCCTACGATAATTATGTCCATTCGGAATACCTCCGGTTTTTATATATTTATACATAATACATTATAAACCTATCTAAATATTTTGTCAAGTTAAATATTGACAAAAAAGCCGATGCGCTGTTTGGCGCATCGGCAAGAAATATATGAAATTCAGGCAACCTCTAAATCATTGTCGGGATAAATAAATTCAAGCGTTCCGTTAAAGTATGCCTCTATATCCTCATCTACGAGAACTATTATGCCGTCAGGAAGAATAAAGCTTCCGTTTTCAGAGTGGGGCAGTTCACCTATTGATTGATGGTGAGTCATTCCAATAGTCACCAAGGCTTTGCAAGCTATACAAAGTGCGTATTTTTTTCCACCGCTGAATGATCCGCTTTCAACTACGTGAGGCTGTAAACAGTTCGCACCGCAAATACAGTAGCTTCTGTGCATAGTGCTCGTTTCGTTGACGTAGCGATCGGTGTAATCGTGCGTATGCGGTTCCCCGCATAATAGACAAGAATAACTGGAAGCGTTGAAACTATGCTCGCTTAAAATATACTCCCCGCACTCGCAATAGGCTTTGTGTTGAGAAACTGAATATTGCTCGTAGTGGTCGGTATATGGATGTGTATATATAGATATATCAACATAACTCAAGTTTGTATATGATTCAAAATTCATTCTTAAATAATATTTACCTTTGTTGATATTTACATTAATGTTAATATCGGTTCCGCTTCCTGAACTAATAATATCAAATCCATCATTATAGATTTCGTATTTAACAGAATTGGATGAACTTAATTTAATTTCGTGATTGCAAGAATGAATGAAATTTAATTCGCAAAATATGTCTTTATACGGCTGGATATATTCTTTTGATGTAACGTTAGAATTAATGTTAATCTGATTTTTTGAATACTTAATGAAAATGATTTTACTATCATATGGTGTATGGTACAAACGTTCTGTACCACAATAACTGGTCTCTCTATACCAAAGATTTGAGTTTGATGGAACTAAATTATACTTTAAAACAGCCGTGTTTCCTGGCTTGTGATACCAAGCATTTGTTTCGATATCATAATACATAAAATGATAATCTGCATAACTCATACGAACACATATAAGTTGGTTAGATGAATCGATTGTAGGTATTGTTTCTGAAAGCGAAATATTTGAATAACCCATAGCTTCAAGGTCGGCCTGTACAACTGCAGCAAGGTCATCAATTGTGTCACAATATAAAAAACTTCCAGCACCACTCATATCACCAGGTTGATATTGTTTTCCGGTTGAATAAAAGCTTGGTTGCTCAGCCCTATTAATTGAATACGCATAACAATTGTAGTTTAGCCACTTGTTATTATAGTATCCTCCGCTTGTCACCCAATTGCCATTAGCATCCCTTACTTTATTATATTGTAATTGGTATGTTTCCGTAGCCGCTATTGCGGGAACAGCAGCTGAGTTTACATATAGTGACACCGCATCGCGAATTTTTTCTGCGTATCTTTGAGTCTCGTTATAGTTATAACAGAATTCAATATTGGGATCTTAATATGATTGAAGTATAGTGCTTAATGTAAATTCCCCAGCATTATTCGATTGAGACAATTTTGTTGGAACATCAATATTGTGATTATCTACAAAAGTCAAAGCGTCTTCTTCTGTGAAGTTAATAAAATCATAATTTTCTACAGCAGATGCTGAAAATGAAAAAACAAGGATTGCTAACAAAGAAATAAACAAAGTTAATACTAATGATTTTTTTCTAAAAAATGTCATTTTTTTACCTCCTATTTCATTTTTGAACAATGAATTCTTAGTAATTCATAATCTTCGACAAAGCTCAAAAAATAATATACGTCATCAATTTTATACACCGCAATTTCCTTTGAGGCCGCATCGCTGTTTTGTGTTTTTAATAAATAGCAACTTTCACTATTTTTAATTTTTTCCAAAGCTTCGGATATTTCTTCGTCGGCAACAGTATCGGCACCGCAAAGATGATTTGTATTATAAGAAATCTCGGGATTCTTAATGATTTCAACTGTATCATATAAAATATCGTTCAAATATATATTACCGTTTTCAATTTTAAAATCTATTGAATACACCCAAGATAAAGATACCTGTTGTGCAAATGGAGCAGCAGTAAACTCTATTGTTGCGCTATCAAAATTAGCATCCTGCTTTAATTGCTCTATGAATTTTTCTTTGTGAGATAAATTGGAGTCCTCAGAGTTTTTACACCCTGCAAGTGCAGCCATCAGGCAAGTAAATAGCAACATCATAATTATCGTTTTAGTTAATTTTTTTCTCATGATTACCTCCTTGTGTTAATTGATTTTCGCTTTTATCAACAATTTAAATAACCCATTGGCGTAAGTCTCCTTTTTAAGTTTATTCACATATATTACTCCTTTTCACTTTAAGATTCTTCAAATTTTTGAAAAAATTCTAAAAAAATAAAAAACGCAGAGATACCAAGGCTCACGTCCCGACATTCTGCGCTTTTTATATCTCGGGCGTGATGCCCTTTTTTCTTTAGTATAGCATAACACCGTTTGGTTGTCAAGCATATTTTTCTTGCTTTACTTAACAAAAACCGCCCCGATAAACTCAGGGCGGAAATATAAATTATTCAGTAGTATAGTTATCGAAGTAACCCTGGATGTGAACGATGGGAGTACCCTTGTCGCCCGAGCCGCTGGTAAGGTCACACAGCGAGCCGATAAGGTCGGTAAGACGGCGGGGGGTAGTACCCTCGGATGCCATGTTACCTACAAGGTTTGCGTCCTTCTTCTGAATTTCCTGCTTGATAGCCTCCTTAAGCTCCTCGCCGGAGAGGGATGCGAAGGCGTTGTCTGCAAGGTACTTAAGCTTAAGCTCGTTGGGTGTACCCTCAAGACCTGCGGTATATGCAGGAGAAACTACCGGATCGGCAAGCTCCCAGATCTTTCCAACGGGATCCTTGAACGCGCCGTCGCCGTATACCATAACCTCAACAAGCTTGCCGGTTGCCTTAAGGATTCTGTCCTGAATGTCATCGACAACCGCCTGACAGTCGCGGGGGAAGAGCTTTACCTGCTCCTCGGTTGCCTTGTTAGAGCCAAGCAGACCGTAGTTCTCGTTGTATCCCGAGCCGTTTACAGGCGCGGTAAGAATTTCGTCAAGACCGTATACGATCTCAGCGCCTGCCGACTTAAGAATACGCTTGGTACGTGCGCGTGTGTGGATGTCACAGGCAAGAACGTTCTTTGTATAATCGAGAATAGCACGAGGATTGTTTGCAAAGATGATCTCGCACTCTGCGCCCTCCTCGCTGACAAGAGTCTTGTAGTATTCAACGTAGTCCACACCGGTAAAGCGGTGCTTCTCGTAGCCGAACAGCTCGCGATATTTTGCCTCGCAAAGCACGTCGCGGTAGGGGTCAACACCCTTTTCGTCAAGCTGATCAAGGCTGATAAGGTGGTTTCCAACCTCGTCGGAGGGGTAGGAAAGCATAATTACGACCTTCTTTGCGCCTCTTGCAATACCTCTTAAGCAGATCGCAAAACGGTTACGGCTGAGAATGGGGAAGATAACGCCAACGGTCTCGCCACCGAACTTTGCCTTAATATCCGTCGCAATATCGTCAACGGTGGCATAGTTGCCCTGCGCTCTCGCTACGATAGCCTCGGTCATAGCCACGATATCGCGGTTTCTGATCTCATAGCCCTCGCTCTTCGCTGCATCAAGCACCGATGTGGTAACGATCTCGGCAAGGTTATCGCCGCTTCTGATAATGGGCGCTCTTACACCTCTGGAAATGGTGCCTACCATACGACTCATAATAAATTCTCCTTCATTTGTAAAAGAATTAGTAAATACGGGATTATTATATCAAAAAGATTTGAGGATGTAAAGTGATTTTTGATAAAAAATAGAGAAAATATTTTACATCTCCAATGCGCGACAGCAATATGTCAATTTCGCAAAATGAAAATAAGATGTCCTGAAATTTCATAACTAAAAATAATAAAAACGGCTAAAATGCAAACAAAACATTACAAAATAGCCGTTTTTATATTTGTTTTTTAGTTTTTGAGTGCCTTTTTAATAGCCTCAAATGATTCGTCGCTTATATGATGCTCGATCTTGCAGGCATCGTTTGATGCCACCTCGGGGTCGACACCGATAGAGATAAGGAAGTCGGTAAGCACTCTGTGACGGTCGTATATCTTCTGCGCAACCTCGCGTCCCACCTCTGTCAGGGTGATGTATCCGTCCTGATCAACGCTGATGTATCCGCCGTTTTTTAACAGGCCGATGGCTCGGCTGACGCTGGGCTTTGAGAATCCCATATGCTCACATACGTCGATAGATCTCACTGTAGAGCTTTCGTTTGTCAGTATTAGTATTGTTTCAAGGTACATCTGACCCGATTCAAGTAATGCCATATGGTCCTCCTTTGCTTTTTTATTTATGATAGCATATTTTTT
>JAZQWA010000005.1:0-1550 GCA_045632065.1 Eubacteriales bacterium | reverse complement strand
GGTGATATACTATAAACAGTTGAACAACTATTCAACTGTTTGGAGGAAAATATGAAGCATCAGGAAAATAACGTTCCGCTTTGCGAATGTGAGGAGCTGCACGCGGATATTATTGAAAAGAAAAGGGAAGAGATGCCAGATGAGAGCACGCTGTACGAGCTTTCCGACTTTTTCAAAATACTCGGTGACTCAACCAGAGTCAAAATTCTCTTCGCCATAGACGGAGAGCCAATGTGCGTTTGTGATATTGCCGACCTACTCGGAATGACGAAGTCTGCCGTGTCTCATCAGCTGAAAATTTTGCGTCAGAGCGACCTGATTACCTATCGCAAATCGGGTAAGAACGTTTTTTATACACTCGCTGACGACCACGTCAGAGATATTATTGAAAAAGCGCTTGAACATATTAAGGAATAAGGAGAAATATTATGAAATTTAAGTACACAATTACAGGTCTTGACTGTCCTAACTGCGCGGCAAAGCTTGCAACGCAGATGAGCAATATCGCAGACGTTGACTCTGCGAAAATCAATTTTTTGACCGAGAAGCTCACTGTTGAATCGGGCATGGCAGAGGATGAGCTTTACGAAGCTCTTTCAAAATGCGCAAAGGCTTTTTCAAAGGATGTAAAAATTGAAAAATAAGTTAAAGAAAATAATTAACTCAAGGGGCTCGAGAATTGCTACAACGGCAATTCTTTACGCTCTCGCGCTCCTGCTTGAAGGCTTAAATTACCACATAGCTTCCTTGATTTTCTACATTCTGGCACTTATAGTATGTGGCGGAGAGGTCTTTTGTGGAGCTATAAAGGGCATTTTAAGGCGTGATTTGCTTGACGAGAAGTTTTTAATGTCCATAGCCTCGATTGGCGCTATGATAATCGGCGAATACCGTGAGGGCGTTGCCGTTATGCTGTTTTTCCTTGTGGGAGAAACATTTGAGCAGATGGCTGTTCGTAAGTCAAGAAGCTCCATCAAGTCGCTGATGGATATATGTCCCGACGAGGCGAACATTCTTGTGGACGGTGAGGAAATTACGGTGGATGCCGAGGACGTAGAGGTGGGAAGCACATTGGTTATTCGCCCGGGCGAGAGAGTTGCCGTTGATTGCATCGTTATTTCCGGCAGCGCAGACGTTGACACCTCGTCTATGACGGGCGAGTCGATGCCTATTTCTGTTACCGAGGTCTCAACTCTTTGCAGTGGATATATCGTAAAAAATGGACTTATTCAAGCAACAGCCACCGCCACGGCAGAGCAATCCTCTGCGGCAAGAATACTCGAGCTTGTGGAAAATGCTAACGAAAACAAGTCAAAGGAAGAAGCATTTATCACGAGATTTTCAAGATATTATACTCCCATAGTGGTTATACTTGCTTTGGGGGTAGCAATATTGCCCGCAGTCCTTGGATTTATGGATTTTTCAAGGTCTTTGTATACTGCCTTAACTTTTCTTGTTATTTCTTGCCCTTGCGCACTGGTTATATCTGTGCCGATGGCATTCTTTGGCGGAATTGGCGGAGCCGCTTCACGCGGAATTTTATATAAAGG
>JAZQWA010000004.1:0-45791 GCA_045632065.1 Eubacteriales bacterium | reverse complement strand
AAGCTGGAAACAAAGCTTCTTCCGCCCGACATAGATTATTCAAAAATCGTCGGTCTGCGCCTTGAATCTGCCGAAAAGCTTTCGAAAATCCGCCCTGTGAGCATCGGTCAGGCAGCTCGTATCAGCGGTGTTAACCCTGCGGATATCAGCGTGCTCTTGATTTATCTCGGAAAGTAAAAGTTGATTTATAATAATCAGCGGATTTATCTCGGAAAGTGAGAAAAATATGAAAGAACAACATTCACGCACCGAAATGCTTATCGGCAAGGAGAGTGTACAAAGACTTGCCTCTGCCAGAGTTGCCGTTTTCGGAGTTGGCGGAGTTGGCGGATATGCCACAGAGGCGCTTGCCAGAGCAGGTGTCGGACATATCGACCTTATCGACTCTGACAAGGTGGCTCTCTCCAATATCAACAGACAGATAATTGCTACTCACCAAACCGTCGGTCAGTATAAGACCGAGGCGGCTCGTGACAGAATTGCAACCATCAATCCCGATTGCACCGTAAAGTGCTTCAATCTGTTCTTTGATGCAGAAAGTAAAGAAAACTTTACTTTTTCCGACTATGATTACGTAATTGACGCCATAGATTCGCTGACAGCGAAGATTGAGCTTATCGCTTCGGTAAAGGAAGCGGGTACACCCATTATCTCGGCAATGGGCGCAGGCAACAAGCTCGACCCTACGATGTTTGAGGTGGCGGATATATCAAAAACCACCGTTTGCCCTCTTGCAAGGGCTGTCAGAGTTGCGCTTCGCAAGCGTGGAATAAATCACTTGAAGGTGGTTTACTCCAAGGAAGAGCCCGTGGTGAAGAACAACGTTGACGAGGACGGAAACCGCGTTCCAGCCAGCATTTCCTTTGTTCCCTCGGTTATGGGACTTATCATAGCCGGCGAGGTTATTAAAGATCTTGTTTCTAAAAAGTGAATTAAATATTTTATATAAAAAATACGCGTGTTCTCTTGGGTGGCAAAAGGTTTGAAATTATTGATACAAGTTAACTGTGGGTGAACTGGAATTGCTTAAAGAGTTTTGGTACTATATTCCTGGAGTCGTTTGGTCAAAACATGTTGCTGAGGTACAAACGCAGAATCATTATTTGCCTGAAGAAAGTAAAGATGGTAATATTGGTAATGCCTTTAAGCATGCGAGTTGGACAATGCTTTTATGTGATTACACATCAGCGAAATTTGCACTTGATTTTGTAACAGCCCATGAGAATTTTGACGGAAACTCTGTTTTACACAAAGAAATGGATATGTTTAATAACAGGGTTGCTTATAATTATTTCACTTCCAACAATTTTTCATCTGTCGGATTGTCAGATGATGAAATAAATGCGATTGCGGAATCAATGGTGAATAACGGAGAACTTATATATATCGTTTTTGATTATGAATATATTTCTATGTCTATTTATTATATGGCAACGGGTATAACCATAAGGAAAACTGCAATAGGTGATTTTTATGCATATACAAATTCAACAGAGCCGTATAATGTTCCGGAAACCGTTTATGAAGTTGTACCTAAAATTCCCGGAGATATAGTTTTAAGACCTTAATCAACCATTAATAATGTAAAAGGAGAATATAGTGAAGAAAATCACCTATTTAACTGCAATAATTCTTTTGGTGCTTAGCCTTTTTTGTTCCGCTTGTTTGTATTTATCAATGAATGTCGAATACGGAAGCAACTTTTTTGGCGAAGCAATGCTTTTTTCTTGGTATGCTGCTTGTGTGTTTATGGTTTTAAACGTTATAATGATGATAGGAACTTTTGTATTGCGGATAAAATATTTGAAGGAATACGGTTGGTATTACATAACCGCTCTTTTAGGTTTAGGAGCTTTTGCCGTAACATTGTTTTATGCTTTTATTTCTTTGCTGAGAATACTGCATTAAAAAATCTCTCTCACCTTAAGATGAGAGAGATTTTTTATACTGTTTCTTCTTTTTCTTCAACCGATTCTTCCGCTTCTTCTGAGATTGCTTCTTCGCAAGCCTCATTAGTTTCGGTAGCAGCAGGCTTTGCATTTTTGTTAGCCAAATACTTATTAAGCTTTGCCGCAAGGAAGAATACCAGGGCAATGCCGATAGCGCAAATCAGGATAAAAGCAATCCAATGCCAAACGGTAGTGAATTTATCGAAGGGAACGAAGGAAAGACCGAAGATAATGGTAGCAACGCCTATTCCGCGGGCGATTACGATAGAGGGAATAAACCATTTCAGCGACATTTTCAGCGTTCCTGCAACCATGGTCAGCGCATCGTCGGGGAACATGGGGAAGAGCATCATAACAGGGAAGAAAATAAGTCCCTTGTTGTTAAGCAGGTCAGATGCCTTCTCGCAATCCTTCTCACCGAGAAGCTTTTTGCAAAGATTATATCCGCCGAATCTTCCAATAATATAAAGCATAAAGCTGGAAAGGAACACGCCCGAGAGGGCAACGATAAAGGCGAGGATTGGATTATTATAAAGCGCCTGCAACAGCATAATAAACGCCATCGACGCTCCGGGAACGAATGAAAGGAGCGAGGTTATAACAACCTGGATAAGTATAATAAGAATACAGCCGTACCACGTGGTTTTAAAGGCATCGAAGAGCGCAACGTTTATCTGCATATCACCGCCCTCAAAATAAATGATTCCAAACAGGCTAAGCACAATGGTTGCAGCCACCGAAATCAGCACGAATGTAAGCAGGATAAGGAGTATTTTAACGATTTTTTCGTATTTTTTCAAAAAATTCTTCATTTTTCGGTCCCCTTTTTAAGTTTTATTTACACTAAAGTATTTTATCACAACTTTTTTAATAAGTCAACCATTTTAAGTCGACAAAGCCCTACATCACAAAATATTAACAATAAAACTTGACATTAAAGGAAATTACGGTTATAATTATCTTAGAAAAGAAAGGGTGAGGTGTGTGAATTCAATGAGCGCAGAAAGGCTTGTTAGAAAAGTAAATAGCAAAAAGAAGCTTGCCAATGCTCTCTCTGTATGTAACTTTGCCATTACCGTTTTTTCGGTTATTGTGTTTGCCTGTATGCTTACCTATTTTGCTACAAGGTCGCTTGCGATGCTTCTCGGTTGTATTGTCACCCTCGGCGCGCCCTTTGTAGTTGTAAGCCTGCTTCGCAGGATTATCAATGCTCCAAGGCCTTATGAGATATACGACTTTTTGGAAAAGTCGCCTGAAAATAAGGTCGGAAATTCATTCCCCTCACGGCATAGCTTTTCCGTTTTTGCCATTGGAACACTTTGCCTGTTCGCTTCGGTTCCTGTTGGAGTAGTTACGCTGGTTCTTGGCGTCTTGCTCTGCTTTTGCCGTGTGGCGCTGGGGCTTCACTTTGTTCGTGACGTCGTTGTAGGCGGTGCAATTGGCATAATAACCTCGCTTATCGGCGGATTTATTTTGATTTAAAGGTATTTTATATAAAGGAAGGTTTTTGTAATGAAAGTAACCTGGCTTGCTCAATCGGGCATCTTGTTTGAAAATAGTAAACTTAAAATAATGATAGACCCATATTTTTCTGACGCTGTGGCAGAAAAATATCCTGAAAAGAAGAGAAAATTCGCAGTTCCCGAGGAGTATTATAGCGTAAATCCCGACGTAATTCTTGTGACTCACGAGCACGTGGACCATCTTGATATGCAAACTCTTGGCAAAATCCTTGAAAACAGCGATAAATCGGTAACTATTCTTTGTTCCGAGTCGGCATACAATAAGGCGGTAACCCTTGGTGGCAATCACAATTACGTGCTTCTCTCTCCCCACTCGGTTTGGAGTGTTAACGGTGTTACATTCTACTCGGTGAGGGCAGAGCATACCGACCGCACAGCCGTTGGATTTATCATTGACGACGGCAAGCAGACCTACTACGTAAGCGGTGATACTCTCTACAATTACGAGGTTATTGACGACGTCCTTGACCTTGCGCCCGACGGAGTTGACTACGCGTTCCTGCCCATCAACGGCAGAGGAAACAATATGAATGCTCGCGATGCGGCAGATTTCGCCTATGAAATTGGCGCAAAATGCGCTATTCCCACCCACTACGGACTTGTTGACGATATAACTCCCGAGGAGTTCGATTTTGACGACAGACTCATTCTTGAGCCCTTTAAGGAAGTAAAGATTTAATAATAAAAAAGTGAAATGCAATGCATTTCACTTTTTTATTTGTTCTACAAGCTTCTTGTATCCGTCGTATCCGTATAGGATATTCATGGCTTCAAGCAGGGCGTTTGGAGTCATGTCATCAGGGAGATTTGCAAGACGGCAGAGAGCCTCTCTGTTTGCCGATGCGTTGTCGCAACCGGTGAGTTTGTCTGCAAAAAAGTCAACTTTAGTTATCATTTTAGCACTTTTTTGCTCTGAATTGCCGCTTATAAAGGGGGTGAGTAGACGAATTATAATTTCTTTGTCCATTCCCTCGACGCCTAGGTTGCCGCTTTTAGAGGCTTTTCTTTTTCTGCTCTCTTTGCCCTCTATTTTGGGTATGTAGAGGTTGTGTATCTTGTCTGCGGGAAGAATTCCTTGAAGAAATGAGCGTATCTGCTTTCCGCCGCCGTCGGAGTCGGTTAGAATAATAATTCCGCCCTCTGCAAGTCTGCGGATAAGCGTTTGCTTTTCCTTGTTGTTGAATATGGAGAAGCCGCCCGTAGTAATTATCGTTCCGTCGATAAAGCCTGAGAGGGCGCTTTTGTCATACCTGCCCTCAACGATTATAGGCAGGTCAATTTTAATTTTTTCCATTGCTTTGCCTTTTTAAGATTTTTTGTGAAATTGTAATTTCGGTGTCGGATTAGGATTTTTTTGCCTTTGCCTTTTCAAAATTAAGACAGAGGTCGCTCATGGGGCAATTTTCGCACTTTGGAGCGCGTGCGGTGCAGATTTCTCTGCCGAAAATCACTATTCTGTGGCAAAAATCGCTGCCTTCCTTTAAGTCTATAAGCTCGCGGAGTATTTTTTCTATTTTTGTAGGGTCCTTTTCCTTTTCGGGATACATGCCGAGCCTGCCGCAAATTCTGATACAATGTGTGTCACAGACGATTGCTTCCTTGCCGAATACGTCACCCAGCAGAAGATTGGCGATTTTTCTTCCAACACCGTCAAATTCAAGCAGCTCTTCCATAGTGTCGGGAAGAATACCGCCGTATTTCGTAACCAGAAGCTGTGAAGCCGATTTTATGTTGTCAGCCTTCATTCTGTAAAGACCGCAGGGCTTTACGATTTCCTCAATCTCCGAAATATCGCCGTTTGCCATATCAAGCGCGGTGGGGAAGCGTCTGAAAAGCTCCTCGCAGACGATATTTACTCGCGCGTCGGTGCATTGAGCTGAAAGTCTGCCCATTACAAGCAGCTTCCAGGGGTCGCCGCCGTAATTCAATGCACACTCGGCGCTCGGATATATTTCTTTAAGTCTTTCCACGATTTCGGAAAGACGTTTTTTCTTTTCTGCTTTAGTCATTTAATGCCTCGTATATGGGTTTTTGTTTTACCCTTTAATACCTTTTATATGATTTTAACTTTTAGTCGTTTAACGCCTCTTTTATAAGCTTTTTTGTAAGAGTCACCGAAAGTCCTACCACGGTGTCGTAATCGCCCTCGATTTTTTCAACGAACTTACCGCCGCCGCTCTGAATACCGTAGCTGCCTGCCTTGTCCATAGGGTCGCCGCTTTCGATGTATTCAAGAATCTCCTCGTCGGTCATTTCTCTGAAATAAACTGCCGTTGTGGCAACACCGCTGTATTTTTTGCCGTTATAATGCACCGCAACTCCCGTATGTACGTTGTGCGCCTTGCCTGAAAGCAGCCTTAGCATTTTGAATGCATCTTCCTTGTCCTTTGGCTTACCCAGAGCCACACCGCCGATTTCAACAAGAGTGTCGGAGGATATAACAAGGGCACTCACCTCTTCATCCGCTACCGCAAAGCCCTTACGCACCGCAAGAATTTCAACGCCGTCTCTTGGGTGAACAGAGTCGGAAAGCGTCTCGTCAACCTCTTTTGTAATTATCTCAAAATCCTTTATTATCTCACCTAAAAGCTCTTTTCTTCTCGGTGATTTGGATGCTAAAATTACTCTCATATAAACTCCACAAATTCATTTTATAAAAGCGATTGCCTCTTGCCAAAAACGGCATTAAACAATCGCTTTTTGCTATGTTTTGCAAACCTTAGTTTACAAAACCAATCTTTCTTTTAACTTTGGACATGGTTTTACGAGCGTAGTATGCCGCCTCGTCAGCGCCAGCCTTCATAACTGCCTCAAGGTGCGCCTTGTCTGCCATAAGACGAGCAAACTCGTCTCTTACGGGAGCGAGTCCGTCAGCGCAAGCCTCGCCAACCGCCATTTTGAAATCGCCATATCCCTTGCCGTCGAACTCACGCTCGATTTCCTCGAAGCTCTTGCCTGTAAAGGCGCGGTATATGGTCATAAGGTTGGAAACGCCGGGCTTGTCCTCGGAGTACTTAACAATCGCCTCGGAGTCGGTAACCGCCTTCTTGAATTTGCGCATTACGTCGTCCTTGGAGTCGAGTATGTATACTACCGCGTTCTGATTTGCATCAGACTTGGACATTTTCGAGGTGGGCTCTGCAAGCGACATAATTTTCATGGTATCCTGGGAAATATATCCCTCGGGAACGGTGAATGTATCGCCGTAAATCTGGTTAAAGCGCATTGCAACGTCGCGCGCAAGCTCGAGATGCTGCTTTTGGTCAATTCCCACAGGCACAACGTCTGTCTGATAAAGCAAAATATCAGCTGCCATAAGAGCAGGGTAGGTGAAAAGACCTGCATTTATATTCTGCGCGTTCTTTGCAGACTTGTCCTTGAACTGTGTCATACGTGAAAGCTCGCCAAACATTGTATAGCAGTCAAGCATCCAGCCAAGCTCTGCGTGCGCAGGCACGTGGGACTGAACGAAAAGAGTATTTTTCTTCTCGTCAAGACCGCAAGCCATATAAAGCGCAAGAGTCTCGTATGTTCTGCGGCGAAGCTCCGCAGGAACCTGTCTTACGGTAATTGCGTGAAGGTCAACCACGCAGTAGAAGGTTTTATATTCCTCTGAAAATCTTGAAAAATTCTTAATAGCTCCGAGATAGTTTCCTATCGTCAGGTTTCCCGAGGGCTGAACACCCGAGAAAACCGTTTTCTTATCGCCTGTCATTAGAGTTGTTCCTTTCGGCACCGATTTTATATCTTAAAAGAAATTATACAATGATTTGAAATTTTTGTCAAGTAGCAAATCCGCAGATGCCGCCGTTTTAGTGGGATATTTTACATAATAAAATATTATTTTTATTTATTTTGTTAATAGTTTGTTCTTAATTGTATGATATAATGAAAAAGTTATGGTGAAAAAGTGGCTTTTTTTGCATTTTTTAATAGCAAAAAGCCTAGAAGCCCCATTAAGAAAGGCAGATATAAAAATGGTAAAAGTTGAAAACCTTGTGAAAAGGTATGGCTCAAATTACGCTTTAAACGACGTATCCTTCGAAATCGGCGAGGGTGAAATCGTTGGTCTTCTCGGCCCTAACGGAGCAGGTAAGTCCACTGCGATGAATATCCTTACAGGATATCTCTCCTCCACCTCGGGCAGAGCATACGTTAACGGAATTGACATTTTGGAGAATCCTCTTGAAGCGAAGAAATACATAGGCTTCCTTCCCGAGCAGCCTCCTGTTTATCCTGATATGACGGTTTACGAATATCTTGAGTTCGTTTACGAGCTTAAGGGCTGTAAGCTGGACAAGCAGGCTCACATTGACGAGGTTTTGTCGGTTGTAAGACTTAACGACGTGAAGAAGCGTCTTATAAAGAATCTTTCCAAGGGCTATAAGCAGAGAGTTGGTATCGCCCAGGCGATTATGGGTGACCCCAAGGTTATTATCTTTGACGAGCCCACCGTTGGTCTTGACCCCAAGCAGATTCTTGAGGTGAGAAATCTTATCCGTACTCTCGGTAAGAAGCATACGGTTATTCTCTCTACCCATATTCTTGCAGAGGTACAGGCTATCTGTGAGAGAGTTATCATTATAAATAAGGGTAACATCATTGCCGACGCGAGAACAGACGAAATTACAAGAACCATCGAGGACGGCTACCGTTACGAAGCCAGAATTTGCGGACCTGTAAAGGACGTTGTCAGCGCTATCAATAAAATCAACGGTATTCAGTCTGCAGAGGCGACAGGCGCACGTGACGGTGACGCTAACGTGTTCGTTATCTCTATGAACCCCGGCATTGACGTCAGAAAGCCTTTGTTCTCGGTTTGCGTGCAGAACAATTGGCCTATGATTGGTCTTGCCCCTGTTGGCACAGATCTTGAATCGGTATTCATCCGCCTTGTTGATCGCTCCGAGGCAAAGTCGGGCGTGAAAACCAAGAGTAAGAGAAGCCGTTAATCAAGGAAAGGTAGGAAAACAAAATGCTTGCTATATTTAAAAGAGAAATCAAGGGATACTTTACCGGTGTTATGGGTTACGTATTCCTCGTAATGTTCCTTGCGGTAGCGGGAATTGCATTCTGCGCAACAACGCTTTTTGCCATGTCCTCTAACGTTACCACCTATTTTACAATAATGATGCTTCTTTCTGCCATCATGCTTCCCATTCTTACAATGAAGTCCTTCAGCGAGGAGAAAAAGGGTAAGACAGAGCAGCTTCTTCTCACCTCACCGGTTTCCATAACCGCTATGGTGATGGGTAAATTCCTTGCATCCTATGCGATTTTTGCCGCTGCCACCGTATTTTCCACTCTTTATTTCCTTCTTCTTTTGCCTTACGCAGTGCTTAACGTTGCATTGCTTCTCGGCAATATGCTTGCGCTTCTTATGGTTGGCCTTGTGTTTATCGCGGTGGGCATTTTCGTGTCCTCGCTTACCGAAAACCAGCTCAGCGCTGCAGTTGGAAGCATAGGAATTATTCTTGCGATGCTAATCGTTGGCGTTATCGGTATGCTTCTTCCCCAGAACTACTGGCTCAGATTTGTATTTGACGCCCTCTCGATTTTCACAAGATTCCAGACCTTTACAAACGGTTATTTCGACCTTGCTTCCGTTGTTTATTACTTCTCTGTTTGCGCAGTGTTCTTATATCTCACCGTCAGAGTATTCGACCGCAGAAGATATAATTGATTTACACCTAAAAAACGCAAAAAGGAAGAAATTTATATATGAACAAGCTTAAACAAGGGTTTACGGGCTTTGTTAGGGGGCGTAATTTCTCCTCTGCGGTGCTTACCGCGGTGATAATCTGCGCCGTTGTGTTCGTAAACATAATTACTTATACTCTTACAAGCGCCTTTTCGCTGTATATTCATAAGGACGAGGAGTACGATTTGTCCATTTCCTCGTCAAACGACGCGTTTTTTGCCGAATATATAGAGAGCGGACGTAAGGTTGACGTTATTTTCTGTTCCTATGAGGACTCGGTTAAAAATAACGAAAAAGGCGCTGCGGTTTATCGCACCGCTAAATATTTTGAGGAAAGATACCCCGAATTTATCAATCTTAAATTCGTTAACGCTCTTACACAGCTGGATTCCGACGGCGCTCCCTATGACCTCTCGCAGTTTACGCAGAGAGAGGGAGAATTTATCAACGAAAACTCGGTGATTTTCTCCACAGAAACCAACTATCGTGTATTGACAGACAGCTTTTCCATAACAGGTTACGCTAATTTCTATACTCTTGACAGTCAGCTCACTCCCACCTCTTATAACGGTGAGGAGGTGTTTGCGTCCTCTGTGCTTTGGGCGCTTCAGCCTGCTGAAAGTCAACAAATCGCATATTTCACCACAGGTCACGGTGAGACCTCAAACGCTATTCTTTACACTATACTTTCCTCTGCGGGATATCTCGTAAAGGAGCTTAATCTCAGGAAGAATGACGTGCCCGAGGATGCCGATTTGGTTATCATTTCTAATCCTGTGGTTGATTTTGAGCGCGGAGCAGAGGGCTCGTCGCTTTGGACGGAGTACGACAGACTTGTTGATTATCGAGGCAGAGGCGGTAAGCTTATGGTTATCGTTGACCCGCTTATCAACAAGCCCTTTGGTACGCTTTCACAGTTTATCGGCGAGTACGGACTGTCCTTTGAAACAGCCGACTCGGGCGAGAAGGCTCTTGTAAGAGAGTCGTCTAATGCAATTACTGCCGACGGATTCACTCTTGTTGCTGAATTTGCCGACAGTGAGGTTGCCTCGGCTATGCGTGATAAAATCGTTAATCGCGCAGGAGCTGAAAACCCCAGGGTTGTCCTTCGTAACGTGGCTTCTATTGCCATAGACCCCAATTTTGCGGAAGCAAGACCTCTCCTTGTGGCTTCCCCCTCATCGACTCTTGAGGCGGGCGGTGTGAGAGTTAACTCTGACGGAGATTACGCTATCGCAGCGTATTCCCGCTATTCCAACAACTCCACAGAGGATTCTGCAATAGTTGTTATGTCTGACGGTATGCTTACCGCATCCGATGCGATTGTTACCGACAGATACTCCAATAAAGACTTTTTATACTCTCTCTTTGACGTATTCTTTGAGAAGGGTGATATGCCCTACGGCTGTCGCAGTGTGATTTATCAGCACTCCGTGCTTGAAAATCTGACTGTCGGCACAGCAAGAATATACACTGCCGTGCTTATTGCTATTCCTGTCGTTATCGGCATTTTGGGTGGCGTGGTTCTGGTTAGAAGAAAGAATAGGTAAACATAGATGAAATTTGATGCTTTAAAAAGCAGAGGCGCAAGAAACAGAATTTTCGCCGTTATAACTCTTCTGGCGATTGTCGTTCTGTTGGCTCTTAACCTTTTGATGACCAAGCTCGGTGAGCAAAAAACCGTTATGGTTGACCTTACCGACGAGGGACTTTACACTCTTACAGACCTTATGAAGCAGGAATGCTCCTATATCGAGGGCCTTGAGGGTGAGGTTAAGGTTACCTTCTGCTCCGACCCCGATACGCTTTTGTCAAATCAGGTGACCAGAGTGGCGTACTTTATGGCGCTCCAGATGCAAAAGTGCTTTAAGAACTTTACCGTTGAGACGGTAAACGTGACGTATAATCCCACCGCGGTTTCGCAGTATAAGTCCACCTCGATGTCTCAGATTTTGCCCTCTGACATAATTGTTTCCTACGGAACAAGATACAGAATTGTCAGCGCAAACTATTTCTGGATTTCCAGAAGCACAGGTGAGCTTATTGCCTTCAACGGTGAATATAAGCTTGCAAACCTTATAAAATCGGTTACAACGGTTAATCGTCCCAAGGCATACTTCACCGTAGGCCACGGCGAGACCTACTATGACGTTAATGACCCCGAGAATGCGCAGGGTCTTAAGGCTGCGGCTCTTTACGATATGCTCTCCGACAGAGGACTTGAGGCTCTGCCTCTTGACCTTACCTCGGTAGACAGAGTTCCCGAGGATTGCGTGCTTCTTATTATCAACAATCCCACATCCGACTTTAAGGTTGACACCGACAGGCTTGGCGAATTCGGCTACGCCTCCGAGTGCGAAAAAATCGACAGATACATCATTGATAATCAAGGCGCGGTTATGGTTGCCAAGGATTATGCAACCACCCTTCCCAATCTTGAGGAATTCCTTTACGAGTGGGGCTTCGAATTCAGCGACTCGCTCCTTACAGACGAAAAATCCCACGTTGAGAACGCTGAGCGCACCTTCACCGACCTTGTTACTCATTACGACTCCGACCCCGATAGCTACGGTCAGGCGATTTACGGCGATTTTGCATCGCTTTCCAGCGCTCCCAGCGTAGTTGTTGGCAACAGCGGCTACATTAAGTGCTCCTACGGCGATGCCGAGAGCATCAACGAGCCCGGCACTTATGCGGTTGCGAGAAACTTTGCGCCCTTCCTGTACTCCTCCGACGAGGCGAGAGCCTACAATAAGGGCGATATGGACGAATACAATATTCTCGAAGCGGTAGGCCGTCAGTATATTGCAGGCGTAACCTCGAGAATTGAGATTAACTCCGAAACAGGCGAATACAAATATTCCTACGTTTTCTGCGCAAACAGCGGTGATTTCTTCTCTAACGAAACGCTTGGCAACCCCTCGTTTGCAAATTACGAGGTAATGAGCGCTTATACTGAGAACGTTATTCGTACCGACGAGTATGCCGATGCAGAGCTTGGCCACGACGGTAAGAATACAGTTAACCGCGGTGGTAAGATTCTTACCGATTACTCAATTTACGACGTGGAAACCAAGGATGAAAACAGAAGCTATTTAGCGCTTACCAAGGGCACTGTAACCGTTATGACGGTTATTATAATGATTATACCTGTTGCTATTGCAGCTCTTGGCATAGCTGTGCGCATTAAGCGCAGATTCTTATAAGGAGGTGCGCTATGGTAGAAGTTAAGAAAAATAAGCTTTCAAAAACTCATCTGGCGATAATTATCACCTCGGCAGTTTTGGTATTCCTGATTGCAGGATACGTTATACTTTCTGCGGTTATATCCTCTCTTGCGGGAACAAATAACGGACAGACACAGCAGAAGGAGCCTATCGCGCTTAAGGATGGCGAGGCTATGCACGGCACGACGCCTGTGGCATATGCGCCTATTCAGACAAGCGCCATTATTTCGGTTGGCGTAAAGGGTGAGAAATCCTCATTTGCCATCGGCCGTCCCAAAGAGGAGGCTACAGGTCTTTATGAAAATTATTTCCTGTTCTCCTATCTTGACGAGGACGGAAATGAAAAAATTTACTATCCCGACATTCTGTTTGCCGAAAGCGGAGCCGATTACAACGATTTTTACGCTTCCGACAATTCGATGGGAATCAGTATTTCCAAGGTTACAATGGTTCTGGCATCTATTGGCGCTATGTATTTTGCCGATAGACTTGAGCCTGAGGCAGATTTTGATGCTCAGCTTGCCCGCTACGGTCTTGACAAGGAGCACAGAGAGCATATATACGTTAAGTATTTCACCCCTGACGGCGAAAAGGAGATTGATATCTACGTAGGTAATAAGCTTATCAGCGGTAAGGGATATTACTACATGATTGATGGTAGAAACTACATCTACGTTTCCTCGTCAACCCAGTTTGACAACCTGCTTTGTGACGTTGAGAGCTTCCTTCATTCCAGAGTGATTGCAGAGGGACTCCCAGGCGACGGACTTTACGGCCCGTTCCTTACTCAGGACTACAAGCAGTGGACAAACACATATTACGGACAGAACAGCACAAAGCCTGTGTCGGAAAAATCCGAGGTTATCGTTTTTGCCGACATAGTTGAGCCTGTTTATAATTCCACCTCCACAGAGGGCACAACAGGATATAAATCCGCAGGATATTCGTCCTTCTCTATCAATTTACAAAATCTCAGCAAGAGCGATGAGGCAAAGAGACTCATAAACGCTCTTGTAAATAAGCAGATAGCGAAGTATGAGGGCTCTGATGAAATCGTTGCCAGCTACGTTTTCAACTCCAATGAGGCGGTGTTTGGCAAAACCTATCATTACACTATAACGAAAATCGAGGCTGTCGTTACCGATAGCTGTGATATCGAGGCTGTGGGCACACCTGTTAGCGAGGGCGACCTTGTCAGAGTTACCTACGAGTGCAGAATTGATGACTCCGCCACCAATACCAGCACCGAGCCCCAGCATGCAATTATAGACCTTAATAACACAAACGTTCCCGAAAGCGTAAGAGCCACCCTTGCTGATTCAAGAGTTGGCGATGACGTTTCTATTAAGTGGGACGAGAGCTACAATGAGCAGAACGGCACGCCCAGAAACGTGAGTATGTTCATTACCGAGATTATCTATGTTCAGAAGAAAAATGCTGACGGTTCATTCTCTTATGCCAGCGAAATTACCGCAGAATGTATAGTTAAGTTTGCATATAAGTATGTAATTGACGGAAAAGATACGGCTGACGAGGGCGAAATGCTTGTTGACCTCAGCAAGATAATTGCAGGCGATGACCTTGCAATCAAGGAGGCACTTGTGGGACTTCGTCCCGGTGAGCTTCCCGACGAGGCGGTTTACAGCGAGACAAGATATACGCAGTATATGCAGGATTTCCTTACCTATCGTATAAGAGAAATCAAGGGCTTTGTTGAGAGAGAAATGGTGGTTTCCTTCGAGTTCCTCAATGCTACGGCAGGTGATGGCAGAGACCCCTTCTATGCAGAGTCGATTTACAAGAATACTCTCACAAACGAGTATCGCAGTTATCCTCTCGATGCCTTTGCTTGCCAGACTGTAACATTCCTTCTCGGCGGAGTAGGCGGTCAATCCAGCAATATGGCAACAGGCCTTGAGGGTAAAAAGACGGTAGCGGTAGGACTTACCCCCGCAAATATGGAGAAATTCGGTCTTTACGAGGGTTATACCATTTATTTTGAGCTTCCTCGCGGAATAGGTGTTATGGACGGCTCGGACAAGGATGAGCTTGACAACTACACCTGGGCAAGCACTCTCGGCTTCACTCTCTACATCAGTAAGGCGCAGTCCGACGGCACAAGATATATCGCTTCGGATTTGTATGATATTATCGTAGAGATTGACGGCGCGCAGTTCAACTTCCTTGAAAAGAGCTTCGGCGAGTACTGGGCGAGAAAAAATCTTATAATGGTTGACTATCTCAACATTGACGAGATTAAGGTTGACATAAATATGGACGATATATTCGGCTCCTACGAATTCGACCTTATTCACGATAAGAAATACGTTCTCAACGGCAATATTGTTGCCCCCGGAACAGAGGGCGCTACCACGGTAAATCTTCTCAAGGTGAGAACCAGACCGCTTGGCGAGGATATGTCGTACAGCGTGTTCTCGAAATTCATAAAGGATAACCCTGTTGTAACAGGAGTTGATATTGCGGATATTTACAATATGGTTGCAGGCGAGGAGCTTATGGTGAGAAACGACACCGCAGGCGCAGCAAGCTTCAAGAATATCCTTCAGATGCTCTTTGCGGTTAATTACACAGGCTCGCTCGACAAGGACGAGGCTGCCGAGGTTATCGGAAGCTGCCAGAAGATACTTTCTATGCAGTTTTCTCTTATCGGTGGACATTACCACTACGTTTACGACTTCTACCGCGCCACCGACAGAAAGGTGATGGTTCAGATTTACAGAGTAGACGACAACGGCAATGTTGTAAATAGCTCAAAGGATGAGAGCTCGGGCTTCTATATTTCCACATTTGCGGCGAAGAAGATTGTTAACTCCTTTAACGACCTTCTCAACGGTGTTATGGTTAATCCCGACGTATCCTATTGGAACTAAAAATCTTTAATTATTTATAAATTGTTACTAAAATATAAAATATTTAAAAAAATATAAAAAAACATTTGCAATTTGCAATATTGTGTGCTATAATAAATCCGTTACTCACTTGATAGGGTGAGTAACGGTCAAAACAGATCAATATAAACGTGTTTTTGGCACGAATTTTGAAATAAATTTATTATGTAAGGAAAAAGACAATGAAAAAGAGAATTATTGCTTTGGTTCTTGTAGTTGTAATGTCCCTTCTTGCTTTCACAGGCTGCTCCAAGTCTGTTGATTTCGTAGAGGATATCAGCAGCTATGCAAAACTTAAGGATGGAGTTGATTTTATGGCTGCTCTTCAGAGCCTTAAAATCAAGGATGGCGACTTCACTAACGATGAAGCAAAGAGAGTTGAAAACGTAAAGGCTCAGATCTACAACACCGTTGTTACAGGTCTGCTTAACACCAATCCCGAGCACCTTACCACAGGCAAGGTTGACGGCGGCGACGTTCTTTACTTCGTTTACTACGCAGTTGACAAGGATAACAACGTATACTACTTCTCTAATATGAACGAGGCAACCGCAGAGAACAGCGGTCACGTTATCAAGCTTGGCGACGTTAAGGACACCGAGAAGGTTTTGAGCGCTCTTAAGGAGGCTCTCGACGCTAAGGAGTACGAGAACATCGAGCAGTACATCTACGATATGTATACTGCTGCTGAGCTTGAGAAGGATACAAAGGTTGCAGCAACCAAGGCTGCTACCGAGGATTGCGAGGCAAATCATACTCACGAGGCAACCGAAGATAAGACTGCTGAAAAGCTTAAGATGGAGTGCATCCAGACCGCAGTTGACAACGCTGTAAAGGAGGCTCTTGAGATTACAGCTGGCAAGACCTACGTTATCAGCTACACCCGTTCTTACACCGAGAACGTTGACGGTCAGGACGTTGTTAACGAGGTAACTGCAAAGTACGAGCAGGTAACTCTTGATTCTGCTGACCCCTTCCACAAGATTCTTATTGACAACGCATCTCTTGGCAAGATTGTTGGCGTTCCCAACGCTGATGAAGAAGGCAAGACTCTTACTAAGTTTACCGTAGAAAAGGATGGCAAGACCTACACCTACTCCGACGTTACTATTCGTTGGGAGGTTAAGGAGAACGTTGAGCCCTTCCTTTCCTTCACTATCAAGCCCTTCACCGCATCTACCGCAGTAGCTCCCGACAGCGCTCACACCAGCAAGGATGGTAAGACCAACACCATTTCTATGGATAAGGATACCGAGCTTACTTACTACGTATATCCCGTATACTACGTAGACGCTCCCGCTGTTGAAGAGGTTAATGGCGCAGATCTTCTTAACTACGTTGTAGGCTCTAAGATTAAGGCTGATTACTTCGATGCATTCAAGGATGCAACCTACGTAGAGGGCGAGACATCTACTCCCGTAAACGAGCTTGTAGCAGAGATGGTTAAGGTATTTGATACCAAGAACGCAGAGATTTATACCGATGGCTCCGATCTTAAGGATCGTCTTGCTGCATACGACAAGGCAGTAGCTGACGGTGGTTCTTCACCCACAACTGCGCAGAAGGAAGCAATTGCTGATGCAGCTGCAGCTCTTCTTGCAGAGCAGCTTAAGACCGTTGCTCCCTACGTTGAAAAGATTAACAAGGCCACCACCAACGAAGAGACAGGCGACGCTCTTTACAACGAGTACTACGAGGGCATTGAGCATACTCTTGTAGAAAAGTACAACAAGACTATTGTTGAGAACGTTCAGAAGGCAGTTTGGACTCTTATCAAGGATTCCGTAGAGGTTACTAACTATCCTGAGAAGGCAGTTAAGGAATACTACGACCTCATTTACAACGATTACGAGTACAAGTACTACAAAGAGAGCACCAACGGCGTAAGAAACGTTGATTTATACGCAACTCTTACCGATTACCTTGTAAAGACTCTTAAGGTTGCAGACGCAAGCAAGGTTGAGGCTGCTATTACCGAAGAGGCTAAGGCAATGCTTAAGCCCATTATCCAGCTTTACTACGTAGCAAGCGTTGTTGAGGCTGACGCGATTGCAAAGATGGCAGGCTACGTTGAGAGCGACATCGCAGCTGGCGCATACACCACCGACGAGGAGAAGGAAAGCGCTCGCAAGGACGCTGAGAACTTCTACGTTGATAAGGACTACATGAAGCAGTACAAGAAGGAAGTTGGCAGACGCTTCTATAAGGACGTTATGGACCAGTATGGCGAGCTTAATGTTCGTGCATCCTTCCAGTTCAACAAGCTCTTCTACTACCTCACCTCTACCGAGCTTGTATCCACCGAGGATGGCGGACACACTCACACTGAGGCAAAGGCTGTAAATAACGAAGGTATCTGGACTATTGAGTTCAGAAATGTTAAGTACGTTATAGACGTTGCAGGCGAGGGCAGCTCTGAGGGCAGCACCGAAACCGACACCGACCACGATCACGATCACTAATTATATGTAAATTCTGCCGTCCTGCAGAATGATGACAAAATGAAAAACGGGCGAAAATCTTCGCCCGTTTTCTTTAAAATATAGGGTAAAAATGAAAAAAGTACAGATTTACACCGACGGAGCCTGTCGAGGAAATCCCGGCAAGGGCGGTTGGGGCGCAATTCTCGTATACGGAAAGTTTGAAAAGGAGCTTTCGGGCGGCGAGAGGGAGACCACCAACAACCGTATGGAGCTTACTGCGGCTATCGAGGGGCTCTCGGCTCTGAGAGAGCCCTGCGAGGTAACTCTTTATTCGGATTCGAAATATCTGGTTGACGCTTATTTACAGGGCTGGGTTGAATCCTGGCGCGCGGCGGGCTGGAGACGTGGACGAGAGGCGCTGAAGAACCCTGATTTGTGGGAAAAGCTTTACTCTCTTACCGAAACCCACACGGTTGAGTTCGTTTGGGTAAAGGGACACGATGGACATAGCTATAACGAGAGGTGCGACAGGCTTGCAACAGCCTTTGCAGACTCTTTTGAATAAAAGATTTAGAAAAGAAAGGTTTTCTAACCTATGAGCAACAATAAAAACAAAAATACAAACACCAAGAAGGCTAACGTAAAGAAGCCTGAGGTGAAAAAGCCTGTTGCAAAGAAGGACGAAGAGGTAAAGGGCATTAAAAAGCTCTTCTCCGAGAAAAATCTTGCAATAGTTATCACCGCAATTGCTCTTGTGGCAATATTGGCAGTTGGCGGTCTTATCGCTCTTATCAGATATATTGTAAGAGATGAGGGCTTTGATTACGAGAAGTCCAACCTCTCAAAGTATATTGAATTCACACAGGATCATAAGAACTTTACAGTTGATATAGACTTCGCTCCTATGAAGCCTATCGACCTTGCGGTTGCAAAGCTTAATTTGCAGGCAACCAACAAGGGTGAAGCAAAGCACGGCGGAGCATCGGTAGTCAGCGGATATACCATTACCCCCGGCGCAGAGCTTAAGATCTGGTACAGAGGTTATCTCGTGGACCCCACAACGGGCGAGAAGGTTGATGTTCCGGGTATGAGCAACTTCACAGGCGCAGCTGCGCAGAGCCTTGAAATCGGCTCGTCTGCCCTTATTCCCGGCTTTGAGCTTAACCTCGTTGGCAAGAAGCCTGATGACTATGCAAAGTTTGAGAAAATCACCATAGGCAAAGTCGAGGATTATGAAAACGCAGTTGCGTACGTAACCTTTACTACCCAGCAGAACGGCAAGGACGTTGAGCAGAAGGGCATAAGAATCGATATGTCCTCTGAGGAAAACGTAGATAAGAACTTCGGCGTAGGCTTCTATGACAAAATTTCGGGTATGAAGATAGGCGAAAAGAATGACAAAATCACCGTTACTAAGGGTGATAACGAGTTCGATTACACCAAGGTTACCGTAAACTTTGTTACTACTTGCGAGAACAATCCCGAAAAAGGTCCTATCGTTGTTGAAACCTACTTCCCCTACGACTACAAAACTGCAAATCTTCGTAACGAAAAGGCATACTTTGAGGTATACGTAGAGAGCGCAGTGCTTTACGAGTACGACGAGTTCGATGACGCTTTCGTTCAGAAGCTTATCGACGATGAGGAAAATGTAATTACCGCAGAGCTTCTTAACAAGTACGAGGGCGCAACCCTTGTTGAAAAATACGATGCTTACGCTACCGAAACCATAAAGAAGATTTATGATGAGGAATACGAGGAAATTCTCGAGAATGCCATCTGGAGTTACTACCGCAAGATTGTAAACGTTAAGAAGTACCCATTGGCAAAGGTTGAGGCTATTTATAAGGAATACCTTGCAGACGTTGAGTATCAGTTCAGCTACACAGGCGGTACGCTTCAGGATAGCTACGGTCAGAACAAGACCTATTCCGACCTTGAATCCTTCGCATGCGCATATCTCGGACTTCCCGCAAACTACAGCTGGCGCGAATATCTCACAGGCATGGCGCAGAGCATGGTTCAGGAGAGAATGATTCTCTTCTACGTTATGGAGCTTGAGAATATTGAGCTTTCCGAGGAAGAATTCAACGCAAAGTATGAGCAAACCGTAAAGGATTATCTCGACGAGTACGTAAATCAGCATCTTGCCCAGGTTGAGAAGAAGACCAGAGAGGACTTCACCGACGAAGAGTTTGAGCAGTACGTGCTTGAGCGCAGATACGAGCTCTTTGAGCAGTATGACGAGACCTTCTTCACCGAGAGAACCTATTACACCACCCTCTTTGAGATAATCAAGGGCTGGCCCAAGGTTACCACGCTTGAGGATACAAGCGCCTACTTTGAAAAATACAAATAATGAATGTTATATTTGGTAAGAACGAAAGCTAATGCTTTCTAACGCCGTTTGCTTCACTCTCGACGTAGGTAACTACGCCTTCGGTCGCAAGCGGCGGTTCTTACTCAAATCTAACTATTCATTATCCGGAGTATATTTGGTAAGAACGAAAGCTGAGGCTTTCCGATACCGCACAAAGCAAAAAACCGACTCAATCGAGTCGGTTTTTTACATTATATATAATATATAGCTTATTTAGACATCTTCAGCATTATCTGCTTGTGCGCTTGAACGGGGTCGCTATAACCCTCGCTGTACGCTTTTTTGTAGAAGCGCAGAGCGATTTTTCTGTCGGGTGCGGTGGTAATGCCGAATTCGTAAAGGCAACCGATAGCGTAGGTCGCATCAGGCACACCCAGTCGCATACAGGTCTCAAGCATCTCTCTTGCAGCCTCGAACTTTTTGTTGTAGTAAAGCCGCATAGCCGTAGAGTAAAGCGAGCGTATCATATGACGTCTTTTGTTCTCGTAAATGCGGTAAAGCTCGCGGTCTGCGCTGTAAGAGCCCATTTCCTTTGCCTTGCTGAGAAGCTCCGCCGCCTTCTTGAAGTCGAATGCAGTTCCGATTCCTCTGGCGTAGCATCTGCCGAGGCTCTCTATCGCGCGCTTGTCGCTTGCCTCGTAAGCCACCTTGTAATGAGTAAATGCCGCCTTGCGATTAACCTTCGTGCCAATACCTCTTTCATAATACCAGCCGATTCTTGCGTTGGCGGGCAGATAACCTGCCGTAACCGACTTTCTGAAGTACTCAAAAGCCTCCTCGGGAGAGGTTTTTTCTATTTTACAGCCCTCTATATAGTTGTCCTCACGCTCCTTGCGCATTGCGCGGGCCTTGGCGCGACAACCAACGTCGCCCTCTGCCTCGCCCTTCTCGTAAAGCCAAAGCGCCATAGCGTAATCGGACTCCTCAACGCTTCCGTTATAGAAAACGTCACCGAGGCTCTCGTATTCGCCATCGCCGCCAAGCTCTGCCGCCTTTCTGTAATAACGCGCGGCAAGGCGGTTGTCCTTATCAACCTGACGTCCCTCGGCATAGATGTCGCCAAGAAGCTTTGCGCCTCTTACCGAGCCCTTTGCCACCGCATCCTCTAAAAGAGAGATGCCAAGCTCGACGTTCTTTTCAAATTCAATGCCGTCAATGTGCAGACAGGCGATATGTATAGACGCATCAATTGAGCCAGCCTCGGCAAAGTCCTTCGCCAACAAGAGAAGCACCTTGTTGTAGCCGAATTTTCTTGCATCGGCAATAAGCTTCTGCATAATTTTCATTTTGGAGGTAAATTCGGGGCGCTTCGGCTCCTTTGCCTCGTCCTCAATTGCCTGCAAGCGTCTGTAAAGCTTCACAGCGTGCAAGGGAGCGCGCTCAAGCTTCTCAAAATACCATCTGGCATTCGCCTCGCTCTGCTCGACACCGTCACCGTAAAGATGTCGGCGAGCCATCTCAATAATTGCATCAACGTCGCCGTCCTCGGCAAGAATGTTGCAGTAGTAAGCGGCGGTTTCCTTGTCGCGAAGCTTCGTGTAGAGGTTGAATGCATCGGAATACGCGTCCTTGCAACCCTGCAGAGCGGCATATGCCAGCCAGAACTCCGCAATTTTTTCATTTCCAACAAGCAATGTGGAATATTTATATGCCGAGAGGGTATCACCCTTCTTTGCCGCAGAGCCGAAGAAGGCGGATGCAACCTCAATATTGCGGGGTACAAGCAGTCCTCGCTCCAAAATAAGCGCAAATTCTCTCTCGCCCTCGGTAACTCCAATGCCTGCGAGGAACTTATACAGCTCAACTGCGCGGCGGTAGCTTCCCGATTTCATATTGTCTGCCGCTTCTCTTAACAGGGCGTCAGTTTCATTACTGTCAAGCTCAAAGAGAGCGCCGCACTTCTGACAGAAGGGCTCGTATGAGGTATTTTCGCTTCGGCATTTCTTGCAATAAATCATTTTTTAAAAAATCCTTTCGGCTTCCTGGGAGAAGCGTGTGGTTAATGTCTTTTTTGAATTTTAGGAAATAAATGCTTTTTCAATATAATTTTACAACAATATTAAAGTTTTGTCAATCATATAAATAATTTTTAATTTTGCGGTAAAACTAATATTACCTCAAAAAAAGGAGAATTTATATGCTAAACAACAAAAAAGGGCGAATGATGCGACATCCTTACGCATCTCTTGCGGTTTTCAGTCTCGCTACGGCGGGGGTGGTGAGCATAACCAAGAAAACAAAGAAGTTCTTTAAGGAAAAGATGAAATGCGTGACAGATGTAATGAAGGATGTCAAGGATTAGACGCAAAAATTCGAGCGTTTGAAAAGCTCCCGCCTTGTGAAGCAGGGAGCTTTTTTTCATAAAATGTAAATCAAAGTTGTCTTATAACGGTTATAATGCGCAGAAAATCGGTTTATAGATGCAGAACTCTGTCTTTTATCTCGCTTGTTCTGCCCTGATTCCAATATTGAGTGCCTATGTAACCGCAGGTTCTTCTGGCAACGTTCATCTTGCTCTGGTCGCGGTTATGACAGTTGGGACACTCCCACACGAGCTTGCCCTCTGCCTTTTCAATCTGAATTTCACCGTCGAAGCCGCACACCTGACAGTAGTCGCTCTTGGTGTTCAGCTCGGCGTACATAATGTTATCGTAGATGAATCTCATCACGTCAAGCACAGCCTCGATATTGTTCTGCATATCGGGCACCTCAACGTAGGAGATTGCTCCGCCGGGGGAGAGCGCCTGGAATTTCGCTTCAAGAGCGAGCTTCTCAAAGGCGTCAATTTCCTCGGTAACGTGTACGTGGTAGGAATTGGTAATATAGCTTCTGTCGGTTACGCCCTCTACGATGCCGAACCTCTTTTGCAGACACTTTGCAAACTTGTACGTTGTGCTTTCAAGGGGTGTGCCGTAGAGCGAGTAATCAATATTTTCCGCAGCCTTCCACTTTGCAGTGTAGGAGTTGAGCATCTTCATAATTTCAAGACCTAAAGCCTCGCCCTCGGACTCGGTAAGCTTCTTGCCCGAAAGCGCCATAACGCACTCCCAGAGTCCCGCATAGCCGAGAGAAAGGGTAGAATAACCGCCAAAGAGGTATTTGTCAATTGTTTCACCCTTTTTCAGCCTTGTCAGCGCGCCGTACTGCCAGAGAATAGGCGCAGCGTCGGAAAGAGTGCCGAGCAGTCGCTCGTGACGGCAGCGGAGCGCTCTGTGGCAAAGCTCCATACGCTCGTTGAAGATTTCGCGGAATTTATCCATATCTCCGTTTGCAGAAAGGGCAATATCAACGAGATTTACCGTAACCACGCCCTGATTGAATCTGCCGTAGTACTTGGGCTTGCCGTTTTCGTCAAGATAGGGAGTCAGGAATGAGCGACAGCCCATACAGGTGTAGCACTGACCGTCACCGTTCTTGTCTATCTTGTTCTGAAGCATAATTTTTTCGGAAATATAGTCGGGAACCATGCGCTTTGCGGTGCATTTTGCCGCAAGCCTTGTGAGGTAATAATATTTTGAGTCGGGATGAACGTTGTCCTCCTCAAGCACGTAAATGAGCTTGGGGAAGGCAGGTGTAATCCACACGCCAGCCTCATTTTTAACACCCTGAATACGCTGCTCGAGCACCTCCTCGATAATCATAGCAAGGTCGTGACAGGTCTGCTCGTCCTTTGCCTCGCCAAGATACATAAATACAGTGATAAAGGGAGCCTGTCCGTTGGTGGTAAGCAGGGTTACGACCTGGTACTGTATGCACTGTACTCCACGGTTGATTTCAGCGCGGAGTCTCGACTCGGTGAGAGTTGCAATCTGCTCCTCGTCGCACTGTATGCCAATGCTCTGCATTTCCTGCTCTACGCTCTTTCTGATTTTCTTTCTGCTGATGTTGACAAATGGCGCAAGGTGCGTAAGGCTTATGGACTGACCGCCGTATTGGTTAGACGCAACCTGAGCGATAATCTGAGTTGCAATATTGCAGGCGGTGGAGAAGCTGTGTGGCTTCTCAATCATAGTACCGCTGATAACCGTGCCGTTCTGAAGCATGTCCTCAAGGTTGACAAGGTCGCAGTTGTGCATATGCTGGGCGAAATAATCTGCATCGTGGAAGTGGATTATACCCTCCTCGTGCGCCTTTACGATTTCGCGGGGGAGAAGAATACGGTTGGTAATATCCTTTGACACCTCGCCTGCCATGTAATCTCGCTGTACGCTGTTTACGGTGGGGTTCTTGTTGGCGTTCTCCTCCTTAACCTCCTCGTTGTTGCACTCGATAAGCGACATAATTCTGTCGTCGGTGGTGTTGGATTTTCTTACAAGCTCACGTGTGTAGCGATAGGTGATATAGGTCTTCGCAAGAGTGAATGCGCCGAGCGCCATAATCTCTCTTTCCACCATATCCTGCACCTCTTCAACGCCTGCGGGACGGCCGAGGGACTGGCACTTTTCGCTGACGCGCGAGGTGATTTTTTCTATATCCTCGCAGGCTATTCTGTCGGCAGGCTCTACCGCCTCGTTTGCCTTCTTTACCGCAGAGAATATTTTATCAGAGTTAAAAACGGCCTCCGAGCCGTTTCGTTTGATTATTTTCATTGCTTTAATCCTGTTCTAAAGTGATGTGTATTATATATTATACCATATATTGTTTTATTGTCAAGAGAAAAATGGCACATATTGTGTTTTTACACAAAAAGTTTTTACTCGACAAAGAAATGTTGATTTTGGGTAAAATATATGTTAAAATAATAAAAAATATTAGCGAGGGCTGATTTATGGCTAATGTATTTCATAACGTTGGAGAGCTTATAGGCAAAACCCCGATTTTACAGCTTCACAACCTTGAAAAATTGAATAAAACAGAGGGGTACATCTTTGCGAAATTGGAATATTTCAATCCCGCAGGCTCTATCAAGGACAGAGTTGCGCAAAATATGCTGAGGGAGGCTTTTGAGAGCGGAAAAATCACCGAAAAATCGGTAATTATCGAGCCTACCAGCGGAAATACAGGCATCGGTCTCGCTATGCTTTGCGCAGGCTACGGCATGAGGGCGATAATCGTAATGCCCGACAACATGTCGGTGGAGCGTCAGCTTCTTATGAGAGCATACGGCGCAGAGGTTGTGCTTACCGAGGGAAAAAAGGGAATGTCGGGCGCTATCGCTAAGGCGGAGGAGCTTCGCCGTGAAATTCCCAATGCATTTATCCCAGGACAGTTCGTTAACGATGCCAATCCAAATGCTCACCGCCTCACCACAGGCCCCGAGATTTACGAGGATATGCAGGGCAGAGTAGACGTTCTCGTTTGCGGTGTTGGCACAGGCGGTACGATTACAGGCACGGGCGAATTTTTGAAATCGAAAAATCCTGACCTCAAAATCGTTGCCATAGAGCCTGCATCCAGCGCGGTTTTGTCGGGGGGGTCGGCAGGAGCGCATAAAATCGCAGGCATAGGCGCAGGCTTTGTGCCCGAAATTCTTAACACCGAAATCTATGACGAAATTATAACCGTTTCTGACGAGGGGGCGGTTGAGATGGCAAGAAACGTTGCAAAGACCGAGGGTGTTCTGGTCGGAATTTCCTCGGGAGCTGCGCTCTGCGGAGCAATTGAGGTTGCGGGGCGAGAGGAAAACCGAGATAAAAATATCGTGGTAATTCTTCCCGACGGCGGCGAGAGATACCTCAGCGCAGGACTTGTAAAAAAATAATTAACAGCTTGACTTAAAATGTAAATTATGATATAATTATAAAGTTGTATATTTTTGACTAATTAGCGAGGAAAAAACAATGAGCTTTAAGATAGTTACCGATTCATCAGCGGATATAAAAACTGTTTCGGGCGTTGACTTTGAGAGCGTTCCGCTTAAAATAATCACCGACGTGAAGGAATACGTCGACGACGAGAGCCTCGACGTTGTTGGTATGATTTCCGACCTTCAGAAGTACAAGGGCAAGTCACGCTCATCCTGTCCCAATATGCAGGAGTTTATCAATGCATTTGGCGAGGCAGACGAGGTTTTCTGTATTACCATTACAAGCGGACTTTCGGGCAGCTTTAACTCGGCATCCATGGCGGCAAAGGCTTACATGGAGGAGCACCCCGAAAGACGCGTTCACGTTATTGACAGCCTTTCCACAGGCGCAGAAAACGCTCTTTTGATTGAAAAAATCAGAGATTTGATAGTCGAGGGCAATGATTTTGATACGGTTAAGGAGAAAATCACTGAGTACCATAATCACACAAGGCTGATTTTCGCCCTTGAATCTATGATAAACCTTGCAAACAACGGCAGAGTAAGTCCCCTCGCGGCAAAGTTCGCAGGACTCGTTGGTATCCGCGCCATAGGCCGCGCAAGCGACGTTGGCACGCTTGAGATGACAGGCAAAACCAGAGGCGCAGTTCCTACCGCGCTTCAGATAACAGCCGATATGATTAAAGAGGGTTGCACAGGCGGCAAGGTGCGTATTCACCACGCAAACAATCTCCAATCAGCCGAGCTTTTGAGGACTAAAATTCTTGAAAAATTACCCTCGGCAGAGGTGGTAATCGACCACGCGGGCGGTCTTTGCTCATTCTATGCAGAGCAGGGCGGACTCCTTGTTGGTTTTGAGATTTAATCAACTTTTGACAATTAAAGTTTACATATTGACCTCTTTGAGCATCATTTTTAACAAAATTTGAGGTATATAATGTTTTTGAAAAGGTATATAGGCGACAAGGCCTTTTACAGAAGAGTATTGGCAATTTGCGTGCCTATGATTATACAGAATACGGTTACGAACCTGGTTAATTTGCTTGACAACCTTATGGTAGGCAGTCTCGGTACAGAGCAGATGTCGGGCGTTGCAATTGTAAACCAGTTTGTTTTTGTGTTTAATTTAGCGATTTTCGGCGCTATTTCGGGCGCAGGAATATTCACCGCGCAATTCAATGGCAGAGGCGACGTTGACGGTGTTCGTAACACCCTTCGTATAAAGCTCGTTATCTGCGCTGTTATAGGCGTTTTAGGTACGGCGATATTCGCAGGCCTTGGCGATTTTCTAATAAACACGTTTCTACACGACGGCACCGATGGCAATCTTGCCTTGACGCTTGAATCAGGCAGGAATTATCTTGCTTTTGCCATAATAGGACTTATACCATTCGCTATTTCCCAGGTTTACGCATCAACCCTGCGTGAGACGGGCGAGACGGTTGTTCCTATGGTTGCCAGCGTTGTTTCGGTGGCGACAAACTTCATTTTCAACGCGCTTCTTATCTTCGGCTTGCTGGGCTTGCCTGCTCTCGGAGTTATGGGCGCCGCAATCGCAACATCCCTCTCGCGATTTGCAGAGCTTGCGATTTTAGTTATCTGGACACACAAAAATAAGCTTAAATGCCCCTTTGCTGTGGGTGTTTTCAAGAATTTCAGAGTTCCCGCCTCGCTTATTAAGCAGGTGGCAATCAAGGGAACTCCCATACTTTTCAACGAAATGCTCTGGTCGCTTTCGGTGACTCTCCGTAATCAGTGCTATTCCACAAGAGGACTTGACGTAGTAGCGGCGACAAACATTGCATTCACCCTGCAAAACCTGCTCAGCGTAGCGTATTTTGCCTTAAGCTCGGCAATTGCCATTATGGTAGGCAATCTTCTTGGCGCAGGAAAAATCGAAGAGGCAAAGGACGAGGACAGAAAGCTTCTTGCATTCTCGGTATTCATGGGCGGAGTAATGATGTTGGTACAGATAGCGTTAGCGCCTATATTCCCATATCTTTACAACACCACCGAGTCGGTAAGAGACCTCAGCAGCTTCATTATGATTGCATTCGGCTGCGCAATGCCTGCCGCTGCGCTCGCTACCTCGACTTACTATACAATCCGCTCGGGTGGATTGGTGTTTATAACCATGCTTTTCGACAGCGTTTACGCCTGGGTGATAGTTATGCCTGTGGTGTTCGTGCTTTCGTATTTTACCACCTTGCCGTTCCAATATTTGCTCATTATCATGCTGATAGTGGAGAACGTTAAGCTCGTTCCGGGACTTATTCTTGTTAACAAGGGCATCTGGGCAAAGCAGATAAAGGTGGAATAAAGTCGATATATTTGCATAAACTTTCCAAAATACGCTAATTTTGTTCATAAAATCACGCTATAATATGCTTGAAAATAATTTTTAAAGGAAAAATCTATGTTGCAGTTAAAAAACATAACGAAGGACTACATAACCGCCTCGGAAACGGTTCGCGCGTTAAGAGGTGTTGATACAGTCTTTCGTGACAGAGAATTCGTGTCGATTTTAGGCCCGTCGGGATGCGGAAAAACCACGCTTCTTAACATTATCGGCGGTCTTGACAGATACACCGACGGTGATTTGGTTATCAACGGAAAAAGCACGAAAAGCTATACCGACAGAGATTGGGACGTGTACAGAAACCACAGAGTCGGCTTCATTTTCCAGAGCTATAACCTTATTCCTCACCAGACCATACTTGGCAACGTTGAGCTTGCGCTGACTATCGCAGGCGTTGACCGCGAGGAGCGAGTAAGACGCGCAAAGGCGGCTCTTGACAAGGTTGGACTTGCAAATCAGTATTACAAGCGCCCAAATCAGCTCTCAGGCGGTCAGTGTCAGAGAGTTGCAATCGCGCGTGCGCTTGTAAACGAGCCCGAGATTCTTCTTGCAGACGAGCCCACAGGCGCGCTTGATACCGTAACCAGCGTGCAGATTATGGAGCTTATCCGTGAGATTGCAGGCGAGCGACTCGTAATCATGGTAACCCATAACCCCGAGCTTGCCGAGCAATATTCGTCGAGAATTATCAGACTCCTTGACGGTCAGATTATCGAGGATACCAATCCCGTAAGCGAGGAGGAGTATTCCGAGCAGCTTCGCCGTGAACAAGAGGCTCTTGCAGTACAGACCACAGCTCCGAAGAGCAGAAAAACCAAGGAAAAGGCGAAGATGTCGCCTCTTACCGCCCTTCGTCTTTCCGCAAGGAACCTGATTTCCAAAAAGGGAAGAACGGCAATGGTTGGCTTTGCAGGCTCTATCGGTATTATCGGTATTGCAATGGTACTTGCGTTCTCCGCAGGTATCAAGGGCTATATTGCGTCAATGCAGGACGATATGCTCTCGGGTAACCCTATCGTTATCTCCGAGACGGCGTTTGATTTAAGCACTATCACCGATATGATGAACGATACAATGAGTGAGAAGGCGCCCACCCTTGCCAACAAGGCGCACATAAGCTCGCTTATCAACTACGTTGCAAAGATGCAGGAGAACCGCAACAACTCCATCATCAAAAACGATATTACCCAGCAGTACGTTGACTACGTAAGCTCTATGCCCACCGACCGCTATGCCGCAATGGTTAAGGACTACGGCATGGATATGTCATACAACATCTATACCGATTTTGTAAGAGGCTTTGGCGAAAATAAGTATTCCGAGAACATTTCAATTACTGCCCTTACCAGCATTTATACCTCGGTGCTTGCAGAAACCGAGTTTGCGCAGTTCGCAAGCTACGTAAATCAGCTTGTTCCTTCCTTTGAGCAGGCTCCCAACAACAAGGATTATATCGCTTCGCAGTACGACGTTTACGGTGAAATTGCCGACGAGGCAAACGAGATTATGATTGTCTTAAACGGCGACCAGGAAATCTCGGATTTGCTCCTTGCAAGGCTTGGATATTACACCGAGGAGGAGTTCTTCAACGTAATTTATAAGGTTGTGGGCGATGAGAGATTCAATCCCAACCTTTACAACGACTACATCGACTATGACAAGCTCATGAGTCAGAACAAGACGTTCACCTGGTATCCCAATGACGAGGTGTTCCGCCTTAATAGCTTTGAAATCGGTGGCAACACCATGGTTAATAAGCAGTCTCCCTTCATTTATAACTTTAATGCAAGCTCAATTGACGGCGAGGGCATAAGCCTTAAGGTAACAGGTATTCTCGTTGCAAACGAAACCACATCCTACGGCTGTCTTTCCTCGGGTATTTACTATACCGAGGCGTTGACTGAGAAGGTGCTTCAGCTTAACGCAGAGTCCGAAATTGTAAAATATATCGACGAAAACGGTCCTATCACAAGTATGGAATATGACTTTAACGGCACGGCAATTTCCGTTGGTATTTACTACGAGTACGGTTACACATCCTATGAAACAGGCTCTACAAAGAACGGTGTGGCATACCTCGGTCAGTCGATTTCCCTTACCGATATTATGGGCTCTATGGGCTCTGGCGGAGAGCAAGGCGGCGCAGGCGGTGGCGCAGGCGGCGGAATGACAGACCCCTCCAAGCTTATGGATATGAAGACGGTATCAGCTCGTATGCTCGGCGGTAACTCGCTTGCAAACAGGATTACCATTTACCCCAAGAGCTTCGAGGAAAAACAGCTCGTTACCGAGTGGCTTGATGAGTGGAACAAGGAAAGCGCTCTTACCTACGGAGACACAACTATCTCGGGTAAGGACAGAAGCAGAGTTACCTACACCGACACTCTCGAAATTATTATCAATATGCTTAACACCATGATTGATATTATCACTTACGGACTTATCGCATTTACCTCGGTATCGCTTGTGGTATCCACCGTAATGATTGGTATTATCACCTACGTATCGGTTGTTGAGCGTATCAAGGAAATCGGTGTTATCCGTTCTCTCGGTGGTAGAAAGCGCGACGTAAAGAATCTCTTTATGGCGGAAACCTTTATTATCGGTGGCCTTGCGGGAATCTTCGGTGTTGGCGCAACCTACCTGATTTCGATTATTGTTAACCTGATTCTGAAGCCGCTTATCGGCTACGGAAATATTGCATCGCTTCCGATAGGAAATGCAATCTTCCTTATAATCCTCAGCATCGGTCTTACGCTTATTTCGGGACTTATTCCCGCATCCAGCGCAGCGAAGAAGGACCCTGTTGTAGCGCTCAGAACAGAGTAAAAGAAAATTCGGAATTTGAAATTCGGAATTCGAAATTAAACATTACGCGGAGGGCTCGACTCTCCGCATAATTTTTTAAAACGGCAACGTTTTTTGGCGAAGCCCTAAGTGTATGTGTTATATATTACTCTCTCCTATACTCTCCTTTACTATCCTATACTATACTATCCTATACTATACTGCTCCTACATTTTGTAATACATTTTGTTGACAGAAATTCACCAAAAAAAGTTGCATAATCTCTTGACTTTAATAAATACTTATGTTATAATTATTCGAAATAAATATATAAAAGAAAAGAGGATACATTATGAAGGCTTTGTTCCGCGGCGCGAGCGTATATGAAAACGGTGAAATGAAAAAGCTTGATATGTATTTTGACGGTAGCGCCCTTTCTGTTTTCAAGGGTGACGTTTCCTCTTTTGACGCCCCCGTATTTGATAATACTGTTATTATTCCCGGTCTTTGTGATGTTCACGTTCATCTCAGAGAGCCGGGTTTTTCTTATAAGGAGACCATAAAGAGCGGTAGCTTGGCCTCTGCGGCAGGCGGTTACACGGCGGTTTGCTCAATGCCGAACCTAAATCCCGCGCCCGACACGGCTGAAAATCTTGCAAAGCAGCTTCAAATTATCGAGAGGGACGCCTCTGTGGCAGTTTTGCCCTACGGCACTATTACCAAGGGACAGGCAGGCCTTGAGCTTTCGGATATGGAAGCTATGGCAGAGTCTGCGGTTGCCTTCTCCGACGACGGACGAGGAGTGCAGAGCGAGGAAATGATGAGGGCGGCTATGGAAAAAGCCAAGTCGCTTGGCAAAATGATAGTAGCGCATTGCGAGGACAACTCGTTGCTCCATGGCGGATATATCCACGACGGCGAGTATGCAAGAGCGCACGGACACCGTGGAATCTGCTCTGAGAGTGAGTGGGGGCCTATCGCCAGAGATATTGAATTGGTCAGAGAAAGCGGTTGCCCATACCACGTTTGCCACATTTCCACAGCCGAGAGCGTGGAGATTATACGCAAGGCAAAGGCAGAGGGCGTGAACATCACCTGCGAGACAGGGCCGCACTACATTCTGCTTGACGATTCTTACTTGCAAGAGGACGGTCGCTTCAAAATGAATCCGCCGCTTCGCTCCCCCTCTGACAGAGAGGCGATTTTACGGGGAATTTTAGACGGCACGATAGATATGATAGCCACCGACCACGCGCCCCACTCGGCAGAGGAGAAGTCGCGAGGACTTGAGGGCAGCGCCATGGGTGTAGTTGGTATTGAAACGGCATTTGCGCTGATTTACACAAGGCTGGTTAAGACGGGGCTTCTCAGTATGGAAAGGCTGGTTGAGTTGATGTCAACAAGGCCGAGAGAAAGATTTAATATAACCACCGACGTAGGCTTTACCGTCTTCGACGTCGGCGAGGAATACGAGATAAACCCCGAGAAATTCGTTTCAATGGGTAAGAGCACACCATTTAAGGGTGAAAAGGTATATGGAAAGTGCCTTCTGACAGTTTACGAGGGCAGAGTCGCACATTCGAGCATAGGTTAATTAGGGAGGAATAATAAAATGGCAAAGAGAACAGACATCAAAAGAGTAATGATTATCGGCTCAGGTCCTATCGTTATCGGACAGGCTGCCGAGTTTGACTACGCAGGCACACAGGCGTGCCTTGCGCTTAAGGAAGAGGGCTACGAGGTTATTCTCGTTAACTCCAACCCTGCAACCATTATGACCGACGTCACCGTTGCGGACAAGGTGTATATGGAGCCCCTCACTCTTGAATATATTGCGAAAATCATCAGATACGAGCGTCCCGACGCTATTCTTCCCGGTATCGGCGGTCAGACCGGTCTTAATATGGCTATGCTTCTTGACAAGAAGGGTATTCTCCGTGAGAGCGGAGTTCAGCTTCTCGGCACCTCCAGCGAGTCTATTGAGCGCGCAGAGGACAGAGAGCTCTTTAAGGAGCTTTGCGAGTCTGTTGGCGAGCCTGTTATTCCCTCGGATATTGCAAACACCGTTGAGGAGTGTGCATCGGTTGCGGCAAAAATCGGCTACCCCGTTGTTCTTCGTCCTGCGTTTACCCTTGGCGGTACAGGCGGCGGCTTCGCTTATGACGAAAAGGAGCTTCGTGAGCTCGCAGTAGGCGCGCTTGCGGCATCTCCTGTAAGCCAGGTTCTCGTTGAGAAGAGCGTTAAGGGCTACAAGGAGATTGAGTTCGAGGTTATGCGTGACTCGGCTGACAACGCTATCACCATCTGCGGTATGGAGAATATCGACCCCGTTGGCGTTCACACAGGTGACAGTATGGTTGTCGCTCCCATTATGACACTTTCGGATAGTGACAAGAAAATGCTCAACGACTCAGCGATAAAGCTTATCAGAGAGCTTAAAATTGAGGGCGGATGTAACGTTCAGTTTGCATTAAACCCCAATTCTTCCGAATATTATCTCATTGAGGTTAACCCCAGAGTGTCCAGAAGCTCGGCTCTTGCATCCAAGGCTTCGGGCTATCCTATCGCCAGAGTTACTGCTAAAATCGCTATGGGTATGACTCTTGACGAGATTGAGGTTGCAGGCACGCTTGCATCCTTTGAGCCTGACCTTGACTACGTTGTTGCCAAGTTCCCCAGATTCCCCTTTGATAAATTCACCTCCGTTTCCAACAAGCTTGGCACACAGATGAAGGCTACGGGCGAGTCTATGGGCATCGGCTCAAATCTTGAGGAATGTCTGCTTAAATCGGTGCGCTCGCTGGAAATCGGTGTTTGCCACCTTTACAGCCCCAAGTTTGACGATATGGCAGACGCAGATATCCTTTCCTACATCGCTGAATTCCACGACGACAACATTTTCGGTATCACCGAGCTGTTCAGACGTGGCCACGGTGTAGAGGAAATTGCTGAAATTACGAAAATCACACCCTTCTTCCTTGAATCCTTCAAGAAAATCACCGATATGGAGGCTTCTCTTGCAGAAAAGCCCTTTGATATGGAGCTTCTTTCTGAGGCGAAGAAGATGGGCTTTGCGGACAAGTATATTGCGAAGCTCTGGAAATGCGACGAAATCGAGCTTTGGCAGAAGAGACGTGAGAGTGGCATAATCCCCACCTTCCGTATGGTTGACACCGCCCACGTTGGCGCATATACCCCCTATTTCTACTCCTCTTACACAGGAGAAAATCAGTCCAGGCTTACGGATAAAAAGAAAATCGTCGTTCTCGGCGCAGGTCCTATCCGTATCGGTCAGGGCGTAGAGTTTGACTATTCCACCGTTCACGCGGTGAATACCATAAGAAAGTGCGGCTTCGAGGCTATTATCATCAACAACAACCCCGAGACCGTTTCCACTGACTACACCACCGCAGACAAGCTTTACTTCGAGCCTCTCACCACCGAGGATGTTATGAACGTAATCGACTTTGAGAAGCCCGAGGGTGTAATCGCTTCTCTCGGCGGTCAGACTGCAATTAACCTTGCAGAGCCTCTTGCAAAGCGCGGTGTAAAGATTATCGGCACCGACTGTGCGGCTATCGACAAGGCAGAAAACAGAGATGCATTTGAGAAAATTCTTACCTCTCTCGGCATTCCTCAGCCCAAGGGCCATGCGGTAACTAAAATCGAGGACGGTGTACGCGCTGCGGCAGAGGTTGGATATCCCGTTCTTGTTCGTCCCTCATTCGTGCTTGGCGGACGTGCAATGCAGCTTGTAGGCAACGAAAAACAGCTTCGTCACTACTTGAAGACTGCGGTTGAAATCGACGAGGACAAGCCTGTTTTGGTTGACCACTACATTCAGGGTAAAGAGGTTGAGGTTGACGCAATCTGCGACGGCAACGACGTTTTCGTTGCAGGTATTATGGAGCTTGTAGAGCGTACAGGCGTTCACTCGGGCGACTCTATATCCATTTATCCCACCTTCTCGGTTTCGGATAAGGTTAAGGGCAAGATTCTCACCTACACAAAGCAGCTCGGTCTTGAAATCGGCATCGTAGGTCTTTTCAACATACAGTTCATCGTTGACGACAAGGATGACGTATATATTATCGAGGTTAACCCTCGCTCCTCACGTACCGTGCCTTTCCTCTCCAAGTCCACAGGCTACAGCCTTGCGGATATTGCCACCGAGGTTATCCTTGGCAAGTCCTTGAAGGAGCTTGGCATCTTCTCTATCTATCCCGAGGAGAAGAAGAGATGGTACTGCAAGGTGCCCGTATTCTCTCACAGAAAAATCAACGGTGTTGACGCATACCTTTCTCCCGAAATGAAGTCCACAGGTGAGGCAATCGGCTATGACGACGACCTCTACCGTGCGTTCTATAAGGCGCTTCAGGCCTCGGGCATGAACGTGCAGAACTACGGCACAATTCTTGCCACTATTGCAGATAAGGACAAGGAGGAGGCGCTTCCTCTTATCCGTCGCTTCTACAATCTCGGCTTTAACATTGAGGCTACCAGCGGAACTGCGAAGTTCTTAAAGGAGCATGGCATCAGAACCAGAGTTAAGGGCAAAATCTCGGGCGGTACAAGCGATATTCCCGACTCCATGCGCCAGGGACACATCGCATACGTTATCAACACAAGCGACGTCGGCTCGTCGGATCAGACAATGGACGGCTATGAAATCAGACGTCTTGCGGTTGAGACCAACACCACCCTCTTCACCTCTCTTGACACCGTAAGAGTTCTTCTTGACGTGCTTGAGGATATTACGATTACCATTTCCACTATTGACGCTTGATAGGAGCAAAAATGAAGGATATACTTTTTGAGCTTCTCACCAACGAGAAGATAGCAAAAAACACATATAAATGGGTGCTTTCGGGCGATACCGAGGGCATTCGTCCCGGTCAGTTCGTGAATATTAAGCTTGACGGCTTTTATCTTCGCCGTCCCATCTCGGTTTGCGACGTTGAGGGGGATAAGCTGACCATTATTTTCAAGGTTGTAGGTCGTGGCACCGAGAAAATGGCTGAAATGAAGCCCGGCGAGTCTGTTCTGACTCTCACAGGCCTCGGCAACGGCTACGACCTTACGAAGAGCGGTGACAAGCCTCTGCTTCTTGGCGGCGGCGCAGGCGTTCCGCCTATGTATATGCTCTGCCGTGAGCTTATTGCAGAGGGCAAGCAGCCTACCGTAATTCTCGGCTTCAACACCGCAGACGAGGTGTTCTATAAGAACGAATTTGAGAGCCTTGGCGCTCGTGTAATCGTTGCCACAGCCGACGGCTCCCAGGGCGTAAAAGGCTTTGTAACCAACGCTATGGAGGGTGTTGATTACAGCTATTTCTATACCTGCGGTCCCGAGCCTATGTTAAAGGCGGTTTATAACGCAACGAAAACAAGCGGTCAGCTTTCCTTTGAGGAGAGAATGGGCTGCGGCTTCGGCGCATGTATGGGCTGCTCCTGTAAGGTAATTACAGGCTATAAGCGTATATGCAAGGACGGACCAGTGCTGGAAAAAGAGGAGATACTATGGTAATCAGGGATGCCATATTTGGCGAGACCTAAAACATAGTTTTCTACCGCCGTTTGCTTCCGCTCGACGTAGGGCATCTACGCCTTCGGGGCGCAAACAACGCTTCTCGCCTAAATCTGCCAATCCCTGTAGGTCTATAAACATAAAATAGCTTTTAAAGGAGCATATTATGAACACAAAAGTAAATCTTTTGGGCATAGAGCTTGACAACCCAATAATTCCTGCTTCGGGTACATTTGGCTTCGGTTATGAGTTTGCCGAGCTTTACGATATAAATATTCTCGGCACGTTCTCATTTAAGGGAACCACCAAGGATGCAAGATTCGGCAACCCCACACCCAGAATTGCCGAGTGCTATTCGGGTATGATAAATGCCGTAGGACTTCAGAATCCGGGTGTTGAAAAGGTTATCTCGGAGGAGCTTCCCAAGCTGAAAAAGTGCTTTGATAAGCCTGTTATGGCAAATATTTCGGGCTTTTCGGTAGAGGAGTACGTTTACACCTGCCAAAAGCTTGACAAGTGCGAGCAGGTAGGCTGGCTCGAGGTTAATATCAGCTGCCCCAACGTTCACGGCGGCGGTATGGCATTCGGAACTACTCCCGAGGGAGCGAGCGAGGTTGTGAGAGCCGTTAAGGCGGTGACCACCAAGCCTGTAATCGTTAAGCTCTCGCCTAACGTAACCGACATCGTGGCAATTGCCAAGGCGTGCGAGGCGGCAGGAGCCGACGGTATCAGTCTTATCAACACAATGCTGGGTATGAGAATTGACCTTAAAACAAAAAAGCCTGTTATCGCCAACAAAATGGGCGGTTTTTCAGGCCCTGCCATTTTCCCTGTGGCAGTGAGAATGGTTTATCAGGTTTCCCACGCAGTAAACATCCCCGTAATCGGTATGGGCGGTGTTTCAAGCGCCGAGGACGTAATCGAAATGCTCCTTGCAGGCGCGGTTGCAGTTGAGGTTGGCGCGGCAAATCTCGTTGACCCCTATGCTTGTAAGAAAATTATCGAGGACCTTCCTCGTGTAATGGAAAAATACAATATCAATTCCTTGAAGGGACTGAAAATAGACTGATGTTATATAATAAAATATCACTTAACGGAAGCTGGAATATGGATTATTCGCCCGATTTATACTCGGGTGAGGCATCTCCACGCCTTTCGGGCGCGCTGATAGAGGACGCAGTGCCGGGGTATTTTGAGGATATGACCGAGAAATTCCGCACCGCGCCTTTCTTTGAAAGCCTTGTTATCAACCCCGAATATAAAAGATATGAATACCCCATGAGCGATTATCCGCCCGATATGGTTTTGCCGAATTACGTGGGCACCTTCTTCTACGAGAGGGAAATCACTCTGTCGGATACGAAAAACGCAACCTTTTATGCCGAGGGCGTGCAGAATTCGGCTAAAATCTGGATAAATGGCGCATTTCTTTGCTCCCACGAGGGATATAGCGCGCCCTTTGAGGTGGAAATTCCCGAGGGGATGCTGAAAATTGGCAAAAACACCGTCACCATGGCGGTTTCCAATCACACCATTTACGGCTTTGACAATCAGCCCATATCGGGTATCACATCCCGCGCCGCATCGAAATACAGCGGCGGTGTTACGGGCGACGTTGAAATCAGAATTTATAAGAGCGCTCTTCGCGATATCGTTCTTACCTTTAGCGAGGATTGCTCTACCGCAGAGGTTCGCCTCGTTGGTGAAGCGGACGAGCTTTCGTGGCAGGTAAAAGACGGTGAGCAGGTTGTAAAACAGGGAAAAAGTAAAGCAAACTTTACTTTTGACACCGAAAATCTTGAAAAATGGTCGCCTGCAACCCCAAAAAGATATACAATCGAGGTTATCTCGGGCGATGCTTCTATCAGCCGTGAGTTCGGTGTAAGACGACTTCTTGCATACGGCAACTACTTCCGTCTTAACGGCGAGCCTTATTATTTAAGGGGTATTTGCGAGCATTGCTACTATCCCGAGACCGTTCACCTCACTCACGATAAAGAGTTTTACGTGAACGTAATATCCAAGCTTAAGGAGCTTGGCTTCAATTACATAAGATTCCACACCCACGTACCGCCCAAGGAGTATTTTATGGCGGCAGACGAGCTTGGTATGCTTATTCAGGTGGAGAGCCCCAATAATGCAAGCCTTGCAGAGTGGGAAAATATCATAGAATTTGCAAGACAGTTCACCTCGGCAGTGATTTACTGCACAGGCAACGAGCTTCAGATTGACGACCTTATGGTAGAGCATCTTTCTGCCGTTGCAAAGAGAGTACATGCAGAAACCGACGCTCTCTTCTCGCCTATGAGCGCTATGCGAGGCGTTGAATACGGCATAATCGAGCCCGAGCAGACTGTTTTGGAGCCTTTCAGACACAATCCCAGAAGATTTAAGATGATTTCCGAGTTTGCGGATATGTATAGCAGCTTTTCTATCGAGCATTTCAGCTATCACTCGCTTGATGCCAACCCCGAGCTTGTCAGCTCCTGGCACTCGGTTTATCAGAAGCCGAGAGTTACCCACGAGATTTGCATTGACGGCTCTTATGCCGACCTCAGCCTGAAAAAGCGCTACGAGGGCACTCGAATCGGTGAAACCGCGCTCTTTACCTCGGTGGAGAAGCATCTTACCGACAAGGGACTTATCGATAAAGCGCCCTTGTACTTCAAGAATTCGTCGGAGTGGCAGAGAAGACTTCGCAAATATTGCTTCGAGGCGACAAGACGCTGTGAAAATATGGCAGGCTACGATTTCCTCGGCCCAATCGATACTCATTGGCACACCTTTGGCTACGACGTGGGTATGATGAACGAGTTTTACGAGCTGAAGCCTGGTGAGACTGTGGAGAACGTGCTTCGCTACAACTCTCCTACGGTAATTCTTACCGACATTGGCAGAAAGCGTAATTTTGTCTCAGGTGAGGAGATGTCATTTAACGTTCTTGCCTCGGTGTTTGAGGAAAAATCGGGCAGGGCAGAGCTTAACATCTCGCTTTCGGGCGAGGGAGTGACGCTCTTTGATAAAACCGAGAGCGTTTATATCGAAAACGGTGGTATAAACAAGCTTTCCGAGATTAAATTTACAATGCCCGAGGTGGAAAAGCCTATTCCGCTTACCCTTAAGGCAAGCCTTACGGCTGACAGAGTAATTAGCCAGAACGAGTGGGAGATTTATCTCTTCCCTGTAGCAAAGGAAGTAGAGCCTTGTGGCATTTCGGTTCTTACAAATCCCGACGGTGACGAGCTTGTAAAGCGGCTTTCTGCAGGTGAGCGTGTTGTTGTATTTGGCGCGAAGCCATTCACTCACGTGAAAACCTCATTCAGAATGAGTCTTGCAGGCAGAACAAACGGCTTTACCGCAACTGTGATAGCAGAGCATCCGATTTTGTCCGATATGCCCTGCGAGAACTTCTGCTCATGGCAGTTCTCCTCGCTTCTTGAGGAAGGCGGAGCAGTTGTATTCGAGTCTGATAAGGTTGAGTTTGACCCCATAATCGAGGTTGTTTCAACTCACAAGAACGCCAAAAAAGAGGCAGCGCTCTTTGAGCTTGCATGCGAGGGCGGAAAACTCCTTGTGTGCTCATTTACTTTTGATGAAAACGACCCCGGAGCAAATTGGCTTCGCGGTGAGATAATCAAGTACGCAAATGACGAGAGCTGGCAGCCGAAGCATAAGACCGACGCGCAGGGACTCGAGTCGCTCTTTGGCGATGAGATCGTAGAGGGCGAAAACGTCAATCTGGCGGTAAATAAAAACGATATTACAGCAACTAAAAAATAAAGAGAGGTACAGAAAATGGGAAAGGACGTAATTATTGCCTGCGACTTTGACAGCGCAGAAAAAACCTTTGCATTTCTTGATAAATTTACAGGCAAGAAGCCTTTTGTAAAAATCGGTATGGAGCTTTACTATGCAGAGGGCCCATCGATTGTAAAGGAAATTAAAAAGAGAGGACATAAAATCTTCCTCGACCTTAAGCTTCACGATATTCCTAACACGGTTAAAAAGTCTATGGCGGTTTTGTCAAGACTTGACGTGGATATGACCAATCTTCACGCGGCAGGCACAAAGAGAATGATGGAGGCCGCTATTGAGGGACTTACCCGTCCCGACGGAAGCCGTCCTATGCTTATTGCGGTAACCCAGCTTACCTCTACCGACCAGGAGAGCATGGAGAATGATTTGCTCATCAAGGAGCCTATCGATAAGGTTGTTATGCACTATGCAAAGTGCGCATCCGAGGCAGGACTTGACGGTGTTGTTTGCTCTCCCCTCGAGGCAGGCAAGGTACACGATACCTGTGGCAAGAGCTTTGTAACGGTAACCCCCGGCGTAAGATTTGCAGACGGTGACATCGGCGACCAGAAGAGAGTTATGACTCCCGCCGAGGCGAAGAAAATCGGCTCTGATTACATCGTTGTGGGCAGACCGATTACTGCCGCAGAGGATCCCGTTGCAGCATACGAGAGATGCGTTAGTGAGTTTTGCGACTAATTTTTCCACATACAGCGTTACTCCTCGAGAGCGGTTCGACGTAGGAAAACTACGCCTTCACCTTGCCTTCTGCGGTGCGCCTTGTCTGTGAAAAAATTACCACGCAAACGTCGTTTTTATAAAAACAAAGGAGTAGAAAATGGAACAGTACAAAAGAGAATTTATACAGTTTTTAGAGGGCGCAGGCGTTCTCAAGTTTGGTGATTTCACCGCAAAGAGTGGCAGAAAAATCCCCTATTTCATCAACGCAGGCGAGATTAAGACAGGCGACCAGATTGCAAAGCTCGGTGAGTTCTATGCAAAGAGCTATCTTGAGAAGCTCGGCAGAGAAAAGGCTGTGCTTTACGGCCCTGCATATAAGGGAATTTCCATTGCCGTTGCGGCATCCATCGGTCTTTCCAAGGAGGGCCTCGACCTTCCATTCTTCTTCAACAGAAAGGAAGCAAAGGACCACGGTGAGGGCGGTGTGTTCGTAGGCTATAAGCCCACCTCTGACGAGAAAATCGTTATCGTTGAGGACGTTATCACCGCAGGTACTGCAATTCGTGAGAGCATGGCTATCCTCGCTCCCGTAGGAGCAAAGGTTGCGGCTACCTTCGTTATGGTTGACCGTAAGGAGAAGGGTCAGACCGACAAGAGCGCTATGGCAGAGGTAGGCGAGGAGTTCGGATTCCCCGTTTACTCGGTTGTTGACGTTTATGATATTATTGAGTATCTCTCTGAGGATGAGAAGAATACCGAAAACGTTGAGCGCATTAAAAAGCATCTCGAGGTATATGGTGCAAAAGCCTAAAATTGTAAACTATTGTTAGAAAAAGAGGGTAAAATATGAGAAATCTTGTTGATATTCTTGATTTGACAACAGAGGAAATAGATGGCCTTGTAAGGCTTGGCTCGGATATTATGGACAATCCCGAGAAGTACGCGGAGTGCTGTCGGGGTAAGATACTTGCCACTCTTTTCTTCGAGCCGTCGACCAGAACACGACTCAGCTTCACCTCGGCTATGATGAGCCTTGGCGGTCAGGTGCTTGGCTTTGACCAGGCTGGCAGCTCCTCTACCGCAAAGGGTGAGACTGTTTCCGATACTATCAGAATGGTTTCGGCATACTCGGATATAATTGCTATGCGTCATCCCAAGGAGGGCGCGCCTATCGTTGCCTCAAAGGTGGCGACAGTGCCCGTTATCAACGCGGGAGACGGCGGTCATTTCCACCCCACCCAGACGCTCACCGACCTTATGACGATTTATAAGAAAAAGGGACATTTTGACAACCTTGTTATCGGTGTCTGCGGTGATTTGAAATACGGAAGAACGGTTCATTCGCTGATTGCGGCAATGTCAAGATACGAGAACGTTCGTTTCGTGCTCATCTCTCCCGAGGAGCTTCGTCTGCCCGATTACGTAAAGGACGAGCATCTCTTCCTCGGCGGCTGCGAGTACGTGGAAACCGAAAATCTTGAGAGCGCCATTCCCTCGCTTGATATTCTCTATATGACGAGAATTCAGGCAGAGCGCTTCGACTCCAAGGAGGAGTACGAGCGCCTGAAGGACTCATACGAGCTTACCGCAAGCAAGCTCGTTATGGCAAAGGATGATCTTTCCATTATGCATCCCCTTCCCAGAGTTACCGAAATCAACGTTGACGTTGACGATGACCCGAGAGCAGATTATTTCGACCAGGCGATGTACGGCAGATATATCAGAATGGCTCTTATTCTTATGCTTCTCGGCACGAAGGGTGTAAACGACAAGCGTCCCGCAGGCAAGCGTGTCAAGGGAATGGTTTGTAAAAACCCCCATTGCATTTCCCGCAGCGAAAGAGGCATAAAAATGCTCTTTGACGACTCCGACCGATGCATTTACTGCGACCAGGACGGCACGAGAATTTAAAAATATTAAAAGAGACGAGTATTTCTCGTCTCTTTTTGCTTATTGACAGGTATAAGGAAAACATGGTATAATATTACTACTAACAAAGGAGGGGTTTTATCATGAAAAAAAGTATATGGTTGGTTTTAGTCTTGCTCGTTTGCTTTTTATTGTGCCTTACATCCTGTAAAAATGGTGAAAAATCTGATGTTGGCGGCGAGTCTCAAGGTGATGAAAAAATCGTTTACAGTGAAGGTCTTAGTTTTGAGTCTAAAGGTAACGGAACCTGCTTTGTAAAAGGCAAAGGCGAATGTACTGACACGGAATTGGTGATTCCGCCCATCTCGCCTGATGGAGATGAGGTAATCGGTATAAGTCGTGAGGCTTTTTATTATTGTGTATCGCTTACAAAGATAATTATTCCAAGCACTGTTACAAAAATAGAAGAACGAGCTTTTTTCGCATGCACGAGACTTGTTGAAATTTCGATTCCGGAGAGTGTAATAAGCATAGGAGACGGCGCATTTTCGGCATGTGGAAGCCTGGAAAAAATAAATGTAAATGAAAAAAATATCTTCTTCAAATCATTGAACGGAAATCTTTATACAGAAAACGGTAAAACGCTTATTCATTATGCTGCGGGTAAAATCTACACGTCATTTATAATACCTGATACTGTTACAAGCATTAAAACGGGTGCATTTTCCGGTTGTCATAATCTTAAAAGCGTAACAATGCCGAGCAGCGTAAAAAGTTTGGGTGATTATGTATTCAGGAATTGTAGTGGTCTTACAAGTATTACGTTATCTGAAAATCTTGAAAGTATACCCAGGGACACCTTTTATGGCTGCAAAAATCTGACGAGTATAACAATACCAAAGAACGTAAAAAGCATAGGGGATGAGGCCTTTTTGGAGTGCAAAAATCTCGTTAGTGTCTTGTTTGCGGACGGCTCTTTATGTACGAGCATTGGCATTTCGGCATTTCAGGATTGCGCCAGCCTTAAGTCGATAACGATTCCTCATGGTGTAACAAATATAAACGACAGCGCGTTTTCAAGATGCTCGGGACTTGAAAGTGTTACAATCCCGGGTAGCGCAACAAGTATTGCACCATTTGTGTTTGAAGGTTGTGATAATCTTACAAGCGTTACGATTGAAAAGGGAGTACGCTACATAAGCATAAATATGTTCTTTGGTTGTAGCAAGCTGGAAAGCATTACCTTGCCTGATAGCATTCAAACAATAGGTTTTCAAGGATTTGCTTATTGTGTAGAGCTTAAAAATATAATCGTCCCGGATAGCGTCACAACTATTGCAGAAGGTGCCTTTAGTGGTTGCTATGCAATAACTAACGTTTATTACTCCGGAAGCGAGGAAAAATGGGCTGAAATTGATATCAAAAAATCTAACGACAAGTTAATAAACGCCAACATAATCTACAACCATACCCAATAAGCGAAAATATCGCATGGCAGGGATTTTCCCAAAAAACAAAGAAAGAATTTTTACAAGCTCGGCTCATTTTCGTCAATCTTATATTTTTTTCCTATTTTAAAAAAATTATTGACAACCAAAAAAGCTTGTGATATAATGTATTCGTTGAAATTTATGTAATCGGAGGATTATTAAAATGAAGAGAATCAATACTGTTGAAACTAAGAATATTGCAAAGACCGTTGAGAACGGTGGCTGCGGCGAGTGCCAGACCTCTTGCCAGTCTGCTTGCAAGACCTCTTGCGGCGTTGCAAACCAGCAGTGCGAGAACAAGAACCAGAAGTAATTTTACTTCATGGGCGCTACTCGCGCAAAGACAAGGGTGTCGCTTAATTTGCGGCACCCTTCTTTAATGATTAGTAAGGAGTATTTTTATGATACATCAGTATAAATTAAATGGATACAACATAGTTCTTGACCCTGCGTCGGGCTCGGTACATACCGTTGACGAGGTTGCGTACGATATTATCGCAATGTATAAGGAAAAGACACCCGACGAGATAGTTAATATAATTCTTGAAAGATACGGTCACCTTGACGACGTGACGAGAGAGGATATTCTCGAGTGCATAGACGATATTCGCTCGCTTGAGGCGGCAGGTAAGCTGTTTTCCGAGGACAAGTATGAGAGCCTTGCAATAGATTTCAAGAACAACAGCAAGGTGGTAAAGGCGCTTTGCCTCCACGTTGCCCACACCTGCAACCTTAACTGCTCTTATTGCTTTGCAAGTCAGGGTAAATATCACGGCGATAGAGCGCTTATGTCTTTTGAGGTTGGTAAGGCGGCTCTTGATTTCCTCGTTGCCAATTCGGGTGGCAGAAAGAATCTTGAGGTTGACTTCTTTGGCGGTGAGCCCTCCTTGAACTTTGACGTTGTAAAGCGTCTTGTAGAGTATGCAAGAAGCATTGAGGCAGAGAAGAATAAGCACTTCCGCTTCACCTATACCACAAACGGCATGATTCTCACCGACGAGATGATTGAGTTTGTAAACCGCGAATGCCACAACGTAGTTCTTTCGCTTGACGGCAGAAAGGAAGTTAACGACCACTTCCGTGTTGACTATGCAGGCCGCGGAAGCTACGATACCATAGTTCCCAACTTTAAAAAGCTTGTTGAGAGCCGTGGCGGTCAGGGCTATTACGTAAGAGGTACGTTTACTCATAACAACACAGATTTTACTAACGATATTTTCCACATGGCAGACCTCGGATTTACCGAGCTTTCTATGGAGCCTGTTGTTTGCCCTCCCGGCGACCCTTACGCGCTGACCGAGGAGGATTTGCCTGTAATCTTCGAGCAATACGAGATTCTCGCAAAGGAAATGATAAAGAGAGAAAAAGAGGGACGTCCCTTTACCTTCTACCACTATATGCTTGACCTCAAGCACGGCCCCTGCAT
>JAZQWA010000003.1:0-14453 GCA_045632065.1 Eubacteriales bacterium | reverse complement strand
CGGTATTCACCCATCCGATACTCGTTTTCTTAACGATATGGATAGCGATATTGCCACAATTCGTGAAATGATTCTCGATAAGAGCAACAAGTGCGTCTGCCTTGGTGAAATCGGCCTTGATTATCACTACCCGGACACCGACAAAGACAAGCAAATGGCGTACTTTGAAGCTCAGATGCAGCTTGCAGAGGAGCTTAACATTCCCGTTTGTATTCACGATAGAGAGTCCCACGCCGACGTTATGGAGGTTATCCGCCGTCACAAGAAGGTCAGGGGAGTGCTCCATAGCTTTTCAGGCTCTGCCGAGATGGCAAAGGAGCTTGTGAGCCTCGGCTGGATGATTTCATTCTCCGGCACACTCACGTTTACAAATGCAAGAAAGCCTAAGGAGGCAGCCGCGGCAATCCCCAAGGAATTCGTAATGATAGAAACCGATTGCCCCTATCTTGCGCCTCACCCTAAGCGTGGCACCCTTAATCACTCGGGCAACCTCCAGTACACTAATGCTCACCTGGCATCAATCTGGGGCATAACCCCCGAGGAATGTGCCGAGATAACCGAAAACAACGCAAAAAGGTTCTTTGGATTATGAAAAAATCGATGTGCATAACCTATATCGTAGAGGATAAGCTCTACGTCAACGTCACTAATAGATGCTCCAACAGATGCGATTTCTGCATACGCAATAACGGTGACGGAGCATACGGCTCTGACAGCCTCTGGCTTGAGCGCGAGCCTACCGTGGATGAGATAACCGCATCGATTTTGTCCTATAACCTTAACGAATTTCCCGAGCTTGTTTTTTGCGGATACGGCGAGCCGACGTATAGACTCTATGATATGATTTCTGTGATAAAAAAGGTCAGGGAAGTATATCCAAAAATCAAGGTGCGTCTTAACACCAACGGTCATTCCGACCTTATCCACGAAAAAAATACAGCCCCCGATTACGAGGGCGTGTTTGATATCGTTTCAATCAGCCTGAACACTCCAAATGCTGAAAAATATCAGCAGATTTGCCATTCAGTATATGGAGCTAAATCCTTTGACTCAATGCTGGAATTTGCTAAAAATGTCAATAATTATGTTCAAAAAGTGCAATTTTCTGTTGTAAAAGAGACTTTAAGCGCGGATGAACTCGAGAAATGTAAGCGCATTTCTGAAAAGGCGGGAGTTACTCTCCGCGTCCGCGACTACATCCCTCCACAGAGCGAATAGTCGCCTGATTATAGCTCTTAAAGAGCGCATTGTATAAAGAAAAATGCGACCTTGGCGAGCGCATAACGTCAAAACAAACGCCCATATAGTCAAATTCATTTATTAAACCAAGTATTTTACCAATTCCTGTTAATGATGTGTAGCAACCTTCACCCTGCTTGCAGCGAAAATGCGAGAGTAGGGTGTTTTCATTTATTGAAGTCTGGCACCTGCCTCGTCTTGCTAAGTTTATTGCGTCGTTCATACCAACGTATTCATTTCCTAGCATCGCGACAGATGGCAAGTCGATAAATGTTCTAGCGCTTTCACCTTTTGCTGCGAAATCCGAAAGGAATTTTGCCTCGCCATCATCAAATGACGTCTCAGGGGATTTTGCAAATTTGGGATAGTACATAATGCTTGCATCGGCATATTCACTAAATTCGATAGGCGACTCCTCGTTGATTTCTGTGAGCAAAATCAGGTCGCATCCAAGCATTGCACCTCTCAGATTAACGATAAATTCGGTATATTTCTCGGGAATTTCGTTCATACTGCAGGCATTCAGAACAATGCCCTTGTATTCCTTTTCTTTTGCAAGGTTTACGAGTTTCGAAATAAAGCTATCGGTGTCTTCCCCGGCATACCTCTTGTCATATTTGTCAAAAACACGGAGCAGGGGGATTTTTCCTGCTTGTTTTGCAATTTCTAACAGAGCGTCATCGTTGAATATACGCTTGAAACCGCCTATATCAGCTGTTACCGATGAAAATGTAACGTAGGTAAGATAGGGAAGCGCTTCAATTAGTTTTTCAGATGTGCAATCCTTGTAACAATATCCGTTTGCCACCGACATTCCGTAAGGTCTATCACAGCATTTTATTGCAATAACGTCACCAGGGCGAAGCTCCTTGCCTACAAGACCGGGATTCATAGCCTCCATATCCTTTTTGGGAATGGAAAAACGAAGCCCAATTCCGTCGAGGCTATCTCCATACTTTGCCGTATATGTTCTTGTCGGTGTGAGAACAAGAATTTCCTCGCCAACCGCCGGGGGAAGCTTATCAAGCTGATTGTGCTTTCTTATTATTTCCTCATTTGTAAAATATCTTTCCGCAATCGCTCCTAAATTGTCGTTTTTTTCAAACTTATGTATCAGCATTACAACTCCTAACTCTTTTTTATGCATTATATGCTATCATACCATTTTCGTAACGCCAAAGAGGTCGAAGAGTGTAATTAAAATCAAATTTATTGTGAAAAATTGCATAAAATATATTGATTTTTTTGGTCATATATGCTATAATAGTCACATAATTCTGTTTAAGAAAGGAGTTCCACTATGAAGAAGATTATTTGCAAGAAGGAATACAATACCGAAACCTCTAACGTAGTAAAGAAGGTTACCTTTGGTAACTTTGGCGATTCTGCAGGCTACGAGGAGACTCTTTACGTTACCGAGGGCGGCAACTACTTCCTTTACGTAAACGGCGGCGCTGATTCCAAGTATCCAACCGAGGATATCAAGAGAATGTCCGCAAAGGTTGCAGAGGCTTGGATTGTTGAGAACTAATCCTTCTGTAATATTTGGTAAAAATCGCTGTTCGCTGAACGCTCGCAGTAGGTAACTACAGCTTCGGTCACGAGCAGCGATTTTTTTCTCAAATCTTACTATCGGATTGCATAAGTGAAAATAAAAGCGGCTGTCATTTGACAGCCGCTTTTGTGTTACTAATACACTCTATGTATATATTTTTTCTCTGCATGTAGTGCATTAATGGCTTGTACTTCCATCTTTAATTTCTCCACCACATTCGCAACATATATAGTTATATGGCTTTAGAGTAATCTCGTTTTTGCTTACACATATTTGGAATTTTTCTCCTGGAAAAAATTCATACTCCTTTCGTTTATATGCAGGAATAAGAATTTTCCCACGTTTATCAAGTTTAACCGTATCCATTATGCTCCCTCCAAAATCAAAAAGTGCGACAACTGAAGTTGTCGCACCGAAAAACGCAAACTCCAATTGTCGCCAAACAAATTTAAATAGAATTAGAGTATTTCTACCATAATCATTTAAACGAAATTTGCGTTTTTACCAAATTCTAAAAATGATTATGCAGAAAAAAGGGCATAATTATCCCATAAAAGAAAAAATACCTATAATTCTATTATTAAATTTGTTTGGCAAGCATATTTTACCATAAAAATACTCGTTTGTAAATAGAAAATGCAAAAAATATAAAATAAAAAAGCCTTCCCCAAGGGGAAGGCAATTATCATTCTTTTTTCAGATACGATTTATCAATTTCGGCATTTCTCGAGCATCTGATAATAGACTCAATTCCATTCTTGCAGCTTGATTTCTGCTTGTATCCCTGGGAATGCACAACACAGTTACCGTTGCTCGCGTAGAGTCTGAAGCGGTACTCGCCGCCCTTGTCTATGTACATTTCCCATTTAGGAAATGACTGCTTTATCGGGCTTTTAAGAGTGTTATCCTCAACAGGTGCCTTTTCGGCATTGGCAATGATGCTCTGTATACCGTTAACAGCCGAGCTGGCAGAGGAGTACACCTGCGAGGTGGCGACGATAATGTGATTAGGCGCATACAGATTAAATACATATCTGCCATCCTTGGCTTTTTTTATCTCAAATTTACCGCTTTTGCCGCTCTTTTCTTCCTTTTGATTAGTAGCGGGTGATGCCTTTGCAACAGAGTCCTTTTTAGGAGTGGAAGCCGCCTTGACAGACTCGTCCGTTACCTGTTTTGCTGTCTGCTTTGTCACCGTGGCATTTTTCTTTGCTTCGGGCTTGATTGCAGGGGGAGTGCTCCCCTTTTTTACAGGCTTTTTTTCGCTAACAGGAGCGGTTCTTTTGCCATCAACTTTTGCCTTAGGCTCTGCAATAGTTGCCTTTGTATCTGCAGCCTTTGGAGCTGGCTTATTTACTAATGATTTTTCTTCTGCCTTGACTTTAATATCTTTTTTGTTGGTTTTTGTTTCGTTTAAATCAGTTGAATTCGATGTTGCGGGAGCATTTTTTACAGTGGTGGATTTCTTCTTTGGCTTCTCCTCGAAATCCTCTCTAAAGTAAAGATCCTGGCCGTCATCCACATCTGTATTATAATTACGCTTAGTCTCCTTCTTCTTGCCGAAAAGCTTAGATAAAAAGCTCATAATTACCTCCCCAAAAGTCTTTTATACCATTTTAACATATAAAAGGGGCAAAAACAACAGATTTTGGAAATTATTTTTCCTTTTCTTCGCTTTTACCCTTGAGATAGGCAAGAGCTTCCTTAATTCCACCAATTTCGTCGATAAGTCCGCATGCAACAGCTTCTTTTCCGTCGAGAATTGAGCCAATATCGTTTACAAGGGTGTCTGTTCTGTTTATTAAATCTCTGAAATGCTCCTCTTTTACCGACGAGTGATTAACAATAAAGCGTATGATTCTGTCCTGCATTTTCGTGAGGTAATTAAATGCCTGGGGAACACCCAAAACCGTTCCATTTGTTCTTACAGGATGAATTGTCATTGTTGCGCTGGGGACAATAAACGACTTGCTTGCGCTTACCGCGAGGGGAACGCCAATGGAATGTCCACCGCCAAGAACAATTGAAGCCGTAGGCTTCGTCAGGCTTGCAATAACTTCTGCAATGGCAAGGCCTGCCTCAACGTCACCGCCGAGAGTGTTAATTAAAATGAGTATTCCGTCAATCCTGTCGCTTTCTTCAAGAGCAACAAGGGTAGGGATGACGTGGTCGTATTTCGTTGCCTTTTGAGTGTTGTCGAGCGTGTAATGGCCCTCGATTTGACCTATTATTGAAAGACAGTAGAATGCTCGATCTGAATTTTCTAAAATAGCTCCGCCGTCCTTTAACATGGCGCCATTTTCCGCCTGATTTAATTCCTCTCGTTCTTCTTTAAACATTTTTTACCTCATAATACAGTTATTTTTATTATTTTTTTCGATATTCTTTGCGTTTATGCATTGATTTTCAAATATTTATGTGTTATAATGTAGTTTGGCATAGAGTGGGTCGCATGACTCACAAAATATAAATCGAAGGAGATTTAAAATGAAACAGGTTTTAGTTGAAACCTCTGCAAGACACATTCACCTTAGCCGTGAGGCAGTTGACGTTCTCTTCGGCGAGGGCTATCAGCTTACTAATAAGAAGGAGCTTAGCCAGCCCGGTCAGTTCGCTTGCGCAGAGAAGCTTACTATCGTTGGCCCTAAGGGTACTCTTAAGGCTTCTATTCTTGGTCCTACACGTCCTGCAAGCCAGGTTGAGATTTCTCTCACCGACGCTCGTTCTATCGGCGTTGTAGCTCCCATCCGCGAGTCCGGTGACATCGCAGGCAGCGGCGCATGCAAGCTTGTTAACCCCGACACAGGCGCAGAGCTTGAGCTTACCGAGGGCGTTATCGCTGCGAAGCGTCATATCCACCTCACTCCCGAGGCAGCTGCTGAAATGGGCGTTGCTGATAAGGAAATCGTTTGCGTTAAGATTGCATCCGATTCCGAGCGTACCACAATCTTCGGCGACGTTGTTGTAAGAGTTTCCGAGAAGTTTGCTCCCGCAATGCACATCGATACCGACGAGGCAAATGCTGCATTCACCAAGGGCGCTCCCGTATACGGAGAAATTGTTAAATAATTAAGTTTATATTTTAAAAGGAGTATATAAATTATGGCAGAACTTGTTTTTTCCAAAGAAGTGGAAAATATGTGTGTTGTTGCCAAGGGACCTAACCACGGCCCCGCACCTATTCCCGAAGAGGGCAAATGGGTAAAGGCAAAGGACATCGCTGACATCTCGGCTTACACTCACGGTGTGGGCTGGTGCGCACCTCAGCAGGGTGCTTGTAAGCTTTCGCTTAACGTTAAGGACGGTATCATCGAGGAAGCTCTCGTTGAGACCATCGGTTGCTCCGGTATGACTCACTCCGCAGCTATGGCTGCTGAGATTCTTCCCGGCAAGACTATTCTCGAGGCTCTTAATACCGACCTCGTTTGTGATGCAATCAATACCGCTATGCGTGAGCTCTTCCTTCAGATCGTATACGGTCGTTCTCAGTCTGCTTTCTCCGAGGGCGGCCTTGTAATCGGCGCTGGTATGGAGGATCTTGGTAAGGGTGAGAGATCCATGGTTGGTACTATGTACGGTACCAAGGCGAAGGGTGTTCGTTACCTCGAGATGACCGAGGGCTACTGCACAAGAATGGCTCTTGACGCTGATAACCAGGTTATCGGCTACGAGTTCGTTTCTCTTGGCAAGATGACCGACTTCATCAAGAAGGGTATGGAGCCCAATGAGGCTTATGAGAAGTCCAAGGGTACATACGGCAGATTTGCTGACGCTGTTAAGTACATCGACCCTCGTAAAGAGTAATAAGGAGGAAATATAAATGGCACATTTTGAAGGTTATGAAAGACGCGAGGCGAAAATCCTTGCGACTCTTAAAGAATATGGCATTTCCTCTATCGACGAGTGTAAGGCTATATGCGATGCAAAGGGCATCGATCCCTATAAGATAGTTGAAGAAACTCAGCCCATCGCGTTCGAGAACGCAAAGTGGGCATACACCGTTGGCGCAGCAATCGCAATTAAGAAGGGCTGCACCAAGGCCGCTGACGCCGCTGTCGCAATTGGTATCGGACTTCAGTCCTTCTGTATCCCCGGCTCCGTAGCAGAGAACCGTAAGGTTGGTCTCGGCCACGGTAACCTCGGTTCTATGCTTCTCTCTGAGAGCACCGAGTGCTTCTGCTTCCTTGCAGGACATGAGTCCTTCGCAGCAGCAGAGGGCGCAATCAAGATTGCTCTTAACGCTAACAAGGTTAGAACTAACCCCCTCCGCGTTATCCTTAACGGTCTTGGCAAGGATGCAGCTATGATCATTTCCAGAATCAACGGCTTCACCTACGTTCAGACCGAGTTTGATCCCTATACCGAAGAGGTTAAAGTTGTTAAGGAAACCGCATACTCCACAGGTGACAGAGCAAAGGTTAAGTGCTACGGCTCTGACTCCGTACCCGAGGGCGTTGCTATCATGAGACTTGAGAACGTTGGTGTTTCCATCACCGGTAACTCCACCAACCCCACAAGATTCCAGCACCCCGTTGCAGGTACCTACAAGAAGTGGTGTAACGAGAACGGCAAGAACTACTTCTCCGTTGCTTCCGGCGGTGGTACAGGTAGAACCCTTCACCCCGATAACATGGCAGCAGGCCCCGCTTCCTACGGTATGACCGATACAATGGGTAGAATGCACGGCGACGCTCAGTTCGCTGGCTCCTCCTCCGTTCCCGCTCACGTTGAAATGATGGGTCTCATCGGCGCAGGTAACAACCCCATGGTTGGTATGACTGTTGCAGTTGCGGTTGCAATCGAAGAAGCTTGCAAGTAATTTTTGATGGGCATATTTCGGTGCTAACCGCCGTTTTCCGACAAGCTTGCAATAGGGAACTATTGCTTCGGTCGTAAAGCGACGCTCCTATCTCCAAATCTGCTCCCTCAAAAACTCACTTTGACAAAAAAGTTAATAATTTTAAGGACTCCTGAACTTCGGTTTGGGAGTCCTTTTTATTGCCGTAGTAAAAAACAAGCGGTTTTCCATAAAAATGTGGTAAACCGCTTTTGAATTTGTAACGTTGCCTTTTAGTTTTCAATATTTCCACACATGGTGGTAATGTTGGAAACTAAAAATATATTATTTACTGCTTGCCATTCAGCCTTTTTCCTTAAATTGAAAAAACATAAAACCGTCAAAGTAGTCCCATCATTTCTGCGTGCGTTGCTTATCTTTTTTATGTCGAGCATATTTATACTTTGTTATGTAGATGCAAAATGACCAATGATGTTATTCCTTGGATTTTCTACCGCCACTATCCCTCTTATGTTAGCGGCAAGTTCAATGTATATGAGCTTGAATACTGTTTATGAATATATTGATAAACTTAAATAAAAAACGAGCCTTAAAACAAAGGCTCGTTAGATGTTTTTTATGGCTTTGTTGATTTCTTTTTGTATGATAATATCAAAAAAACAACAACAGATATTGGTAAACAAATTGATGCAGGAATGAAGTAATTTCTGTCTGTGATGGTTGTTTCATATTTTTCAACACAAGGATTACAGTATTTGCATGGTTTGTATTCATGGCATGCTTCATAGACTGTTGTTTCATAAGCAGTATTAATACATTTGCAAGTCATAGAATGAAAGCATTCTCCTGTTTTAGTAGTATAGCAAATATATGTATCTCTTTGAGTTGTAAATGCCGACAAGAATGATAGGTATAGAACCGCACATAGAACAATAGAAATAACTGCTGCGATGCGTTTTGATGTAATAATGGCCATTATTTTTTCCTCTTTAGATGAAGATAAATTGTTTTCTATTAGTGATTTTGATTGAAGATTTTCATTATCAACGCTGTCGATATTTATATTAATTATATCGCTCGGATTGTCGTTTGTATTTTCTTGATCAAGATTATTCCCGGTAGAGATAATTTCTTCCTGTGTTTCAGTATCATTGGATGCACACAGCTTTTTCTTCATCATCTTATATCCAACCCATGACCACAGGAAAACTGCTCCTGTTACCTTAGCATCTCCTCCTAAACTAATTTTGATAATTAAAAATAAAACGCAAACACATATTGCATTGATTGTTATTATTCTTTTTATTTTTTTCTTGCTTAAAGGCTTGTTTTTAATGCAGTAAACAACGGGAACAATCAGGTATAAGAAAACTGTAATAGCAAAGTCTATAAAGAGAGACAAAGCTAATTCTTCCAAATTCATAATATTTTCCTTTCTGTTTTTTGCTTTATTTTATCACTTGTTTTTTTGTTTTGTAAAGATGTTTTTACAAGAAACTTGCTTTACTTTGCGAAAAATGTTATAATTTGAGCAGAGGTAATATTATGGCAGACTTAAAAGAGCTAAAAGACAAAGGCTGCAAAGATAACCAGAGAAAGAAAGTGCACTTGGTTTATGAATATCCTATGCGAAATACTGATGCTATATCGACTTTTTCAATTTGTAAACACCTTGAGCAAAATTTGTAAAATAACGCAAAAAAGACCGCATTTTGCGGTCTTTTTTTTGCGTTCTTATTATTATTTTGAATTTTCTGTGCTTGAATCATTGGTAATCGGATCGAAAAATTCCCTTAATATATCGAGATACTTATCTCTCGCCACGGGGAAGGCGAGGCCGTGAGGCGCGCCCTCGATTACTACAAATTTCTTCTTCTCGGCAGAGCATGCCTCGTAGTTTGTTTTGCTCATTTCCATAGGCACAAAGGTGTCAGCGTCACCGTGAACGAAGATTGTGGGAAGCTTGGATTTTTTTACCTGTTCAATAGGCGAAAACTCATCTAAATCGAATCTGCCGTAAATCCTTGCGCCTAATTTAACGAAAGGATACAACAGATTTGCGGGCAGCTTCATATCGCGGATAACCTTTTTAATGATATCCTTTGCAGAGGTGTAGCCGCAATCTGCTATAATACCAACGACGTTTTCAGGTAAGTCAAAGCCGGAGGTTATCATCGCTGTTGCTGCGCCCATAGATACGCCCGAGAGAATTATCTTGGCATCATTGTTGATGTTGTTTAAAACGAAATCTATCCACCTGAGGCAGTCTCTCGACTCGTTTATTCCAAAGGTCAGGGTATTGCCGTCGCTGTCTCCGCTTCCTCTGTGATTATACACAAGCACGCTGTGCCCGATGTCAAGAGCACGGAATATTCCTCCGCTGAGATCGCGCTCAAGATTCCCCTGATAGCCGTGCATCATAATCTCGATGGGCGAGTCGGGAGTATCCTCGTAATATCTTCCTCTCAGCGTCAGTCCGTCAAAGGTCGTGATTTCAACCTTCTTGTGAGGATGAGTGCGGCATTGCTTGGTCCACTCTATCATATCATGGTAGTATGGCTCGTATTCCTTTCCGGGCGGAAGATCGTAATCATCCTCGGCTCTTTCTTTTCTTTTTGGAGAGTAGAATACCATAAAATAGGACACCGTAGCCGTTCCAAAAACAATAATTGCCGCCGCAATGCAAATAAGTAAAATTTCGTAAAATTCCATTTTGCACCTCTTTTCTAATCAATAATTTTATCACTAATAAACGTAATTTTCAACATAAAATTACAAATTTTAAAAAATTATTGATTTTTTATTCATAATAGTGTATAATGACTTGGATTGGAGCGTGACTTTATGAATAAAATTGAGTACAAAAATCTGAAAAGATACAAAACTGCGAAATATCCTATTCGTCAGCCTATTTATCTTACTTGGCTTATCTGGGTGCTTTCAAAGATAACCTTGATTGGAGTTAAAAGAAAGGTTGAATGCATAAATATGGAGGGGCTGAAGCCCCCATATATGATTCTTTCCAACCACATGGCGTTTGTTGACTTTAAGCTCACGGCAACTGCTACTTATCCTCACCGAGTTAACAACGTAGTAAATATCGACGGATATTACAAGCGCGCCTGGCTCATGGAATGGATTGGGGCAATCTGCACGAGAAAATATACTATGGATTTGCATCTTGTAAAGTCTGTACGTAAGGTTCTTGAGCGTGGCGACGTGCTTTGTATGTATCCCGAGGCGAGATATTCGCCCTGTGGAACAACCTCGTTTATTCCCGAGTCTGTGGGTATGTTGGTTAAGAGAAACAGAATGCCCGTTGTTGCTGTTGTGCATAGAGGAAATTATCTTCACTGTCCCTTCTGGGATTTCAGAAGAAAACGCAAGGTGCCTCTGTACACAAGTCTTACCAAAATTCTGACTCCCGAGCAGATTGACGAGATGAGCGTTGATGAAATCAACAAGCTTATCAGAGCATCGCTTTCATATAACGAGTACGAGTACCAGCAGAAGAATAATATACTTATTAACGAGCCTTACAGAGCAGAGGGACTTCATAAGGTGCTTTACCAGTGTCCCCATTGTGGCAAGGAATTTTCAATGAATTCCAAGGGCGCAGAGATTTTCTGCGAGAGCTGCGGTAAGCGCTGGACGCTTCTTGAAACAGGCAAGCTTTCTGCTAACGAGGGTGAGACCGAGTTCGAGCAGATTCCCGATTGGTTTGAGTGGGAAAGAGCCAACGTTATAAAGGCCGTTGAAAGTGGAGAATATAGTTTCAGTGACGACGTTGAGGTTCATTCTATGCCAAGATGCTCGACGTTTGAGAATCTCGGCGAGGGTAGAGTAACGCATAGCATTGAAGACGGCTTTGTTCTTGAGGGCAAACACAACAACGAGCCTTATAAGATTCATCGCGTGCCGCTTCAAATCAATAGCTTGCACGTGGAATATGATTGGTATCGCATCAAACGCGATGACTGCATTGATATTTCTACCGAGGACGACTCGTTCTATTGTTATTTTAAGAACGCAAGGAACGTAGTTACAAAGCTTGCATTTGCAACCGAGGCAATTTATCAGAAGCATCTGAGAGAAAAGCGCCCTGACTCGCTTGATCTCGTTTTGCCAACCGATTATGCCGCAAAAATCGATACATAATTCGAAAAATAAATCATTTTTTAAACTTTTTACCATATTTTAGAAAATAATTTTAAAAACAACGATTTATTCATACTTTGGACATAATTATCTGCTATAATAGCCGTCGCTTGTAAGTGTGAACCTTTTGCGGATTATATAATATTATATGGATAAAAGCAATAGTTTCACGGAATAATAAAAAATCGGAGGGGCGCTATGTCACTTGAAAATCTTGAAGTAATGCATAAAGCCTTTGGAAAGGGTATTGTTGTAGCATCTAACGGACAGTATATCACCGTTAAGTTCGAGACTACCCAGAAAGTTTTTGTTTACCCCGATATCTTTGAGAAGTTTCTCACTTTAGCTGACGGTACAGTCAGCAACAAGATTTTGGAGGACCTTAAACTCTCTAAAGCTGAAAAGCAGAAAGAACTTGATAGAAAAAATGAGGAAAATCTTCGTGCGATGACTCGTGGAATTGTAATTCCCGGCAAGGAAAACGTTAACCTCGATTCTGAGGATGAAGAGGGAAGATTTAAGAACACCGATCCCGAGGAAAATTAACCTTATTTTTCAGACAATGAGTCGCTGTACGAGGGTATAGCGACTCATTGTTTAATTATAGGAAATAAACTTTATTTTTTTGAAAGTAGACGATAAATGATAATAAAAGGTTACATTTTTAGCATTTTTTATGCTTTATTATGCCTTCTTTTTGCGTTTGTGCTTTACAAATTTGGCGTAACAAAAAAAACAACCAGAAAGGTTGTTCATATTCTTGTAGGCTTCGAATGGGTGATACTTAATTATTTTATGGGAGATAGTATTCACTTCCTTGCAGTGTGCCTTTTGTTTTTGGGGTTGCTATTTGTGTCACATCGCAAAAATCTGATTCCTATGATTTCGTCGGACGGCGATAACGCTCCTGGTACTGTATATTACGCCGTTGCGATGTCGATTATGGCAACCCTGACGCTCTTCGTTCCCGAAATGATGTTGCCATTTGGAATAGGTGTTTTCTGCACCTCTCTTGGCGACGGATTCGCAGGATTTGTAGGGCAGAGTATTACGACGAAAATTAACAAGAAAATATACGGCAATAAGACCATCTTCGGTACTCTTGCGAATTTTGCGTTTTGTCTTGCTTCAATTTTGACGCTAAAATATGTTTTTTCTATTGAACTTTCAATTTTAAGTTGCGTAATTATCTCAATATTCGCAGCCGAGCTTGAGCTTTTTGTTGGAAGAGGACTTGACAATATTGCAGTAACTCTCGGAGCATCATTTTTATCCTTCTTTATTATAAATTACTCCGGAGCTATGGATTATATTATCCCAATCCTGCTTACACCTCTTATGATTGACTTTGCATATAAGAAAAAGGCTTTGACAAAAGGCGGAATTATAGCAGCAATAGCGGTGGATATTATTATTTCCATATCTCTTGGAAATGCTGGATTTTGTATTCTTCTTGCTTTCTTTGTTCTTGGTATAATTTCCGATAAAATAAAAAATCATAGCAAAAAAACAGAGCAGAATAAGAAAAAGACGTCGGAATGTCGCTCTTATAAGCAGGTTCTTGCTAATAGCATTGTTGCGACGGCGATGGCTTTACTTTTTGTTATAACTTCGAAATCTGTTTTTGTTATTGCATTTACTTCGGCATTTGCCGAAGCCCTCGCAGATACTTTTGCATCTGGATTTGGGGTGTTCTCGAGAAAAACTTATGATATTGTACGTTTTAAGCCATGCAAAAAGGGTCTTAGCGGAGGTGTTTCGCTTTTGGGAACGCTTTTCTCGCTGGTCGGAGCTGTTATTATTGCGCTTCTGTCATATTTTCTCGGCATTATTTCAGCATTTGATATTTTGATTGTTGTTTTGTGCGGCTTCTTCGGTTGTGTAGTTGACAGCATCCTCGGTTCAACTATTCAGGTAAAATACAAATGCCAAGAATGTGGAGAAATTATAGAAAAAAAAGAGCATTGTAACTTAAAAACTAAAAAACATAGCGGAATTTCTTTTGTAGATAACAACGTGGTAAATCTTTTTGGAACTGTTTTCTCAGTAATCCTTTCCTTTATATTATATATGTAAAAAAAGAGGTGTCGCGCATTTGCACGACACCTCTTAATTCTATCAAAGTCAGATAGAATTTCGAAATTCGGAAAGGAGAAGGTTAGGCTTATAAATTAGCCGTTGTTCTTGATGGAGTTCTCGTAAGACTCAACCATCTTTTTAACCATCTGACCACCAACGCTACCAGCCTGCTTAGAGGTAAGGTCGCCGTTGTAGCCCTGCTTAAGGGTTACACCAACCTCGTTAGCTGCTTCCATCTTGAACTTGTCAAGAGCTGCTCTTGCTTCGGGAACGTTTACTTTGTTCTTAGACATAAGAATTAAATCTCCTGTTTTTTAAAATCTATATTAATCGAGCCCCAGGTAATTTACCCTTGCGGGCTCATTTCCTTTGACTCTGTTATTATTGTTGCACAAATTCGGAGTAATATAATAAGAAAAAAATGGAATTTTTTAATCAAAAGTTGTGAATGATAATAAAAATTGCAAAAAACTTTAAAAAACCTCTTGACAATTGAAAAGTGATGTAGTATAATAAGTAAGCTTACGCAAGTGAGCGATTGATCATTGAAAATTGAACAACACGAAAATAAGAAAAAACATTGTGTTTTGGAGGAAACTCCAAAACGGTGTAGTTCTTGTCAAA
>JAZQWA010000002.1:0-20186 GCA_045632065.1 Eubacteriales bacterium | reverse complement strand
AAAGCAAATAACTAATTAACATTAGACAAGTAGATCCTGCCAACATAGTGCGTAATCTTTCTTTTCTTTTGTTGCTTTCTTCGGTAGCATATTCTGCTACTTTTTTCAATGTATCCTTGGTTTCGTTATCCATACTCTCGCTTTTCCTTTCTCCATCAATAATTTCACGAATATCCACATTATGGAAATCCGCAAGTTCGATGAGCATATCTATATCAGGCATATTGCTACCTGTTTCCCATCGAGATACAGATCGAGATGAAACATAGAAATGCTCTGCCAATTTTTCTTGGGTTAACCCTTTTTCTTTTCGTAGTTGTTTTAGAAATTCTCCAATTTTCCTTTGGTTCATTTGTGTATACCTCCTTTCATCGGTAATTATATCGGAATATCTATAAAAATACCACGACACAAAGCGAGAAATGCCGTGGTTTAGGTAGACAATAGTGTCTATTAGATTGTTTAATAAATTGGAATTTATCGACCAGCTATGCCTTTTCCAACCACATAAATACCAACCAGCATTTCAGCGATTGATATTCCCAATAGAAGTCCTGAGAAAAAGTCTTTTACATTGGAACCGCCAAGCGTATAAGAAAATGCCTGCAATGCAATTCCCATTACAATAAGTAACACTCCGTAAAGCAAGTTTTTTTGCTTTTCCAAATCCTGTGTCCTTTTCAGCAAATCCATGATTTGCTCGTCATCATATGCGCGAACACTTCTTTCCTCGGCAGCTTCTCCATCCATCAGCTCTGCAACTGTAATTTCTAATTCTTCACATAAGATTTTTACGACAGAGTAATCGGGCATGCATTTGCCTGTTTCCCATTTCGAAACTGTTTTATTAGATACTCCAAGCTTGTCTGCCAACTGTTCCTGTGTAAGACTTTTCTCTTTTCTTTTTTGTGCTATAAACTTTCCCGTTGCTTGTTGATTCATTTTCTCTACCTCCGTTTGTTATTTGTAGAAAAAGCATACCTCTTTTCTCTGAAAAACAACATCCCCTATTTGGAGAATCTAAGTGGAATTACTAATTATTCCTGCAAATTCTTATTTTCCGAACTGTTCGACCTATTGGAATTTGATTGCAAAATGGTTAATGCTTTTTACTCTTGCGATTCTCTTTCCACTGACCGATTTTATCAAAAGCACCCAAACAATGTAAAGCATACAATACCAATGAAGCAGCGGCAAGACCACAAACAAAAGACATAATATCACCACAAATTGCTTCAGAAATAATGCCGTTGAGTCGCCCCTTGTGTTCACTTCCAAAAAGCAAATAACTAATTAACATCAGACAAGTAGATCCTGCCAACAAAGTGCGTAATCTTTCTTTTCTTTTGTTGCTTTCTTCGGTAGCATATTCTGCTACTTTTTTCAATGTATCCTTGGTTTCGTTATCCATACTCTCGCTTTTCCTTTCTCCATCAATAATTTCACGAATATCCACATTATAGAAATCCGCAAGTTCGATGAGCATATCTACATCAGGTTCGATACCTTGCTTTTCGGTAATATCATCGTTGAGCAGATAATCCATCGAGCATTCAAAGAGCTTTCCCATTTTGATCAACTTATCAGTTTCGGGATATGCAATATCCGACTCCCATTTGCTGATTGATTGACGGGAAACGCCGAGAATATCGGCAAGCTGCTCTTGGGTGTAGTTGTATTCTTTTCTGAGTTTTGATAGCTTTTCGCCAAGTGTCATAATTGTTTTGCTCCTTTATGTTTTCTAACGCTGCGTTGCCATTATTGTAGCACGGCAGAAGAAAACATACCATAGAGTTCGCGTTTCTTTATGTAAACTTTGGGTTGCGTTTCTTTATTATACCACATTTTTATGAATATTTCAATCATATAGATGAAACGCCCTCGCTCCGAACAGAACGAGGGCTAATTTTTGATTATTTACGAAACGCTTTGAGTTAGTTCTTTCCGTAACTTTATGAAATAATCTGTAATATTATCCTCGGATTTAGGAAGATCGCCCACAACTATAAGTTCCATTAGATCTTCCTTTATTTCATCCGACATTCCAATGCCTTCAAAATACCAAAACGCCATAATCTGCATACCGCTATGCGGATGCGTTATATTACGTTAAGTTCATCGTGTACGACCGACGAGTAGCAAACAACCTAATTTTAGCGCTTGACAAAGATTCTATTTAGAGTTATAATGCAATAAATTCATTAAAAAGGAAATTTTTTTCATCTTTTCGACGAGCTTTTAGTCGCCTAAAACAGCTTGACCACAATCTCAACTACAACGAGAATTTTTCTAAGCGTGAATAACGGAACGGGCGTGTAAAATGAGACGATTTTCCGGAATATACGTGCTATATGTAAAGTTTAATAGTCAAAAAAGGCATTTTTTCTTCCTTCAGGTACTATAGAGCGTAGGTTTGAGGCTCGTCGCTTCGACTAAAAAAAGAACAGACAACCCATCTGGGTTGTCTGTTCTTTTTTTCAGCGTGTTCGATTCGACTACTATTTTCGCTTTGCGCAAGGGAGTAGCAGTGTTCTCGTAGGTACGCCGAGATTGCGCACTATGGCACAGAGGTTAATCGGCGCTGGTGTCGGGGTCGGCAAAGCGTATCGATCTCCACTGGTGGCCGTTCCAGATTTTTCCACTTACCTCGCTTTGCTTATCAGGATTTAGCACAAGATTGATCTGTGTGGTAAGTGCGGATGTCACCTGACCGGTGAAGAAGGCGTCGGAAGCGATCGTAATATCTCCCGCTGCGTTGAGATAGAGCGTATAGCCCTTGGCGTTATCCTTTGTATTGGAAAAGGCTGCCGTGCCAATAGAGGTAGCACTCGGAAGATTTAGCGCAATGCATACACTCCGCAAACGCCTCTACCGAAATGTAATTTTCAGCCCAGGTGTAAATGGTAGCATAATCGTGGGCGTCGGGAATCACAGCGCCATAGGTCTGCAAGCAGGTCAGGCAATATCCTCTCTTCGAGCAGTTGGGGTCACGGCCCGAGTGCTGCTCAAACGTGCTTTCGTCTCCCTCGTTACAGACGGAACAAGCAAACCAATGTCCCTCACCGTTATATCTTATGTCGGTGTATTCGTGACCTGGCGCCGTGCCCTCGGTCCTGCCGCAATTACCACAGTGGGCACTGTACAGGTTGCGCTCTTCCAATCGTGCTCCAATATCTCGCCGTCGGAGTGTCCGCACACGGTGCAGCTTAGCACACTGCCACAGGTTTCAGCAGACATTTTATGAGCTGTTGTTCTTTCTTCTCCGCACTGGTTGCAGGTGGTGTCGCTATCGTTATCGTAAGTGTGCTCGCAATCCTTTGTAAACCAGTCGCATCTTGTGAGCGTTAATACCATAGTGGCACAAAGCAGAAGCGCCGTAAGTATAAGAGAGAGTGTTTTTTCATTGTTATATCCTTCAAAAACATTAACCTTTGAATTTACTCGATTCATACCATTATATTATATTTGATTACTCAAGCTTTCTTTTTTGGCATCGGCATACTGCGATCAGCTCGTCGCCGCGCTCCATATGTTTACAGCTTCCGCAATCCTGATTAGAGTCATCGCTTATTATTTCAAAATGCTCGCAAGGTGATTGCATCAGGGTGACAAATGGGTATCCGTCGTTTGTATATACCTGATTTTTTTACAAAATCGGGATATATAACCACCGGGTCGTACTTTCTGTCAATATCCTCATAGTAGCCATACCTTATTTCAAAGGTAGCTCCGTGAAGCTCGATAATCTTGAAAAGGTCGCCTTCCCTCGGAGGACTCGAATTAGACTTTATTCCTGTCAATTGTCTGAACATTTGCTCTCCTTTCGTACAAAAAGAAAAATCTGCCGTACTGGCATTACGATAACAGTGTAGCAGTTTTTTGATTTGCGGTATTACCTAAATTAGCCTTTTTCGGCTATATTTGGGGGTGGTTGATATATCTTTTTTGTGGTGAAAAGGATATGTAAATTTACAAAATTGCGGCAAATTCCGAGCGGGAGAGACCCGATTTTTCGGACACGATTCGCACCGCCTGCTTCACGACAGAAAGCGAAACGTAAAGCTTGTTTGCAATCTCCTGGTTGCTGAGTCCAAAGGCGGCAAGCTTTGCAACCTCACGCTCCTTTGCCGTAAGCGTGGTCAGAATATTCTTTCCACGGACAACTCCGGATAGCTTTGACCACCCCTCGTTATAGACCTTATAGAACTTCTTTACCTCACGCCAGGCCTCATTATCGATTGCCGAAAGCCGTCTTTCCATCAGCGTATCAAGCGCGCGGCAATACTCGGCAAGAACACCGTATAGCTTGTCGGGTAGAGCCAGCTCAATGGCTTTGTCAATATGGTGTGTTGCATCCTCGTCCTTGCCACAGTTGTGGTAGATGGCGGCGCAGGTAAGGCGCAGATATATCTCCGACATAACGGTATTATCGGCTCTCGCCCAGGAGATCATAGGCTCTACGGCATAGGAGATTACCGACATAATATAGAGTCCCTGCGTGCCTTCTACCTTGACAAGACCCATAGCCACGGCATAGCCGAGAGCATACAGATATTTTGCGTAATATACCTTCGCCGCAGGGTAGGCATCCTTATGAATCGGTTCAAAATTGCCCTTTTTGAACCACTCGGGGAAGCTTTCTACGTTATATATCATAGTATCTACGGCGCTCAGCGCAAGCTGCATCAAGTCGCGGTCGATATCGTTTTTTGCAGGCGCTTCGGCAATATGTACCCTCGCTCTGCGCCACATATTTATATCACCCTTCCAGATTGCGCACATGGCAAGAAGCATACCTGCCGAGAGCACGGCATATAAGCCTGAGCGCTTTCCGAGTAGGTAATTTGCGCTTTCATATACCTTATCAATCTCACCTCTTGAATAAGCAACCTCGGCTTCGAACAGCACCTGTGCCTCGTGGTTGTATGAAAGACTCTCGCCAACCTCGTCGGCAGTTCCGGGGGTGTTGTAAAGGTCGCTCATATATAGGAACGGAGTTTTACGAGGAAGTGGCATATTCTCATTCGCAAGAGAACGCCCTGCCTTTGTTCTGCCGTCGATAGGCTTCTTTGCATTTTTCGGAATCATCCAATTCCTGCCGAAGCGGGTTGCGCCCTCTATTCTTCCGTTAGCGCAAAGCATCTGAATATTTCTCGGAGTCAGCCCCCACCTTTTTGCGACCTCGCTTATGCCAATATACTCCATTTTAAACATCCAAAAGCGCCTTTTATATTCTTCGTATATGCGAAATATATTATACACCATTTTGAGAAGTTTGTCGATCGATTTATTTCGATTTATAAAATAGAGCAGTTACGCAGGAAAGTAAAGTCCTGCATATCTGCTCTATTTATTATATGAAGTTATTTAAGCAATGAAACTGCGTCGGTGATGCTCTTTTCGTAGGCTTCTCTGCCGTACTTATCAACCTCGGCCTTGTTCTTCTCGCCGTGAGTGAGACAGCCTGCGCCGTTGATACAGCCGCCGATGCATGCCATACCCTCGATAAAGTTGCCGTCAAGAACGCCCTTATTGAGCTTGAGAAGCGCCATACGGCAGGCTTCGATGCCGTCGCAAACAACAGGCTTAACCTCGAAGTCGATGTTCTGCTCCTTCATTGCCTGAGCAGCAGCGTCGGTAAGGCCTCCGCTTCTTGCGAAGATACGGCCGAAGTAGGATGCGTTGTCAAGCACGCCCTCTTCAAGAGTGGTAAGGTCGATATCTCTGCTGTCGATAAGCGCCTGAAGCTCCTCGAAGGTCAGAACGCAGTCAACGTAGGGCTTAACCTCATCAAGCTGAGCCTCCTGCTTCTTTGCGGTACAAGGGCCAACGAAGATAACTCTGGAGTTGGGGGTGTTTTCCTTGATGTACTTTGCAAGAACTGCCATGGGGGACATATTGTGAGAAATATGCTCCACAACCGCAGGGAAATTAGCCTTGATATACTTAACGAATGCGGGACAGCAGGAGCTTGTAAGAAGTCCCTTTTCGGAAAGCTCCTTTGCCTCTGCGAGAGCAACCATATCTGCACCGAGAGCGGCCTCGATTATGTCGTGGAAGCCGAGCTTCTTCATTCCTGTTACAACCTGGCCAAGCTTCGCATATGAGAACTGGCTGGAAATAGAGGGAGCAACCACTGCGTAAACCTTATAATTGCCTCCGCGGTTGTTTCTCTCGCTCTTTTTAAGAATATCGATAGCGTTTACTATGTAGGACTTGTCCATAATAGCGCCGAAGGGGCACTGATAAACGCAGGCGCCGCACTGAATGCACTTGCTGTTGTCGATTTTAGCCGCCTTCTCCTCGTTCATGGAGATTGCCTTAACCTTGCAGGCATTCTGGCAGGGACGCTTACGTCCAACGATAGCGGTGAAAGGACAAATCTTTGCGCAAGCGCCGCACTCCTTACACTTGCTCTTATCAATATGAGCCACGTGGTTGTGGTCAAAGTAAATTGCGCCGAACTTACAAACGTCCTCGCATCTGTGAGCAAGACAGCCACGGCAGGCGTTAGTTACCTCGTAGCCGCCAACAGGACACTCGTCGCAGGCAATCTCAACGACCTCGATAACGTTGGGGTTGCTCTTGTCGCCGCCCATAGCAATCTTAACTCTCTCGGAGATGATTGCTCTCTCCTTGTAAACACAACAACGTGTTGTGGGAGAGTTGCCGGGGATTATGGTTTTGGGTATGTCGATAATGTTTTCGAGAAGCTTGTCATCCCATGCAAGACGAGCAACTTCTCTCAGTACCTTGTACTTCAAATGCTGTACTTTTGTGTCAAATTTGCGCATAATACTTTACATCTCCGTTAAAAATAGCTAACTTTTATTCTTTTTCCCATCTTTTTGAGAGCCGTGGAAAGCTCCTCAACAAGATTCATTTTTATGTTAAAATTGATGGGAAGGTCGGGGTTCTGATGCGCCGGGTTAACGGCTCTGCCAACGTAGAAGTTGATGTCGGTTGCCTCCTCGAAAAGCAATCTGCTGATAAGCGAGGCTCCGTCTTTTTTGAAGTTCCACTCCTCGTAAAGCGCGTTGTCACCAAGGTAATCCTTGGCGTATTCTATTACCTTATTCATGGTAATAACCCCCTCGGTAACGAGGTCAACTCCCTCGATAAATGCGATAGGCGGTACGTCGCTGCGCTCAAATTTCAGACTTGCTCGCACGGGCTTTCCAAGATATTTTGCCGCAATAGACGAGGTTGTACCTCCGCAAACTATGTGCTTGCCCTCCTTGGAGAAGAAGAGCGACATCATTCTGTCGGCGTCGTCACGGTTTGAGGGAGGGCCGAAGAGAATATTCATAGGCTCTCTCTTACGAATTTTGATTACGCATGCCGTGGTATCGTCGCCCGGCTTATGAGAGTACAGATTATCGCACTCGTCAACAAGCATGGTAGAAAGGGTCTTTGCCGTATATCCGCCTGCCACAAGAGCCTGCATATACGCGGCAATATCCTCTCTTTTCCATCCGAAATTGTACTTTCCGCCGATTCCCGCGTGAGGACAGCCGTCGCTCATAGCGATAAATACGTCGTTTTCCTGCAATTTCACAATGGATTTATATATTTTCTTGCCGTCTATGTTCATCTCGGTTTTGGGATAATCATAGGGCTCGAAATTTCTTATAAGTATAACGTGGGGGTTGTCGTACTGAATGATTTCTGCAAAATCATTGTTGTTGAGAAGATGAATAATGGTAAAGGTGGAATACGCCACGCCTCGAAGCGAGCAAACAGGCAGAGTTGCGGCAATCGTTGCCACGCACTCCTCAATAGGCAGGCCTGCCGCCATCATTGTGGAAATGATTTTCGAGGTAAGAGTGGAAAGTATGCTCGCCTTTACGCCCGAGCCAAGACCGTCAGCAAGCACGATAACCGTAGAGCCGTCGGTTTCCTCCACCACGTCAACGTGGTCGCCGCAAAGCTCCTCACCTACGTGGTTTATACTTTTATATCCTATCTCTGCGCATAAATCATTCATCGCTTATAGACTCCTTCAGCTTAGTCAGAGCGATTTTAGTTTCTGCGGCGGTTTCTCCGAGAAGCGATGCGATTTCCTGAACGATTCTCATCTGCTTTTCAACCACGCTGTCGGCAACCTCAATGGTTTTCTGATTGAAGCTTGCCTTTCTCTCGCGCTCTGCCTCCTCATCGGTGATGTCGCGCATAATTCCAACGAGCATGCGGGAGTCCTTATCGTAAACAACCGTCTGCTCAACGTATTTTTTATATTCCGCAAGATAAACCTTCTGGTCTCTTACGCTTCTGCCGCTGTTTCTTACGTTAAGGAACACGCCCGGGTCAAGAATTCTGATTACAGGCTCGCCAAGCACGTCGGATGCCGAGCGGATGTTCATAATTTTTCTTGCCGCAGAGTTAACCTGCTGAACCTCAAGGTCCTCGTTAAGCACGATAAGACCGTAGGGTGTGTTCTTAACTATGGTATCAGAGAAGCTCTCCGCCTTGTCTTTAAGGAAGGGCAGACACATGGAAATCTCCGCCTTGCCCTGACAAATGGCGATTGCCTTGTCACGACAGGTGTTATATCCGCAGGTGCCGCAGTTAAGCTCGTCAGAAGGACGGAATTTGCCCATCTGGCGCATAACCTGCATAATCTCGTTTTCAGATGGCTGCGCAAGCTTGTGCTCGATAGGTGAGAAGTTCTTCTTAAGAACTGCGGGGTTAACCTCGTCAACCTCGAAATCCCTCTCGCCTGCATACTGCGCTACCTTGAGATAGTCATTGACAGGCGATTTAGCGGCTCTGTTCATTACGGGACCGCCGATACAGCTGCCTATGCAGGCAGACATCTCGATGAAGCACTTATGTATCTTACCGCTCTCAATATCACGAAGGGCGGCCATACAATTTTCAACTCCGTCAAGAGCAATGTACGTGTAGCCGGGAATATCCTTAGCCATGGTTTTGAGAACTCCGCCTGTGGTGGGGAAGAATCTCGCTCTGCTCTTTTCGTCGGAATCCATCTCGGCATCAAGCTTAACGTCAAACTCAACGAGCATCTTGTCAAGCTCCTCAAAGGTGAGAACTGCGTCAACGATATCCTCGTAATACTCCGCCTCGTCCTTCTTCGCAACGCAGGGGCCGATAAATACCGTCTTTGCGCCCGGGATACGTCTCTTAATATCCGAGCAGTGCGCCTGCATAGGCGACATAACGTCTGCAAGATATTCAAGACATGCGGGGAAATGCTTCTGCACGAGAAGATTGATAGAGTGACAGCAGGAAGTAATGATTATATCCCTGTCTTCCTCCTTTAACATTCTCTCATATTCCTTTTTAACTATGGTCGCTCCGATGGCGGTTTCCTCAACCGCAAAGAAGCCCATGGACATAAGAGCCTTGCGCATTGCCTCGATTCCAACGCCCTCGTAATTCGCTACGAAGGAGGGAGCAAGGCTGACTACAACAGGCTCGCCCGACTGCAAGAGAACCTTTACCTTTTCGGTGCTGTCGGCAATCTCCTTTGCATTCTGGGGGCACTGAACAACGCAGTTTCCGCAGAGAATACACTCGTTGCCGATAATGTGAGCCTGGCTTCCCGAGAAGCGAATCGCCTTAACAGGACATTTTCTCACGCATCTGAAGCAGGACTTGCAGTTTGATTTTTTCAGGGTAAGACAGCTTGCCATTTTCAATTATCTCCCTTCAAGAACAGGCCCTAAGACGTGCTCTGCGAAGAATTCCTTGAAATTCTCACGTGTCACGCCTACATGCACGTCATCGTTTATTTGTACGGTTACGCCAACGCGATTGCATTTGCCAATGCAAAAGCTACCTGTAAGAACAACCTCGTCGGACTCAATTTTGTTTTCAGCAAGGGCGCTTTCAAAAAGCTCAATTATATCCTGCGAGCCCTTGAGGTGGCAAGATGAGCCAACGCAAATCTGAACTACGAGCATAGCTTATACCCTTGCAAGAACTTCGTTCTTGAAGAATTCCTCAACGGTGTCGGGGCTAACCGAGTGAACGGTATCCTCAACGGTTACGCACACGCCCTGCTGGCACATGCCCATGCAGAAGGTGCCGCCAAGCTCTACCTTTTCGCCAAGGTCGTTTGCCGCAATGAGATTCTGAAGCTGCTCTACCACCTGGCGAGAGCCCTTGATGTGACAGGAGCTTCCGATACATACTGTTACTTTAAGCATATTTTTTACCTCGCTATGTTTATTGTCAAAAGCTAAAAATTACTGATAGTCAACTACGCCAACCCAGCTTGAAAGAAGCTCGCGCTCCTTATCATTGCCCTTTACGGACTGGGAAGCGGCAACGATAGGCATCCACTTCTGAACGTACTTCTTCTCTGTTCCGCTCTTCTGGCAGAACATATCGAGATAAAGCTCTGCGCCCTCGGTGTCGCCCTTAATGCAGAAGAGAAGATAGGTGCGGGCAACGTCAGCGGAAGCATTTCCCTGTGTTGCGTGAGACCAGTCGAGGATATAGGGGGTGCCTTCCTCGGTGATAACGATGTTAGAGGGGTTGAAGTCGCCGTGGCAAACCTTGGTGTGCTTGGGCATACCCTCAAGTCTTGTGTGAAGGTCGTATCTTGTGGTTGCATCGAAGTCTGTCTCTGCAATCTTACGGCTCATCTTATCCTTAAGCTTGTTAAGAAGAGGACAGGTCTTGGAATGAACCTCCATCTGCAAATCAACGAGAAGCTCGATATTCTTCGCCTTGTTCTCGTTCTCGGTATCCTCCTCCATAATCTGAAGAAGAGTTTTACCCTTTATGTATTCGGAAACGATAGCCCACTTGCCATCTACGAGAGTTACCTCTAAAATCTTAGGGATATTAAGCCCTGTCTCCTCAATTCTCGCCTGGTTAAGCGCCTCGTTGAGAACGTCTGCCTTGGAGTACTCGGAGTTGAATACCTTAATACATCTGTCGCCGTCGCGGTAGATTGTCTTATTGTTTCTTACTGCAATAACTCTGTCAAGTTTCATTGTCATTTCTCCTTATATTACGCTTTCTTTCCCTTGCGGTAGGGAGTCTTGATTACATCGGGGGCTGCTACGGTGAGGTCCTTCTCGGGCATCTCCTCCTCAACGAAGTGGCCTCCGTAGTATGCGTTTAGATACATCTGCTTGATTTCGCTCATAAGAGGATAACGGGGGTTAGCGCCTGTGCACTGGTCGTCAAACGCCTGCTCAACCATGTCGTCAAGTCTTGCAAGGAAGTCAGCCTCGTCAACGCCGTAGTCCTTAATGGTCTCCTTGATGCCTACGCGAGCCTTGAGGTCGTTGATAGCCTTGATAAGTCCCTCGAGCTTCTCCTCATCGCTTGCGCCCTTGATGCCAAGGTAATCTGCGATTTCAGCATATCTTGCAAGTGTGTGGGGGTGGTCATACTGGGAGAATGTACCCATCTTTGCGGGAGCCTCGGATGCGTTGAAGCGGATAACCTCCTCAATCATAAGAGCGTTTGCAACGCCGTGAGGAAGGTGATGGAATGCGCCAAGCTTGTGCGCCATAGAGTGACAGATACCGAGGAATGCATTTGCAAACGCCATACCTGCCATGGTAGCAGCGTTAGCCATCTTCTCTCTTGCGATAACGTCGGTCTGACCGTTCTCGTATGCTCTGGGAAGGTACTCGAAGATAACCTTGAGCGCGCGGAGAGCAAGGCCGTCGGTGTAATCGGTTGCGAGCATAGCCGCATAAGCCTCAACTGCGTGAGTTACAGCGTCGATGCCAGATGCCGCGGTAAGTCCCTTGGGAGCGGACATATGGAAATCGGTGTCGATAATAGCCATGTTGGGAAGAAGCTCGTAGTCTGCAAGAGGATACTTAACGCCTGTCTTCTCGTCGGTGATAACTGCGAAGGGTGTAACCTCGCTTCCTGTACCTGCGGATGTGGGAATTGCAATGAAGTAAGCCTTCTCGCCCATCTTGGGGAAGGTGTAAACTCTCTTACGGATGTCGATGAATCTCATGGCCATATCCATGAAGTCCACCTCGGGATGCTCGTAGAGAACCCACATAATCTTTGCAGCGTCCATAGCAGAGCCGCCGCCGAGCGCGATAATGGTGTCGGGCTGGAATGCTCTCATCTGCGCTGCGCCCTCGGTTGCATTTGCAAGTGTGGGGTCAGGCTGAACGTTAAAGAATGTGGTGTGCTGAATACCCATTGCATCCAGCTTGTCTGTGATAGACTTGGTGTAACCGTTCTGATACAAGAAGTTATCGGTTACGATAAACGCCTTTTTAGAGCCTCTTACGGTTCTGAGCTCGTCGAGAGCTACGGGAAGGCAACCCTTTTTAATGTAAACCTTTTCAGGTGTTCTGAACCAAAGCATATTTTCTCTCCTCTCTGCTACCGTCTTGATGTTCAAAAGGTGCTTTACACCTACGTTCTCGGATACGCTGTTACCGCCCCATGAGCCGCAGCCAAGCGTAAGCGAGGGAGCAAGCCTGAAGTTGTAAAGGTCGCCGATACCGCCCTGAGCGGAGGGAGTGTTAACAAGAATACGGCAGGTCTTCATACGAGAAGAGAATTTCGCGAGCTTTTCGGTCTCGGTAATCTCGTTAAGATATACGGAGGATGTGTGGCCGAAGCCGCCGTCCTCAACAAGTCTTTCAGCCTTGTCAAGAGCCTCATCAAAGCTCTTAACCTTATACATAGCAAGAACGGGAGAGAGCTTCTCGTGAGCAAATTCCTCGGAGAGCTCAACAGATTCAACCTCACCGATAAGAATTTTTGTACCAGAGGGCACCTTAACGCCTGCAAGCTCTGCGATTTTAGCGGCTCTCTGACCAACGATTTTAGCGTTAAGTCCGCCGTTGATAATTATAGTCTTACGTACCTTCTCGGTTTCCGATGCGTTAAGGAAGTAGCAGCCTCTTTGAGCGAATTCACTCTTTACTGCATCGTAGATAGACTCAAGAACGATAACCGACTGCTCGGATGCGCAGATCATACCGTTATCAAAGGTCTTGGAATGGATGATCGAGTTAACTGCGAGAAGAATGTCTGCGGTATCGTCGATGATTGCGGGAGTGTTACCTGCACCAACACCGAGAGCGGGCTTGCCCGAGGAGTAAGCAGCCTTAACCATTCCGGGGCCACCGGTAGCAAGAATGATATCTGCTTCCTTCATTACAGTATTAGTCATTTCGAGAGAGGGAACGTCAATCCAGTCGATAATTCCCTCGGGAGCGCCTGCCGCTACTGCAGCCTCAAGCACGAGCTTTGCCGCAGCGATAGTAGAATTCTTCGCTCTGGGGTGAGGGCTGATGATGATAGCGTTTCTTGTCTTAAGCGCAAGAAGGCACTTGAAAATTGCGGTAGATGTGGGGTTTGTGGTAGGAATAACCGCTGCAACAACGCCGATAGGCTCTGCAATCTTGGTGATACCAAATGCCTTGTCCTCTTCGATTACGCCGCAGGTCTTGGTTTCCTTGTAAGCGTTGTAAATATACTCTGCTGCATAGTGGTTCTTGATTACCTTGTCCTCAACGATACCCATGCCGGTCTCTTCAACCGCAAGCTTTGCAAGAGTAATTCTCGCCTTGTCAGCAGCAGATGCTGCAGCAAGGAAAATTCTGTCAACCTGCTCCTGAGAGTAGGTTGCAAAAATCTTCTGGGCAGCTCTGATACGCGCGAGGGCGTTCTGAAGGCTATCCAAGTTGTCGATAATTTCGTAAGTCTTGTTTTCCATTTTTCGTCTCCTAAAAACATAATTCGGTTTCGGAATAGGCTCTCTGCGGTCACACCGCAGGATTTTTTAACCTTTTTGCCTATCCTCAATCGTAGTTCGTTAATATTTTAACACATTCTTTTGGAAATGGCAATTATTTTTTTGTTATACGGATATATTAAAATGGATATATGCGAATTTTGCATTATTTAGAGATTATTTCAGTAGTTATTTTGTGTATTTTGCCGAGGTTTTTGGTTTTTTTATGGATATTTGTCAAAATTTTTCGTTTTTTTAAGGGTATTTGGCTGATTTTTTCGGTTATTTCAAATATTTGCGCTTGGAGTCGCATAGCTTGGTGATAAACTCGTTATCCAGCCTTGAAAGCTTATAGCCTTCTTTATAAATGAGGACGTCCTTGTATATTTTCTTGTTATCTACGCACTTTTTCTGCACGAGGCCGTATCGTTGAAGCAACTTCTCGGGCGCGGGAGACACCCACATAAACGTCTCGGGGTTCTCCGAGAGCAAATCAAACTGGCTGGCTCTCTCGAAAATGAAAATACGGCGGTCTATGTTGTCGGGAAGCTCCTCTTTGACAACCTTGGACAGCGGCATTGACGGCACAAAGGGGTCTGCGTGGGCAATTTCTATGTATGGCGTCAAATCGTCAAAGGTAATCTCCTCCTTGCTTGCCAGGGGGCTGTCCTTGTTCATTATGAGAGTATATGTAAACTCCGAGATAAGCTCGTATGCAAGCCCTTTTTCCTCAAGCATGGTCTTGAAGAATTTATCGTAATTTTCGGCATATCTGATAATTCCCAGCCTGTAATCATTATTGAGCACGTTATTTATGGTTCGCTGGGAGTTAGTTTCCTTGTAAAAAATCTCTGCGGGAGCCCCGCTTACCGACTTTGAAAACTCAGCAAATGCCGACGAAATATAGCATGCTCTCGGCACGGAGACGGAAAACTTCTGCTTTTGGGGAGAGCCCTGTCTGTAATGGCGCTCCATATCGTCAATCTGCTTTAAAACGTCCTTGACGTAGCTGATAAACTCCTCACCCTCGGCGGTGAGCTCCATGCCCTTGGTGGTACGGTTGAAGATAACTATGCCTAAATCGGCCTCAAGCTCCTTGATGGAACGGCTGATATTGGGCTGGGCGGTGAGTAGAGCCTCTGCCGCCTTGTTAAGAGAGCCGAGTCTGGCAACCTCTACTGCATATTTGGCGTGTAAAATGTTCATAAGCCACTCCTTTTTGTTAAGCAGAAATCTTTTTTACTATATTATTATAGCATAATATTACAAATAAATCAATTATTTAACTAAAATTCATAAATAAAAGGCGTCCCCCACGGCATTATACCGTGGGACGCCTTGTTTTATCAATTTATTCGACCGTGCCGAAGAGGATTTTTCTGAACAGCAGGGCGCATTTTTCATCTCCGAGATACTTTTTAAAGACGTCGGTGGATGGGCCGCCCTTCGAGAGAAGTCCTTCAACGTATTTGGATGCCAATCGGCGCTTCTCTGCCCCGTCGGATATTCTTGCAGGCGATGCCATATAGGCATCAAAATGCCTTAATGCAAGCTCGCTTAATCTTTGGGTATGCTCCTTTTTGCCCTTTTTTGAAATAGAGGATGCAAGCTTGATATTATCATACCAATGCTCGCCCGCATCACGCTCGGTAAGGTCGGAATACTCCGCCTTTACCCCATGCATCTGATCCTCGGAAAACTCTGTTACAACAGTATCGTACATTTCAACGATAAGAGTATCATTACCCATAGCAAAAATGCGGTCGTAGGAGTAAAGCGGCATATCAAGCTCGGTGGGATTTATGATAACCGTATCCATCTTCATCAAGCCGAAAAAGCCCTTTGCTCTCATAACGGAAACGTGACCGAGACCCTGCGCCTTATATGCGGAAATATCAAAGGTCATACCGCCAGCCTTCATTTTTGAAAAGCCGTCGCATTCGATTTTCTCCAAGGGAAATTTTTCGCCTATGCGGCTGATAATTTTCTCTGTCATCAGCGCTTTTCCCCTTCCGAAAGTCCGTTTTTATGAAGAAGATATACTCCAACAAGCAAGCTTCCCTGCCCTACGACGTTAACGCCCTCGGCAATCCAGTTCATAGCCGCCTCGGCAAAGTCCTTTGATGCAAGATATCCCATACCAAGAGAGCATACAAATGAGAGTACAAACACCAAAATCAGCCAGGGCTTCTTCATTTTAGCCGCAATTATGCAGAGCACGCTATCCATAAGACCGAGACCTGCAACCATGAGACCAACAAACACAAACGTTCCCTTAAAAACAGGAGGTACAACCGCAAAAAGCGCGGTGTTTTTGCTATTTTTGCAAACCAAAGTTAACATTCCCGCTCCTGCAAACAAAAATCCGATAGACTGAACCGGGAAGAACATCGCATTAAGCGGAGCAAAATCGCACACACCCGAAGCGTAAAGAAGCTTCCAGGTTGCCTTCAGGGCGCCTGCTATTGCAACGAAGGCAACGCCTGATGCAAGCAGTGCAAATCCCCACTTGCTCATTCTGCCGTAAAGGTCGTTCATAAGGATAAATGACGCCAAAGCGAAGAACGCAACGGGAATGTAGTCAACAAGCGCCATTGGAACTGTAAAGTCCATTTAAAATCTCCTTTTACTGCTTTTTGTTAAGGTGATAGATAGGAAGAAGAGGGATAATTATGGGAGTCTTATTTGCGTACTCGTTGTACTCCTCGTTTTCACCGTAGCGAGCCATCTGACGCTTTTCAAGACGCTGAGCGCCGTTAAACATAATGTAAACGATGCAGATATAAGCAATAACTGCGCAAATCCACTGGCCAACAGTGGAGTAAGTGGTAACACCGCTTACGAAAACACCTGTCCAGAAGATTATCTCACCGAGATAGTTGGGGCAGCGGCACATCTTGTAGAGGCCCTTGGTTGCTACCATGTCAGGACGCTCCTTCTTCTGCGCGGACTTCTGATTGTCAGCCACCGCTTCAAGCACAAGGCCAAGAATAGAAATAACAAATCCGATAACAGGTACGATAAAATCGTCAGAGCCGTTGTCGTAACGGAAGAGCATGGGGCTTACCTGGGCGGTATAAAGAGCTGTAACAGAAACCCAAATTGCCACGAGAACGAATATGGGAGGTCTTTTCTCACCCGAAACCTCGTTGAAGGTCTTTTTGTAGCTTGCGCTCTTGATTTCACGAACAAGAAGGAAGCCTGAAAGACGGATTCCGTAAGCCAAGAAGAGAGCCGCCTGTGCAAGAAGCACCCAGAGGGGAGCTGCTGTGGGGTTAATCAACGCCATAACGAGAATGGCAATACCACCGCCTGCAACGGCAAAGCCGTAGCCGATGGAAAGGAAATAAACGAATTTATAGAAGCCTACTGCGCAAAGAACTGCGCAAACGATTGCGATAATTCCAAGAAGTGACCAAGGCATATTACTTTTCCTCCTTGAAGCTTTCCTTAATATATTCTGCGAAGCTCATATCACCGTAAACGGTATCGCCTACCATTTCCTCGGTCATAGTCCATTTTCCGAACTTAAGAACGCCTTCTTTACCTGTCTTTTTAACTTTGTTAACAAAGGCAAGAACGTCGAACAAAAGCGCGGGAGCGCGCTTGATAACAACAGACTTGCCTGCCGCCTCGAAGCAGAGGGTTGCAAGCTCCTCGTAGGAGTAGGTTTCCTTACCGCCTACGTCGTAGGTTGCATTATTATCGGTCATGTGAAGCACGATAAACTCTGCAAAGTCCTCGGTGGAAATAACGTTTGCATGAATGGGCTTCTTACCGAGAAGAGTAACCTCGCCCTTGAGAATCATAGGCTTGAACACCTTGATAATGTCGTAGAAATAACCGGTAGGTCTGTGAATTACATATGTAAGACCGCTTTCGATAAGCTCCTTTTCAAACTTCGCCTTTGCATCAAGCATAGGAATGTGAGGAGCCTTGTCAGCCTTGATAACGGAGATGAACGTAAAGTTCTTAACGCCTGACGCCTTTGCCTCGTTGAGAAGATTAAGGTTGCCCTGATAGTCGATTTCATAGGGGGTTACGGTAGCGGAGCCCTTGGTAAGACCAACGGTGGTAATAACCGTCTCGCAGCCGTCGCAAATGCCCTTAAGTGTTTCGGGATTGGTTACGTCAATCTTCTTGAAGACGTAATTTTTTTCGATGCCGAGCTCTCTCTCGGCAATATCAGCAGCCACAACCTCGTGGCCGTCTTTTACTAACTTTTTGAGAATGTCTGCGCCCAAATTTCCAAAGGCGCCGGCAAGCAATACCTTCATTTTGCAAACTCTCCTTTACTTTTTAGCCTTTTCCTTGGCTCTTTTGTCGTTAATTATCTTCATGTGCTCCTCGGTGATGAGCTCAACGCCGTTTTCCTTTGCCCAGTCAACGCAGCCCTTCAAAACAAGGGGAAGGAATACTCTGGGCACTGCAAGAATAGTTTTAAGAGCATCGTCGGTGAACTTAACCTTATCATCTGCTCTGTCAGCCGCATAGCGCACGGATTCAAGAGATGCCTGACGCATCTGAAGAAGCTCTGCTCTCATTCTGGTCTTTCTGTGGAACCAGAAATTCTTACTGTCACGGTAGCCGTAGTCAACGGGAAGCGCGGGAAAATCCTTTGCGCGAACTCCGTTGATGATAGCGTCGGCATACTTCTTTTTCATAAGGATTTTGTCAACCTTAAGAATAAAGTGAGCGCCGAATTTCGAGGTAATGCCGTTGAAATCGTTGTAGGGAGGCTCGTAGCCGTTAAGCTGGCCTGCCTCAAACTTTTCAGCGCCCTCGAGCTCTCTTACCCATGTACATTCAACCGCCTCAATGGCATCGGTAAGCACCATGGGACGCTTTTCACCGGTTTCCTCTTCAAGAAGGCTGGTTTCAAGCTTGAAGTTGCACTTGGGCATCTTCTCCTCAGGCTTGTCACCGGGCCAGGAAAGCTTCACCGCCTCCTTAAAGGTCGCGGGCTTATCGTCGATGAAATTAAGGGTGCATTTGCCGTTGCGAAGAATGTTCTGCGCGGTGTTCGACGAGTTTCTGCAACACAAAAGCATTGCGTAATAGTCCTTTCCCGCTACGTAATAGGGCTGAACGAGGGAATAAGGGCCAAGGTTTGTTGAGCCGTCCTCACAAAGAGTGCTGATGATGACGGTTGGCATAGGAAAATACAATGATGTCTGATAGAAATTGTCAACAATGCGAAGATTTTCAAAGCTGCTCATTTGCTTTTTTCTCCTTTATATAATAATTTTTTTGATAACTGTGTAAATCGATTCGAAATCTCTGCCCGATATTGACCAGGTGAGCATAGATTCGGCCACAAACTCTGCTGTGAAGCTGTTTTCATCACGGCAGATAGGTAAAATCAGCTCTGCAAGCTGGGCGCGAAGCTGACTGTGGCGGGAGTGCGATGCACTGCCATATGCCTTGATTGCTTCCTCGTCTGCGAAAACCTCGCTGTACTTCCCTGCAAAATTCAAAAGCTCGGTATATATTTTATGAAGATATTCCCTCTCGCTGTCGCGAGGTGTGCTTCTTATATTGTCAACGCAGGTCAGCCAATCCTCAAGCATAAAGCTTGCAACCAGCATCTCCTTTGAGCTGAAGTAATTGTAGACCGTTCCAACCGCAACGCCGCAGGCAGATGCCACAGAACGTATCGTTGTAGCCTTGTATCCTCTCTCGGCTATCTGCTTTTTCGCCTCCGAAAGCAGCTCTTCTCTTAAATTTTCTATGATTTTCGGCATTTTTTCTTCCTTTTTTATTTTTATGAACCTGTTCATTTAATATTATAAAGGAAGAATTTTAGATTGTCAATAGTTTAACAATTTTTATTTTAATAATTAAAGTCGGCTTGTGAAAATTGAGCCGACTTTTAATAAATATCCCCCCCCCGTAAAACGGTGAGTATTTCATTTTCGGGCATAGCCCTACCTGTTACTGGCGACGCACAAGTGCGTTTTAGATTGGCCTGCCAGCCATGCAATTGTTACTTACTACCCATAAATGGGTCCCGTGGGTCAAACATTGCTATTTGATCACTTTCTTTGTCTTGCTTTAGCTGGTCAGCTATATATTCTTTTATCGCTTTAGTGTTTTTACCCACGGTATCTACGTAATATCCCTTGCACCAAAACTCGCGGTTTCGGTATGCGAATTTCATGTTTCCCCACTTCTGAAAAATCAGCAATGCACTTTTGCCTTTGAGATATCCCATAAATCCCGAAACGCTCATCTTGGGCGGGATGCTTACCAACATATGTATATGGTCGGGACATACTTCTCCCTCTATTATTTCTACCCCTTTCCATTGGCATAACTTCCGAAGTATCTCTCTTATCTCTAAACGTTTTTCTTCGAAAAACACCTTTCTCCTGTATTTTGGCGCAAAAACTATATGGTACTTGCAATTCCATTTTGTATGTGCTAAAATATTAGTGTCTATGCTTTTTTTCATAGATAATCCTCCGTTTGTATTTTTTAGTTTCGA
>JAZQWA010000001.1:0-11018 GCA_045632065.1 Eubacteriales bacterium | reverse complement strand
ACAAAGGTTTTCTTGCCGTAATGAGTGGATTTTATCACTCTGTAGCCACGAAGTCTCTCATCGTCAGGCAGGATTTCCTCCTCGCCCGATTCAAGCACGACGATAGCACCCGGAATAATAAGCTCCGCCTTTGCAAGAGCTGCTGCTGCATCGGCGCAGCACTGCATAGCGTAAGGCGGGTCAACGAAAACAAGGTCAAACTGCTCTCTGCCCGACGCCTTTCTTATATAGTTTCTCCAATCGCTCACAAGATAGTGGCAAATATCGAAAAAGCCAACCGTCTTTGCGTTTTGCTTTACGATATCCATAGCCTCTCTCGACGAATCAATAAAGGTCGCTTTTGCTGCGCCTCTCGAAATTGCCTCAAGTCCCATTTGTCCCGAGCCGGCAAACAAATCAAGCACACGTCTATCCTCTACGTCAAACTGAATGGACGAAAAAATCGCTTCCTTTATTCTCTCCGAGGTGGGACGCGTTGCCTCACCCTCGAGAGTAACAAGCTTTTTGCCCTTTGCCGAGCCGGTAATAATTCTCATCATTTGCTTTTTCCTCTTTTTTGCTCAAAATACTTATAAATTCTCTCTGCATCAGCCACGCCGATGCCTTTTACAGAGCTTAATTCCTCTATTGTTGCCGTTCTGATTTTACCAAGAGGCATTGCCGCAAGAAGCGCCTTTGCCTTCTTCGGTCCTATGCCATCAATCTTCTCAAGTGTGGAATGCGTCATCGTTTTTATCTTTGCCTTGCTTGAAGATTTTACCGCAAATCTATGAGCTTCTTCCTGCAAATTGTAAATAAAAGAGTACAAATCAAACTCTTTTGCGATAGAAATCTCATTTTTGCCATCGGTAAGCGCACGTGTTTTATGGAAGTCATCCTTGACCATACCAAATACAGGAATCTCCAACTGTGCCTTATCCAACACACCTTTTGCCACTCCAACGTGAGCGTCGCCACCGTCAACGAGAATCAAGTAGGGAATCTCGCCAAGCGACAGGCTTCCGTCGCCAATGTGGGAAAGTCTTCTGGTCAGCGCCTCTCTCATAGAGCCGTAATCGTCGGCTCCGTCGGTGGTTTTAATTGAAAACAGGCGATAATCGCTCTTTTTTAGCTTTCCGTCTGCGTAAACCACCATTGAAGCAACAATATTTTCGTTACCTATATTGGATATATCGTAAGCCTCTATGCGCTTTGGCATCTCGGAAAGTCCAAGAAGCTCGGTAAGCCTGCGAAGCGTCTTGTCCTCCCTCTCGCCCTCTAAACGATACTGTCTTGCCGACTCCTTGGCATTTTCGATTGCCATATCGCAAAGGGCGCGACCGTCACCCCTCTCGGGAATTCTGACAGACACCTTTTTCTCGGCAAGCAGTGAGAGATATTCAGAGAGAAGCTGACACTCCTCGTCACTTGCCTCAAAGGCAAGCATAATTTCTCTCGGCAGGTTGGCGTTTGTGTCATAATGACTTGCTATAAGCGACACCGCCTCCTCCGAATTCACGGGGTCGTGTGCCGAAAGAATAAACTCGTTTTTATTAACCAAGGCTCCGCCACGAATGCACAGCATGGAAAGCACTCCCACGCCGTCACCAAACCAGAGAGCAAACACGTCGCGGTTGATTTTCTCATCGGCAACAACCTTTTGCTTCTCCGAGAGCTTGTCAAGCGCTGAAAGCTGGTCGCGGATTGCAGCCGCACGCTCAAACTCCAAATTCTCGGCAGCAAGCTCCATTTCGGCAGCAAGCTGTCTTTTTGCCTCTGCGGTGTTGCCGTCAAGCACGCGCTCTGCCGCCTTTATAAGACTGCGGTAATCCTCTGCGCTCGTCTTACCGTCGCAGGGAGCAATGCATCTGCCCATATCCTTGTATATACAGGGACGCTCACGGCCTATATCCTTTGGGAATGAACGCTTGCAGGTGGGCAGTGAAAATACCTTCACAATAGCGTCAAGGGCGCCGTATGCCGCCGAGGTGCTCTGGTACGGGCCAAAATACTTGGCTCTATCGCTTCTTCTGTCTCTGGTCACAATCAGCCTGGGATATTCCTCGTTTGTCACCTTAATATACGGATAGGACTTTGAGTCCTTAAGGCGTATATTATATTTGGGCATATGCTTTTTTATAAGCACGTTTTCAAGCGAAAGCGCCTCAATCTCTGTCTTGCAAACGATATAATCAAAATCGTTTACCAAGGATACCATTCTCGCAGTTTTTACGGTGTGATTATTCCCTGTAAAGTAGGTGGTTACGCGATTTTTAAGTTTTTTCGACTTGCCGACGTAAATTACCTTACCGTCGGAGTCCTTCATTATGTAAACACCCGGAGTGAGAGGCAATGAATTTGCCTTATCCCTGAGTCTTTGAATTACAGCCATAACCTACCTCCTTTTAGAATGCAAAAGGGCAACGACATTCCATTAACCCTGCGGTTTTGGCTCATTCGTTACCCTTTTGCAATTACTTTTCTCCAAACTCGCTGTCAATAAGACTTGCAAGTCCTTCAACGGCAGCTGCCTCATCGGCGCCGTCGGCAATCAAAGTGATGGCAGTTCCTTTGGAAATGCCGAGAGAGAGCACACCAAGCAGGCTCTTCGCATTTACACGGCAGTCCTCCTTCTCAACCCAGATGGAGCTCTTGAAAGAGTTAGCCTTCTGAACGAAAAAGGTTGCCGGTCTTGCGTGGAGACCTACGCTGTTTCGCACTGTTACGCCACGGGAAATCATTTTTTCTCTCCTTAGAATCTTAATGTATTAAGTATAACAAATATTTCCAAAAAAATCAATAGTTTTTTTTATTTATTATTTCTATCAGACGTTTTTTTTAATCAAAAAGCGAAAAAACCTTACTTTTTGCCTATTTCTACGTCTATAACAGAGTAATCCTGCTCGCTGGTTTCCTCATAATAAAGTATTCTGTCGTTATATTCCTTCTTTGCAACTCGAAGAGTCGAGCTACCCATACCGAATATGCACCAGAACAAATAGTAAACCGCCGCATCAGACCAGATATAGTTTGCCGCGCCAAAGGCAAGCAGGCTGACAAGGCAGGCGCTGCTGACTATGGAAGTTGAGGATATATCCGAGTTTTTGATATAAATCTGATAATCCCGTCTGTTCTTTATTCTGAGAACCATTACCACAAGGAAGAATATCAGAGCAAAAATTCCTGCTTCAAGAGCAATTTCAATAAAGAGATTGGACGAATCGGGCACACCGAATATGCCTCTTTCTGCCATTTCGGCAGCGAAGCTCTCCGAGCCGATGCCAATGCCCACCAGCAGGTTTTCCGAAAATGCCTTCAGACTCTCGCCCCAAACGAGAAACAGCTCCTCTGCGCTATCCAGCGACGGGCTCTGTAAAAACAGACTGTTAAGAGCGCTGTTGGGAATAAGAAGAAAGGCGTATGGCAAAACAACAAGCAGAGGAATGACAACCGCTATCCATTTATTAACTCTTAAAGCAATATAAGCGAGAATTCCTATGAAAAAGGCAACGAATGCGAAGAATTCTCCCGTAATAACCATTGCAAACAGGGTAATCACCGCAGAGGTGGAATAAAGCGCGCGCGAGGCTGTTCCCTGAGCCTTAAGCATCATTGCCACAGAAAACAGAGCAGAAACGAGAACAATTACCGTCATTCCGTCCTGTCTTACAAGAACGAAATTCATGCTCTCGGCGGTAAGATGTATGCTACCGTGTCTTATAACAAGTATCAAAACCTGTACAATAGAAATCACCGATGCAAACACCGACGACATCATAACCGAGTGAATTGAACGCTTTGCAAGTCGCACGTTGGTGATAATATTACCTGCAAGGGTGTAGCCGATAGCAAGAAACGCCATTATAAGCGCGCCCTCAAAGGACTCAACTCCCTTGACGAATATACCGCTTATCATAACGAACACCATCATTATAAAGATAATAATATCGTTGGTTTCGATATAAAGCACTCTCTTACCGTAAAGCACCTTTCTTACAAAGGAAACCGCCGCTACTACCGCCATTGCGCAAAGCAAGAGCTCAGAGTGCGGAACAAATCTTAGATACGGAAGAGTAAAGAGTGAAACGAAGAAAACGAACTCAGGCGACTCCATAGAAATATAGAGGAATATCAAAGCGCCTATGGCGAGTGTGACCTGCCAGAGCGGAACAAAAATTCCAACAGATGCAAGAACGAGTCCCGCAATAATTCCCAAAACCACAGGGATTTTTTTCTCACCCTCGGTAATGCTGTGTCTCTTCATACAGAAGAAATCGTAGAAAATAAAGTCAGTCAGGGCAAAATCCTGAAGGAGCATGGGAAGAGGCTTATCAGCAATGAAGAACGGAATGGAAATCAGCGAAAACAGAGCGCCGATTATGGGAGTTACAATAGTGTTATCTGCGCCAATTCTGGCAAAATAGGATATTATGCCAAAAAGTCCGAACGACAGACAAACCGCGCCGTAAATTTTAGTGGAAACGTGAGAAAGAAGATGTGCTATCGCCTTTGTGAACCTAAAAAATCTTCTTGAAAGAAGTCTTTGCATCCGCTTTGTCATCGCGCCGCTGAATTCCTTGCAGAAGATTTCACCCTTTTTGCGTCCATCGCCCTTGGGTGAGCCTTCATCTCTGTTTAAAATTATATCCAGAATAGAAATCTTGTCCACCTTTTATCCCCCTCTCTTTTTCTTTTTCGGTTTAAGCGACTCCTCGATTTCAGGATGCAGAAGAAGCATGTCAGGACGTCGCTCCTTTGTTATCTTTACGGCTTCCTCAAGCCGCCAACGGTCAATTTTACCATGGTCTCCCGAAAGGAGCACCTCAGGCACCTCTCGTCCGAGGAAAACTCTGGGCTTTGTGTACTGGGGATATTCAAGAATACCCGACGCCACAGATTCGCCCTCATAGCACTCGCTTGAAGACAGAACACCGTCAACAAGACGTGAAACCGCATCAATCACAATACACGCAGGAATTTCACCGCCTGTGACAACGTAATCGCCAATGGAAATCTCCTCGTCTACGATTTCGTCAAGCACACGCTGGTCAACACCCTCGTAATGACCGCAAAGGAATATTAAATTATCGTATTCGGAAAGCTCCTTTGCCACCTCGTGAGAAAAGAGCCTGCCCTTAGGCGACATATATATAACGCGCCTTTTGTTTTCAGCAGGAATATCGGCTATCACGCTCTGATAGCAATCGTATATCGGCTGGCAGGTCATAACCATACCCATTCCGCCGCCGTAGGGGGTATCGTCGGGTTTTCTATGCTTGTCCGTGGAAAAATCACGAATATTATGGCACTTAACCTCAACTATTCCGCCCTTCTGCGCCCGTCCGATAATGCTCTCGGAGAGCACTCCCGACACCATCTCGGGAAACAGAGTCATTACATCAAACCTCATCTGCCGCATCAAAGAGTCCTGGGATAGGCAAAACCGCCATTCCACGCGCCTCGTCAATCTCCTTTATAAAGTCGGGCACGTCGGGAATCAAAACATCCCTGCCCTGATATTTTACGGTGTAAATTCTTCTGCCTGCAACGTCGGAAATATCCGAAATCTCACCGAGGCTCTCACCGCTTTCAGCGTGATAAACCGCAAGGCCTATCATATCGGCAATAAACATCGCTCCCTTTGAAAGCGGAACGTCGTCGCGGTGGAGATATATAATTTTTCCGCGGTAGGCTATGGCTTCCTCACGGGAATTTATGCCCTCAATATCCATAAGCACGAATTTGCCCGCCACACTTGCCTGCTTTACCGCCCTTTCCTCGAAAGAGCCGTCACGCAGGGGAATATATATTCTTTTTACTTTGCAAAGCACCTTGGGACTGTCGCAAAGATGCTCAATCTTTACAAGGCCACTAACACCGTGAGAGGTGCATATTTTACCGCCTTCAAGATAAGTATTTTTCATATTTTACTCCGTTTTGAAATGTTTAGTTTACATTTTATTGCTTTTTGCGACGTACAGCAGGCTTCCTTGCGCCCGGGCGTCTGCTGCTTTGCGACTTCTTTGGCTTCTCCTCGCTTTTGAGAAGCTCCAGCACAAGTCCTGCAGAAATAAATCTTGCATCCTGCTTGCTCTTGCCGATTGCGGTAGCCGATTTGCCCATACAACGACATTCAACGGCATACTCTCTTACGTTTACGTTTGAGCTTTCGGTCTCGCCAAGGTCACGGAACTCGGGAAACAGAGCCTTTTTGCTTGCCGCATAATCTCTGAGCTCCTTTACCGCATTGGTGTTTATCTCGATGGATTTTTCTTCCTTACGAGTGTTTTTTTCTGCCTTAGGAGAGGATTTTTTCGTCGGCTTTGCGATATTTATCTTCGCCTCTTCCTCTTTTTTGAGAATTTCAAGGGCAGCCTCTGCCGCAGCCACGTCGGCAAGCTTCTGATTTTTGCCCTTGCCAACCGCCACTGTACGCTCACCGATTATAACCGCGCGCTCATAGGTCTTTTTATGGTCGGGGCCCGACTCGGACACCGTTTTATAAACAGGAGGAGGCAAACGGCGCTTTTTATCAGCGCAAAACTCCTGAAGCGCGTTCTTAAAGCTCTGAATGGGTGGCGTTGTGTTCTCAAGATATACCGAGAGGTCAAGCATCTTCGATACGACCTTGATAACCCTCTTAATATCCATACCGCAGTCAATATAAACCGCGCCGATAATGCTCTCGAAAAGGTCCTCCATTACAGACGGCTCGCTATCGATGCCCATTTTTCTGTCACCGTCGCCCATCTGCAGATATTTCTGCAGGCCAAGCTTGGAAATGCTGAGAGAAAGATTGCGCTTATCGCTGAGCTTTGAGCGGATATTGGAGAAATCTCCTTCGCCAAGCTCGGTAAACACGCCAAACTCGTATCTCTCGGTCTTTTCAGCCATCAAAATGCTGATTATCGAAGTAGAAAGCACGCTGTCGCCGAAGAATTCAAGCACCTCGTTGGAGGAATAGCCTCTCTTCCCTCTCGTCCTCTGCTCGTTGCAGAAGCTGGAGCGCGTAAACGCCTGACGAAGAAGGCCCTTATCCTTAAAGGTGTACTGTATTATTCTTTCGATTTCGGGAATATTTTTATTAAAATCCATATAAGTCCTCTGTGGGAATATTTTTTATACCAAAAGAAGTATCAGGGGCATGGTCACAATAGAAAGAAGTGTGGAAACAGTAACAAGTCTTGACACGTAATTTGCATCGCAATCATATTTCTCGGCAAACATTGTAGCGGAGGTTGCTGCAGGGGCTGCCGCAAGAATTACAGTTACCATTTCAACAAGCTCGGACACAGGAAGGATAAGTCCAACAAGCTTTACCAAACCAAGTGTAACGAGAGGCAAAACAAAATGTCTCAGCGCAAGGAAAAGATACATGTATTTGTCCTTCAGAATACCGCTGAAGTCCATCTCGGCAAGACGCAGGCCGATAACCATCATGGAAAGGGGCGCTACGAGATTTCCGAGCTTCTCAAGTGTTTCCATAGCAATTTCCGGAATATAGGTCTCAATAGGAAGAATGAAGAATAAAAGACCGAGCGCCGCCGCAATTGTTACGGGGTGGTAAAGCGCCTTGAGAGGCGATGCGTTCATCTTGATTTCCTCATCGTCGTCCTCTATGCCGTTCTGGTTTCTGTCACGCTTGTCGGTACAGATGAAAACGCCGAGCGACCAGAGGAAGAGGTTGAAGGTGATATTGTAAATTGAAGCGTATACCGTTGCCTCGGTGCCGAGCACCTCTTTAATAAGAGGAATACCCATAAATGCCGCGTTTGAGAAAATGGTGGCAAATCTGAGCATACGGCGCATAGCATCAGGGGCATTCTTATATGACATAAGAGCAACCACAGAGAAAATGCCGTGCACTATTATAGAAAGCACCAGTACGTATATGGAATTTATAAGGATATCCTGAGCGTAAGGACGAACGTACGCAAGGAAAACAAGCGCCGGCTGAGCTATGTAAAGCACGAGATTTGAAATTCCCTTGCCAAAGCCGTCAACAGAAAGCTTGCACTTCTTCATCAGAATGCCGGGTATCATCATTATAAACAAAAGCGCAACGTTGTAAATTACCTTAATTGCTATGTCCATAGTCAATATTTCTCCATTTTAAATCTTAATATTTTATTTTAACATTTTTATATTTTTCTGTCAAGAGATTATAGATATAATAATATTTAAAAATAATTGTTGATATGTTAATAAAAGTATGTTATAATTTAGTGGATTACATAAAAGAGGTGAAAAAATGACAATTACAAACGATATAAAGTACGTTGGCGTCAACGACCATAAGGTTGACCTTTTTGAAGGTCAGTACGTTGTGCCCGACGGAATTTCCTATAATTCCTACGTTATCCTTGACGAGAAAATCGCCGTTATGGATAGCGTTGACATCGGCTTTGCTGACGAGTGGCTTGAAAATATCAAGGCTACGGTAGGCGACAGAACTCCAAACTATCTCGTGGTACAGCACATGGAGCCCGACCACTCATCAAGCATTGTAAAATTCAGAGAGGCATTCCCCGAGGCAACAATCGTTTCCTCTGCAAAGGCTTTCGCTATGATGCGCGGCTTCTTCGGCAACGAGTTTACCGAAAACCGCATAGTTGTAGGAGAGGGAGACACTCTTTCTCTCGGCAAGCACAACCTCACCTTCGTTACCGCGCCTATGGTGCATTGGCCCGAGGTTATCGTGACCTACGATTCCACCGACAAGGTACTCTTCTCTGCCGACGGCTTCGGCAAATTCGGCGCGCTTGACGTGGATGACGAATGGGCGTGCGAGGCAAGAAGATATTACATTGGTATCGTTGGAAAATACGGCGCACAGGTACAGGCTCTGCTCAAAAAGGCGGCAAATCTCGATATCGAGATAATCTGCCCTCTCCACGGTCCTGTGCTTAGCGAAAATCTCGGCTATTACATCGGTCTTTACGACACCTGGTCGAGCTATCGACCCGAAACCGAGGGCGTGTGCATCGCTTACACCTCGATTTACGGCAATACAAAGGTTGCTGTGGACGAGCTTGCAAGCCTGCTTGAAGCAAAGGGCGTTAAGGTTGCAGTATCTGACCTCGCAAGATGCGATATGCACGAAGCGGTTGAGGACGCATTCCGCTATGACAGACTTGTTCTCGCGTCACCCACCTACAATGCTGACGTTTTCCCCTTTATGAAGGAGTTTATCAACCACTTAACCGAGAGAAATTACCAGAACCGCCGCGTTGCCTTTATTGAAAACGGCTCGTGGGCGCCTATGGCAACCAAGGTGATGAAATCTATGCTCGAAAAGAGCAAAAATCTCTCCTACGCTGAAACCGAGGTTAAGATTATGTCTGCCTTAAGCGATGAAAGCAGAGCGCAAATCAATGCGCTTGCGGACGAGCTGGCGAAATAACTAAAAAAACAAGGTTTTTGTGAAAAAGCCTTGTTTTTTCTTTATTTATGTGACTAAATCACAGAGAATGTGTATAAAATGATATATAATTAAGTCACAAATCAAAACTTGAACACGAAAGGAAATATAATTATGGCAAAATACGTATGTGGCCCTTGTGGCTGGGAATATGACGAGGAGAAGGGACTTCCCGAGCAGGGAATCGCCCCCGGAACGAAGTTTGAGGATCTTCCCGACGACTTTGAGTGCCCCGTTTGCGGCGTTGGAAAAGAGCTTTTCGACGCTGAATAAAAAACTTGGAATTAGAAATTCAAAATTAACGCCAGAAGATAAAAAACCGCCTTTTTCAAGGCGGTTTATTATTTAAAAATCTTTTGTTCCTTTTTCATCGATAAGCTTCAGAACATCCTGCTCTGATAGACTTACTTCTATGTGTTTATTATGGTCGCTACGCCCTGTAATAGTTAAAATTCCGTCTAAAATATTTCCTTCTACATCATATACCAAGCCGTATTCGCCTGTTAAATTGAAAAACCTTTTGTTAACGTAGTCATACGCATATATTCCATAAGGACAAGCCCAATAACAACCGTCAAAAATTATCAAATTGCCAAGATTCCTTGCCTCAACTACTATAAATGATTCCTCGTTGTTAAATACATTTTCAGGAAAATACTCAAACTCGACCTGTAAATTATCGATATTCAAAAACACAAAACCATAAAGACTCTTCGAGAAACAAAGGCACTTTTTACCGTTCACGGTAATTAAAGAGATTATTAGATTTTCGGTATCAACACGGTCACATTCATATACCGCATTGTCCTTCCTAAAAACCACGTGAGACTTAGTGCGTCTATTTATTCCTTCAGAAAAAAGCGAAATATCGCTTTCAATAGTTATATCGCAAACCTTCTCTAAATGTTTTTTATAAGGCTTAAAATCAAAGCCTTCGCAGTATTCTTTAATATATTTTTCTACCACGCTGTTATCCCTTTACTATTTCAACAACCAAATCAACTATTTTTTCCATAGCGTCAACAGACACGTACTCAAAGCGAGAATGGAAGTTGCCGCCACCGGTGGCAAGGTTGGGGCAAGGCAGTCCCATAAAGGAAAGTCTTGCGCCGTCTGTACCGCCGCGAATTGCCACGCTGACGGGTGTTTCGCCCATACGTCTGATTGCGTTTTCGGCTCTCTCAACAACGAACATTTTGTCCTCGAGGACCTCTTTCATATTGTAGTAGGAGTCCTTAAGAATAAGCTCTACTCTGCCCTCACCGTACTTTTCGTTAAGCGACTTTGCAACCGCCTCAAATTCCGTCTTTTTTGCAAGGAATTTCTCCTTTGAGTGGTCACGGATAATATACTTGGAAACAGACTCCTCTGTTTCACCCTCAATAGAAAGCAGGTGGTGGAAGCCCTCGTAGCCCTCGGTTTTCTCGGGAATCTCGTCGGGAGTGAGCATAGAGTCGAACTCAGCGGAAATTCTCACTGCATTTATCATCTTATCCTTTGCGCTGCCTGGGTGAATTGCCCTGCCGTGCACCTTAACAAGCGCAGATGCGGCGTTGAAATTCTCATATTCAATCTCATTCAGCGCGCCACCGTCGAGAGTGTAGGCGTAATCTGCGCC